>NZ_KV786012.1:0-1429 GCF_001806795.1 Brevibacterium sp. HMSC22B09 | reverse complement strand
TGTGAAGTCCCGGGACATCGTTCACTCGATGTCCCGGGATTTTTTGTGTGTGGGGCGGCTGGTGTGTCGGGTCATCGTTCCCTTTTTTGGAGTGGGTGTGTCGGGTCATCGTTCCCCTTTTTTTGTGCGTGGGTTTTTCTTTTTGGATTGGTAGTTTTTGGTTGGGTCGATGGTGTATTCGGCGATGATTTCGCCGGTTGTTTTGTTTATTGCGATGGCATCGGGGCCGTTGACCAGCAGGATGATCCGTTGGCGGTTGTGGGCGTGGCCTATGCCGAGGTGTCTGAGTTGGCCGGCATAACGGAGGGTGATTTTTCCGTGGCCGTCGACGCGGTCGTATCGGACTCGCCAGTGGGTGTTGCGTAGCTGCACGGTTGGTTGGTCTTTGGGTGTGGCGGTGTATGCCTGTTGGGGTGTGCGCCTGTTGATGGCTCGGTGTTTGCGTTTGGTGTTGTACATGGTTTGGAAGTCCTGCAGTTGTCGTTGTAGGTCTTCGATGGTCAGTGCTGGCGATTGGGCGTGGAGCCATTTTTTGAGGGTGCTGTGGAAGCGTTCGATTTTTCCTTGGGTGGTTGGTTTTCCGGGGCGACCGTTTTTCTGTTCGATGTTGAGGTCTGCCAGGAGCTGTTCGAAGGGGTTTGGCTGTCGGTTTTTGGTGCGGCCTCCTGCTAGTCGGGTGGTGTAGACCAGTCCGTTGTCGGTCAGGGTTGCAGCCGGTAGTCCGTGCTGGTCAGCGGCTTGTAGGAATGTGTTTACGACGATGTGGCCGGTGATCCGCTGGTGGACGCTGATGTGGGTGATGAAGCGGGAGTGGTCATCGAGCCAGGTAATGATCTCGGTATCGGTGCCTTCAGCTAAGGGCCAGTGGGTGAAGTCGGATTGCCACAGGCTGTTGGGGGCTGGTGCTTCGAAGCGCTGCCAGGATGAGCGGGGCCGTTTTTGTGGTTGTGGGGTGATTGTGTTGGCTGCTTTGAGGATGCGCCAGATTGTTGTGATTGATGGGCGGGTGTTTTTGTCCAGCCGGTCGTAGATCGATTCGGCTCCGGCGTCGAGTCCGTCGCGAAGGAGTCCGTAGCGCAGTTTGATGATTGCTGTGCGTACTTCCTCGGGAGTTTTGTTGGGGTTGTTTAAGGGACGGGTGGAACGTGGTTGGAGTGCTTCGAGTCCGCCGGTGCGGAAGCGCTGTAAGAGGGTTTTGATCCATCGGGTGCTGAGATCAAAGTGTGCGGATGCGTCTTTAACACTCATCCCACCGTTGACGATAGCCAGAACCACAGCGCGGTTGCGTGAGTAAGTCATACTCCAGCTTGCCCGCCATGACGTTATGCAGGTGAACGATGACCCGACACATCAATGGAACTATGTCGTGGGACACCCGCACGCCGATTCTCAGCTGCAGGGGTGAACGATGTCCTGAAACCAGACACCC
>NZ_KV786011.1:0-5915 GCF_001806795.1 Brevibacterium sp. HMSC22B09 | reverse complement strand
ACGCGGTAATGCAGATTCACGCTTTAATGCAGCGCATTAGCGCGTGAATCTGCATTACCGCGTGAATCTGTGCCACCTAGACGGCTGGTCGCCGCCATGCCGGGTGACTGCGCCGTGGCAACCCGCCCTCAGGCATTGAACACGTCGGTGAGCACGTCGACGACAGTGCGCGCTGCCGGTGTCAAGGGCGCATCGGTGGACGTGAGGATGACAATGTCGCGGCTGCCGCAGATTGTTCTGGGAAGAATGTGGACGTTCGCGGGGGCCATCCGCATCAGGTAGGGCGTAGCCAAGGTGACGCCCAACCCTGATGAAGCCATGGCCAGTGCCACCGCGGAGTCAGTGACAAGGTGCTTCTCGCGAGGCATAACGCCGAGTTCCCGGCAGGCCAGCCGGAACGCCCGACCCCACGTTGAATCAGCCGGCGGCAGAATCCACGGTACGCGGCCCAGTGCGCGCCGCAGGATTTCCTGATCGCGGAAAACATCACCGCGGCCTGGCGCCACCCCAAGTCCGGCAGGAGAGCCGCCGGCGCCTCGAGTGCTGCCGGCGGCACCTCCATCGCCAGCCCCGTCGCCAACCCCGCCCGAGCCCACAGGTGCGGCTTCGTGAGCAGTTGCATCCACCTCGTGAGTTTCGTCGATGCTGGGGCCGTCCTCGAGCCCAGCGGAAAGGGTCTTTACCTCGCGCCCTTCGGCGGTCAGGGCCGCCATGCCGCCGGGGCCGACGGCCACGGACAGCCGTTCGCGGCGGACGGGTTTCATGTGCACTCCACGGCGCGGGGGCAGGCGCGCATCAAGGTAGTCGATGCCGATTCCAACATCGATCAGCCCGGAAGCCACCGCCTCCTGCATTTCTTCGACGTCGACTTCGATGGTCTGGACGTCGATGCCCTTACCGTCCAGCTGCTGCGTTGCTGGCTGCATGGCCGCGACCGAAGCCGAACCGAAAACTCCCACGGTCACAGTTGTGTCGGCTGAGGCTCCGCGCATGGCTCGGGAGGCTTGGCGTTCGGCGGCGACGACCGCTCGGGCGCGGGGCAGCAGGGCGCGGCCGGCTTCCGTGAGGACAACGGACCGCCCCCGAGGTGAAACTACGGGTGATCCGACTGCTCGGCTGAGTGCCGACATGTGTTGGCTGACCGCACCGGCCGTGTATCCCAGGCGGGTGGCGGCTGCAGCCATTGTTCCCTGCTCGGCGACTGCGACGAAGGTGCGCAGCTGCGTCAACGTCCACTGCATATGAGCAAGCTACACGATTCATCAGCAAAGCTAAACGGAAGCTTAAAAATATATCGCTTGTCCTTATGGCTCAGTGGGTTCACGATGGTGGTGTGGCCCGTTGGGACCACCGGCGAACAGGTCAGCGTCGACCTCATCGCCGTATCCCTCGGGCACTGTTCAGCGTTGAACAGCCCGCTGCCATCAGCGTTGATCGGCAGCCCGACGAGAGGAGCTTTCGTGAATGTGAATGTTCCCCAGACTGTTCCCACGTCCGCGTCCGTGGTCATCATCGGCGGCGGCATCATGGGCACAGCCACTGCGTACGAACTGGCAAAGGCCGGCGTTGAAGACATTGTGCTCATTGAGCGCGGCGAACTGGCCGGCGGTTCCACAAGCCGTGCTGCCGGTGGTCTGCGCTGCCAGTTCTCGGACGAAGCGAACATCATGCTGGGCGCGCGCAGCTTGGAGATCTTCCGCCGTTTTGAAGAGCAGATGGGCCAGAACATCGACATGGTCCAGTCCGGCTACCTGTTCCTGTTGGACAACGAGGCCGATGCCGAAAAGATGGCCGCCAACGTGGAACTTCAGGCGTCCTTGGGTCAGTCGTCTCGCATGATTTCACCGGCTGAATGCGGCGAACTCAACCCCGTCATCCGCACCGACGACCTTGTTGCCGGCGCTTTCAACCCCTTCGACGCCCACTGCACACCCGAGGCCGCTGTGGCCGGCTACGCCAAGAACGCCCGCCGGCTGGGGGTCACGATCCTCCGCGGGGTCGAAGTCACCCGCGTCATCGCAGAGGGGGACGAGGCGGAGCCGGGCTCCCGCCGGATCACTGGTGTTGAAACATCGGCTGGGCCGATTGCCGCTGACACCGTGGTGTGCGCGGCCGGAGCGTGGTCGAAGAAAATCGGTGCCGACGTGGGCATTGACTTGCCGGTTGAACCGCTGCGCCGTCACATTGTGGTGAGCGAACCGGTGAACTTCGACCCGCGCCGGCTGCCGTTCACCATCGACTTTTCGACCAGCTATTACTTCCATTCCGAAGGTGCTGGTCTGCTGTTGGGTGCTCCCGAGGTTGAAGACACGTGGGGCTTCAGCACCCAGCAGGACCCCGCGTGGCTTGAAGTGCTCGCCGAACTGATGGAGCGGCGCACCCCCATGCTTGACGATGTTCAGCTGCGCCGCGGTTGGGCGGGCCTCTACGAAGTCACCCCGGACCACAACGCGCTCATCGGCAAGTCTTCGCAGGTCGACGGCTTCCTGTACGCCACCGGCTTTTCCGGCCACGGCTTCCTCCAGGGCCCGGCGGTCGGCGAAATCATGGCGGACCTCTACCTGGATCGCACTCCGCTGATCGACATTTCGGGCCTGAGCCTGGACAGGTTCGCATCCGGCGAAGTCCGCAAAGAAATGAACGTCGTGTAAGCGCGGGCGGCAGCTTTAGACCGTGGCACCGGCACTCCCGCCGGGCTGGTGCGGCGCAGCTGGGCTAGTACGGCGCCCGTGGGACGAAACCCCGCAGCGCCAGTACTCCAACCGCAAGCCCCCAAACTCACCAATCTTCCGAACTCACAAAGAACCACGTACTCGCAAAGACTGAAGAACCAACTCAGAAAGGACACGCACATGTCACTGCCGACACAGCAGCAGATCCTCGAGACCACCAAGAAGGCGCTCGCCGCGTGCGGTGCCGATTTCGACCAGCTGACCTCCGCCTCGTCAGGTGGTGCGGGAAGCCTCACCCTGCGCTCGCCGATCAACGGTGCCGAACTCGGCCAGGTGCCGGCCGATGATGAAGCCGCGATGGGGCGCAAGCTCGACGCTGCCCGCGAAGCCTTCAAACAGTGGCGCGATGTCCCTGCGCCGGTGCGCGGCAAGGTCGTGCAGCGCTGGGGCCAGCTGCTGGAGGAACACAAGTCTGACCTGGGCGAACTCGTCACGATCGAGGCCGGCAAGATTCCGTCTGAAGCTGCCGGTGAAGTGCAGGAGATGATCGACATCTGCGAACTGGCGCTCGGCCAGTCGCGTCAGCTGTTCGGCAAGACCCTGCCGTCGGAGCGTCCCGGCCACCGCCTGATGGAAACGTGGCACCCGCTGGGCGTTGTCGGCATCATCACGGCGTTCAACTTCCCCGTGGCCGTGTTCGCGTGGAACACCGCACTCGCCCTCATCGCCGGTGACACGGTGGTGTGGAAGCCGTCGGAAACCTCGTCGCTGTCGGCCATTGGTGCGGAAGCTCTGCTGCGCCGCGCCGCGAAGGACTGCGGTGCGCCGGAAAACCTCAGCCAGGTGCTGCTGGGCGACCGCGACCTCGGTGCGGCCATGGTTGCCGACAAGCGCGTCGACCTGGTTTCGGCCACCGGTTCGGTTGCCATGGGTCGCAAGGTCGGCCCGGTTGTGGCTGAACGCTTTGGCCGGGTGCTGCTGGAACTCGGCGGCAACAACGCGGCAATCGTCGCACCCAGCGCAGACCTCGACCTGGCTCTGCGCGGTGTTGTCTTCGCGGCCGCGGGCACGGCCGGTCAGCGCTGCACCACGCTGCGCCGCCTGATCGTGCACTCCTCGATTGCCGATGACCTCGTTGACCGTGTGGCCAAGGCCTACGGCACGCTGGCCATTGGTTCGCCCACCGACGACGGCACGCTGGTTGGTCCGCTCATCAACAAGGCATCCTTCGACGCCATGCAGAACGCACTGCGCGCGGCAGAAGAACAGGGCGGAACGATTGTCTGCGGCGGCAAGCGCGTGCTCACCGACGAAGCTGACGACGCCTACTACGTCGAACCGGCCGTCGTCCGCATGCCGTCGCAGACGGAGATCGTGGAAGATGAAACCTTCGCACCCATCCTCTACGTCATGGAGTACGACGACTTCGACGCCGCCGTGGAACTCAACAACGCGGTTCCGCAGGGCCTGTCGAGTGCCGTGTTCACCTCGGAACTGGCCGAAGCCGAGCGTTTCCTCGCCTACTCCGACACCGGCATCGCGAATGTCAACATCGGTACGTCCGGTGCTGAAATCGGAGGCGCATTCGGCGGCAATAAGGAAACCGGTTGGGGCCGCGAATCCGGCACCGATTCCTGGCAGGCCTACATGCGCCAGGCGACGAACACCATCAACTACTCGGGCGAACTGCCCCTGGCCCAGGGCGTTGAGTTCATCTGATGTAGGGGTTTAGCTGCGGGGTTGGGGTTAGGGCTCTGAGTTGGGCTCGGCTTTGGCTTTGGCTTTGCGCCCCTGACTCTGCCTGACGCTGCTTGACTCTGCTCCTGCGTGCAAAAACTCCGGTTTCTGCTTCTACGTGCAAAAACTCGGTCGGAATCGCTGATTTCGGCCGAGTTTTTGCACGTGGGAGCAGAATGTAAACGCAGGCAGACGAAGCGCTTCCGTCCCTGTTAGGCAAGGCATAGCTTGCTGGCGGAAATCCGCGGATTGGGCAGTATCGGAGTATGGGAACCGTGATGCGCATTTTCCGTGAGTACAAGCTGCTGGCCGCGGTGCTGGTGGAGCTCATCGTTGTTCTCGCGCTGCACTTTTCCGGCCTGACCACCGCTGCGCAGCTGGTTGCGACGGTGTTCGTCGGGTTCGTCATCCTGCTGACCGTCATCGACATGGTCAAACAGCTGATGCGGCGGGAGCTCGGGCTCGACATTCTGGCAGTCGTGGCGATGACCGCCTCGCTTGCGGTCGGGGAGTATTTGGCGGCGTCGATTATTGCGCTCATGCTCACCGGTGGCGAGGCGCTGGAAGACTACGCGGCCGCGCGTGCCCGCCGTGATCTGCGCAGCTTGTTGGACCGCGCCCCGCAGCGGGCACACCGACTGCCGGCTGTTGATGCCCCTGTTGACCAGGCAGAAAACATTGAAGTCGACCGTGTGGAGCCCGGCGATGTTCTGCTTGTGCGGCCTGCCGAAGTTGTTCCCGTTGACGGCGAGGCGATCGATGCGGGTTCGTTCGATGAATCGTCTTTGACGGGTGAGTCGGCTTCCGTCGCGAAGGATGTCGGCGACACGATTCTGTCTGGTTCGGTCAACGGCACGCAGGCCGTGCGGATGCGGGCAACGCGTTTGGCGGCGGATTCGCAGTACCAGAAGATCATTGCGTTGGTGCGCCAGACTGAGGATCAGCAGGCGCCGATTGTTCGTGTGGCCGACCGCTACGCCATGCCGTTTACGGCGGTGTCTCTGCTGATCGCAGGGCTTGCGTGGTGGCTCAGCGGTGACCCTGTTCGGTTTGCCGAGGTGCTGGTTCTGGCCACGCCGTGCCCGCTGCTGATTGCTGCTCCCGTTGCGTTCCTTGGTGGTATGAGCCGGGCGTCGAATGCGGGAATCATCGTCAAGGGCGGTGCCGTCCTTGAGGCGTTGGGTTCGGCTTCGACCGCTGCCTTCGACAAGACGGGCACACTGACTTACGGCCGGCCGACGGTTGCCAAGGTGCGCGCCGTTGGTGTCTCTGAGGACGAACTGCTGGCTGTTGCGGCTGCTGCCGAACAGTTCTCATCGCACGTTTTGGCACTCGGGGTGATTGAGGCTGCTGAAGGGCTTTCATTTCCCGAGGCGCGGAATGGGCGCGAGGTCGCGACCGAGGGTGTCGAGGCTGAGGTCAGCTTTGGTGCTGGCTCGGATGGTGCGGCTGCTGGCGCTGCTGGCGGCGCTGCTGCTGGCGGCGCGGCCGGCGGCGCGGCCGGCG
>NZ_KV786010.1:0-83619 GCF_001806795.1 Brevibacterium sp. HMSC22B09 | reverse complement strand
GCGTCACGCACTCTGAAACCGGAAGAGCCCGTTTAAGCGATGGGATATAGGGGGCGCAGCTTGGCAAGATTAAGCAATCATAGCCCTCTACACAGCCCAGTGTGCCGTGAACATCCGGAGGTGAAGAGCTCATGATTCTGCAAAGAAGAATTGTGTGGACGTTTGTGTCTGCGCTGGCAACGGGCGCGTTTCTGGCGAACATGGCCTTACCCGCGCAAGCAGAAGGTGTGCAGGTCCGAGATGCTGAGTATACTCTCGACGCATTGTCGAGTCGCGATCTTGTCATCGGTGGTATTGATTCCGTAAAGAGTTTGACACGTAACGGCACGCCAAACTTCGACATCGAGGATGGGGTGCAAATAGGCACATTTAAAGGCGATAGAACTGTGATCGTCGACGCTTCTCTCGTGGCGCATGGAGCACTCGCGGTAGTCGACACAGAGCAAGTTGATCTTTCTTGGGAGGGCGTCGACGCCACACGAAGGTATGCCGTGTTTCGCGACAACGAACTGCTTACAGAAACGTCTGAACGGTCTTTCCGAGACTCGAACACTTCGCCAGGCGCAATTTATCACTATCGTGTGGAGACCGTTGTCCCTGAGGGGACGGCTCTTCCTACCTCGGAAGATGCGACGATTCATGGATTCGACGTCATCGTTCCTGACTCCCCGGACCTAATGGCAGAGGCAGCGGAATACAACACCAAAATTAAAGCAATGGCCGCGCGTAAGGGATCGACGGTGCGATATCGGACGTTCATTCCGCAGGCAAAGCTCAGCGCACCACTGGTAGGTTGTGGTAGCTACCGCAGTCTGAGCGGGCACAAGTTCGGTGGGGATAACCGGGGTTACAATGCCAGTTATGGGACTTCTCGCACGAGTATGACGGCGAATGTACGGTGGGGCGGCCGGGGACTCGTTAGCAGTTCCAATAAAGTAGGCGCAACGAAAGTATACAATTCGAAGGGCAAGCTTGTAGCTACGAAGACGGCATCTGCCAAGGACATGTCAATTAAGCAGCTCGGAAAGACAAAGTCAGCCGTCGATCTTCGTTTCAGGCTAAAAGCAGGAAACCCATTTTGCAAGCACAACTCGATTCAGGGCGCGTTTACGATCACGATCACTAAAAATGGCTCCTACAGGATAATTTCTGGCAGCCATCGTCAAATGCCGAATCACGAGGTGTATGTATCCTCAACCACCGGAAAGTGGAAAACTGTCTACAAGCGAAAGTACGCAAGTGCTGCGTGCCTGGTTCGTTGGGCCTGCCCAGAGGCTCAGATGGTGGGTTATGGAAGCTATTGATCGACCACACAGCTCTGGGCTTGTGCTGCGACGCCATTTCATCATGGTCAGTGCTCTCGCGGGCGGATTCACAATACAGACACTTTACAGCTTTGGGTTCGCCGCGTATCTGAACATCCCAGAGGGTCACCGATGGCCGCCTGTCGTTGCCGCCGGTCTCATGACCCTGGTCCTCGCGGTCGGCGCCTGGGGACGCGAAAGAGAAATGGCTCGCATCGCCAAAACTGCCACCATTGCGGCCATTGTGTTCATTCTCTCGAACGCCCTGCTCGCACAGATCGATGCCTTAATTCAGGCCCAGATTCACATGAGCGTGAGCCATGCAGTGAGCGATGTGCTCATGAGGATTTTCTACTTCTTCATTCTCACGGGCGAAGCATGGTCATCGTTCTTCATCTCGATGGTTGTAGCAGCCCTCGTCACTGAGTAGATCAGCACACAAGTATCAGTTATCGGTGCGCGGCATCCAAATCCAGCCTTCGCGCAGTGCGGTCTGTCTGTGCTCTTCGGGCGGCCCATAAGCTTTGCCCGTCACCACCGTGTGTGCTGACACAGCGGCGAGAACAGCATCGAGTGCGTTGTCATCTGCCACGCAGAGATCCGCGTGCTCGTCACTCATGACGAGGCGGAGGTACCTCAGAATCTCTTCTCTCACCTGGGCGCCCGCCGCGCCTTTGTATCCACGGTGCTTAAGCCCGTGTTGGAAGAGGAAACCTGCCGGATAGACCTCGCAGATCCGCCCTGATCCATCGCGCGCCGTGTCGATCCCCAATAGCTTCAGCTGCGCTTCAATGCCGCTCCACCGCAGTGCCGGATATGCGATCCTGTCAGTTGACACACTCAGCGGGCGCAGACCGAAATCCTCTTTGAGGACTCTGTCAGTCAGCCGCAGAACCGCCTCTGTCCGCCAGTCAGCACACTGCTGCGGCCCACCAGCGTGGTGAGCACTGACCAGGTCAACGAACCTGTCCGGCCAGCCGAGCGGCACATCGACCCCGGTCTTCACCGACCGCCGGATGGCTTCGATGATGGCGCTGTCGTGGGCACCGACCTCGAGCTGCTCAACTCGAAGCGCTGAGGAGTCAGCAGACACAACCGCAAGACCTGTCTGGGCAGTCTGTGAAGCAAGGTCGACCCCAGCAATAAACACTGTCATTGCTTCTGCGCCATGTACGTCAAACACATGTACGGAAGATCAAACGGCTCACTCACCGGATGTTCTTCGGTCAAATAGCCGCGCAGGTTGCCCTCGACACGCGCGCGGACCGTGTCATTTGAGCGCAGCCAGTACGTACGCGTTGCTGTCAGCGCAACCGTGTCGTCAATCGTCATCGGCACACTGAACTCATCAATGCGCGCTTCGACCGTACCGAAACCTGCTCCAAGTTCGGGCCGCCACTGCGGGCGATAGACATCACCGGCGTGCATGATGCGTGACAGTCGTAGAACCCAGTCAACCCGCACATCGAGCTGGTTGAGAACTATGGCCGCCACTCCCCCGGGTTTGAGGACCCTCGCGAACTCCGCTGAGGCCGCCTCGGCATCAAACCAGTGCCACGCTTGAGCAGACACTACGAGGTCGAACGATGCATCAGAAAAGGGCAGCTGTTCTGCCCGAGCGGTTGTCGACGGCAGAGGGTTGATCTCCAAGAGCGCCGAGTCCGGATCGGCTGCGTGAACGTCAAAGCCACGCTCAGCAAGCGCCCGACCGTATTTCCCGGTACCGGAACCAACGTCGAGCACCCGAAGTCCCGCAGGATCAGCGGGCACCTCTCCCCCGTCCTCGGCGGCAGCAGCCAGCGCGCGGTCAGAGACAGCGCGAACGGCCGTATCGGGATAGCCGGGTCGAATGCGCTCGTACTCGTATGCCGAAGCACCGAACAGAGTGCCGCGTCCTTTAGCATCGCGGCGAATCTTCGGGCTTGCCATCAGACCTCGGTCAGAATGAATTCCGCCCCGGCGTCCTCGACGGCTTCCCGGATCGCCTGCACCATGCCGTCCGAAATGGGAATGCCGTTGACGGAGCGGTCCTCCACCGAGCGGTGCTCAGGATCACCGGCAACCTGCACGGGTTCGTCCGGGTCAACGGGCTCCATACCGCGCAGGGTGTCCCGCAGAACGCGTGCGTACTCTTCGGCGTCGGCACCTTCACCGAACGCGCGCGGATCAATCGCCAAGAAGAAGTAGCCAATCGACTGGCGTCCGGCGACATCACCCGGCTGGTCGGAACCGGACAGGGCAGCCGAGAGCAGCTGCACCATCGTGGCAAGCGCGTAGCCCTTGTGCCCACCGGCACTGTTGCCGCCAACCGGAAGAAGCCCGATGTCGGAGCTTTCGGGGTTCAGAAGCGCGTTGTAGACCTGCATGCCGTCCGTGACAACCTCACCATTGCCGTCAGTTGCCCATTCGCCGGCGAGAGGCTCATCCGCGTAGGCGTAGACCTTGACCTTGTTGCCGGGCACAACGGTGGTGGCCATGTCAACAAAAATGGGCTCTTCGTCCTTCACCGGGTGCGCAAAGGCAATCGGATTCGTTCCCATGAGCGCATGCTTGGCCCCGGTCGGCTTCTGCATGGCCGAACGCGTCGAACACGTGGCAATGCCCACCATGCCCCTGCGAGCAGCCCGCAGAACATACTGTCCGGCAGCCCCGAAGTGATTCGCATTGCGCACCGACCCGATGCCCACTCCGAACTTCTCGGCTGCTTCGATTGCTGCGTCCATCGCGCGCACGCTCACCGGATGACCGAAGCCATGGTCGGCGTCAAAAACCGAAACCGCACCGAACTGGTGAACCAGGCGCTGTTCGGCCTTTTCATTCAGGGTGCCGTCGGAGATCTCCTGCCAGTACAGGGGAAGCATCGAAATGCCGTGGGAGTCGACTCCCGACAGGTCGGTGGCAAACATGATCTCTGTGCACACCTGCGCCTGGTCTTCTGCCAGTCCAAAGGCTTTCAGCCCAGTGAAGATCTGCTCTTTGACGGATTGCGGGGTGTAACGACGCATAGGAGGCCTTCCTCGGCTGGGGTTGATTCAAGCGGCACACGTGCGGTGTGTGTCGGTTCGCTGTGGCCCAGCCTATCCGGTGTCTGCGGCGTACCAATGGGAGCCTAAAATGAACCGAGAGTGTATATTTCCTGGGTTTTCTTCTTAAGAACCAGAAAGGCCATGATGGACGTTTCCCTTGAGCAGGCACAGGCTGACTACCGCGCGTTCGCCGCTCGCGGCCTCAATCTCGACATCACACGAGGCAAGCCGGCACCCGAACAGCTTGACCTGTCGGCTGATCTGCTGACGAACGTCACGGGTGACGACTTCACCTCGCCTTCGGGAATCGACACGCGCAACTACGGCGGCCTTGACGGACTGAAGGAACTCCGCGAAATCTTCGGTGCGCTCTACAAGGTGCCCACCGAGCAGATCCTCGCTCAGGGTTCGTCATCTTTGACGCTTGAGTACATGACCCTGGACTTCGCCAAGCGCTACGGAACCCCCACCGGCGGCCCGTGGACGAACGCCAAAATCCTCTGCCCCGTCCCCGGCTACGACCGTCACTTCCAGCTGGCAGAAGCCCTCGGCTATGAGCTCATCACCATCCGCACGGACGATGAAGGACCCGTCATGGACGACGTCCGCCGCTATGTGTCCGACCCGGACGTTCGCGCCATGTGGCTCGTACCCATGTACTCCAACCCGACCGGCACATCGATCAGCGAAGCCCATGCCCGCGAACTCGCTGAAATCAATGCGGCAGCAGACGACTTCACCCTTCTGTGGGACAACGCCTACGGCCTGCACCACCTGTCGGATGACAACCAGGCACCCATGGTCGACATTCTGGCCCTGTGCGCCGAAGCAGGCCACCCCGACCGCCCCTGGATCTACGCCTCGACATCGAAGATGACCTTCGCCGGCGCGGGTGTGGCGTTCTTCGCCAGCTCCCCCGCCGTCATCGAGTGGTACCGCGCGCACATGGGGGCCGCCATGATCGGCCCGGACAAGATCAACCAGCTGCGCCACCTGCGGTTCTTCCGCGATGCCGACGGCGTTCGCGAACACATGCGCCGCCACGCCGAGATCATCCGCCCGAAGTTCGAAGCCGTGCTCACCGCGCTTGAAAACGGTCTGAGTTCCGACATCGCGTCATGGACGCAGCCGAACGGCGGCTACTTCATCACCCTGCGCGTCCCCAACGGCACCGCCTCAAAGGTTGTGAAGTACGCGGCCGAAGCCGGTGTAGCTCTCACCCCAGCAGGCTCCACCCACCCGCACGGGCTTGACCCCAACGACGCCTACATCCGGATCGCACCCACCATGCCGAGCCTCGAAGACGTCACCGCCGCAGCCGAAGGCCTGGTCGCCTGCGTGCGCCTGGCCGCAGCCGAACTCGGCTGAACCCTCCCCCAAGAAAGAACGAGGCGGAGCTCACTTTGGTGAGCTCCGCCTCGTTCGTTCTGTTCCTCAGTCAGCGGTAGTCGTAGAATCCGCGGCCGGTCTTCCGACCGAGCAGTCCCCCGTCGACCATTCGCGACAGCAGGACCGGCGGCTTGTCGGCGGCAGCACCGGTTTCTTCATAGATCGACTGGCCGACGAACAGGCATGTGTCCAGTCCGATGAGGTCAGCAAGCGTGAGCGGACCCATGGGGTGAGCGGCACCGTTCATCATGCCGTTGTCGATATCTTCCTTCGTCGCGTGACCGGCTTCGTACATGCGGATGGCGGCGAAGAGGTACGGGATGAGCAGAGCGTTGACGATGAAGCCGGGGCGGTCGTCCGAGCGGATGGGCTTCTTACCCAGAACGTCAATCGAGAACTTCTCAATCGTGTTGGCAACCTCCGGATCAGTCAGCACGGAGCTGATGATCTCGACAAGCGGCTGCACCGGTGCGGGGTTGAAGAAGTGCAGACCGAGAACCCGCTCCGGACGTGAGGTCACCTGCGCGAAGCGGATGATCGGCATGGACGAGGTGTTGGACGCAAGAATCGCGTTCTTGTCGGTGACGATGCCGTCGAGTTCAGAGAAGATCGACTTCTTGATCTCTTCGTTTTCACTGGCAGCTTCGATGACCAGCTGACGGTCGGCCATGGCCTGCAGATCAGTTGTGAAGGTCAGGCGGCCGAGAGCCGCGTCGGCGTCTTCCTGGCTGAGCTTGCCGCGCTCAACGCCCTTGGCGAAGGACTTTTCGATCCGGCCGCGGCCGGCTGCGACAGCTTCGTCGCTGATGTCCCGGACGACGACGTCCAGACCCGAACGAGCGAGGACCTCGGCAATGCCCGAGCCCATGAGGCCGGAGCCGATGACACCTGCTTTCGTGATTTCCATTATTCTCCTTTCGAAGACGAAAGGCGGCGACCCCTTACGGGCCGCCGCCGATTTCAGCTGCCGAACCAAGCGGAATTGCGAATCTGCTTCATCGCCTCTTTCCGCCGTGGCCCGGGCAGTGTCTGAACGTACACAACGCCGTTCAGGTGGTCTGTTTCGTGCTGGAGCATCTGCGCGAACACCCCATCACCGCGCAGTTCGACCGGGTTGCCGTCAGCGTCGAAGCCCTTCACGGCCGCATATTCCCAGCGCGGGGTGGGAAACTGCAGACCCGGGATCGACAGGCAGCCTTCGCCGATGTCGCGCTCCTCGCCCGACGTTTCGATGATCTCGGGGTTGAAGATCGCACCGGTGCGGCCGTCGACGTCATAGCCGAAGGCTCGAAGGGCAACCCCAATCTGGGGCGCTGCCACGGCGGCACGGCCGTCGGGCAGCGACGAGTCGATGAGGTCTTGCGCCAGCGCCCGAGTTGCCGGCCCGAATTCGGTGACGGGCCGGCACTCAGTGCGCAAGACGGGGTCTCCGAAGAGCCTGATGGCTCGTTCAGCCATCGATGACCACCACGAGGTCGCCACCTTCAAGCTGCGCGACAGGTTCGATGGCCACACGCGACACGGTGCCGTCGATCGTCGCCGTGATGGAGGCTTCCATCTTCATCGCTTCGATCGTGGCGACCGTCTGGCCTGCCTTGACCTTGTCGCCTTCGGCAACCTGGAGGGTGACGACACCCGCGAACGGGCTGGCCACGTGACCCGGGTTGGATTCGTCGGCGCGTTCTGCAACCGCGATGTCAACGTCAACCGAACGGTCGCGGATCGACAGCGGGCGCAGCTGGCCATTGAGCGTTGCCATGACGTTGCGCATACCCCGTTCATCCGGCGAGGAGATCGCCTGGATGCCGACGAGCAGAGCCTTGCCCTTTTCGATGACGACGGAGTGTTCGTGACCTTCACGCACGCCGTACAGGAATTCGTTCGTCTCCAGCACCGACAGGTCGCCGTACTGGTCGATCATGCGGCCGTATTCCTTGGTCGGCTGCGGGAACAGCAGACGGTTGAGCGTGTCCTGGCGGGTCTTGCCGGGCTCGCGCAGGAGCTCAGCTTCGTGCGCCTCAAGGTGCTCAGCAGGCTTGACGTGCTTGCGGCCTTCCAGCGCCTTGGTGCGGAACGGCTCGGGCCAGCCTGCCGGCGGGTCGCCGAGGTCACCGCTGAGGAACCCGATGACGGAGTCCGGGATGTCGAAGCTCTGGGGGTTCTCCGCGAATTCCTTGGGGTCGGCGTTGACTGCGACGAGGTGCAGTGCGAGGTCGCCGACAACCTTCGAGGAGGGAGTCACCTTTACCAGGTGGCCCAGGATCTTGTCGGCTGCTTCGTACATGAGCTCGACTTCTTCGAAGCGCTCGCCCAGGCCGAGTGCAACTGCCTGCTGACGCAGGTTCGACAGCTGGCCGCCGGGGATTTCGTGGCGGTAGACGCGACCCGTCGGTCCCGGCAGACCGGATTCGAACGGCTTGTAGACGTTGCGCACGGCCTCCCAGTACGGTTCGAGGTCCTGCACGTTGGCCAGGTTGAGGCCGGTGTCGCGCTCGGTGTGCTCGAGGGCTGCCACGAGTGCCGACATGGGCGGCTGGCTCGTGGTGCCGGCCATCGATGCGGAGGCTGCGTCAACAGCGTCCACGCCGGCTTCCGATGCGGCCAGGAGGGTGGCCAGCTGACCGCCGGCGGTGTCGTGGGTGTGCAGGTGCAGCGGCAGGTCGAACTCGCTGCGCAGCGCGGTGACCAGCTTGGTGGCTGCGGCGGGGCGCAGCAGGCCTGCCATGTCCTTGATTGCGAGGACGTGGGCGCCGGCTTCGACGATCTGCTCTGCAAGGCTCAGGTAGTAGTCGAGGGTGTAGACCTCTTCCTTCGGGTTGAGAAGATCCGAGGTGTAGCACAGCGCGACTTCGGCCACTGCCTTGCCGGTGCCGCGGACAGCCTCAATTGCCGGGCGCATCTGTTCGACGTCATTGAGGGCGTCGAAGATGCGGAACACGTCGATGCCGGTGCGGGCGGCTTCGTCGACGAAGGCGTCGGTCACTTCGGTCGGGTAGGGCGTGTAGCCGACGGTGTTGCGGCCGCGCAGCAGCATCTGGAGGTTGGTGTTCGGCATGGCCGAGCGCAGCTTCTCCAGACGTTCCCACGGGTCTTCCGCGAGGAAGCGCAGCGCGACGTCGTAGGTGGCGCCGCCCCATGCTTCTACCGAGAGCAGTTCGGGCAGCATCCGGGCGATGTACGGTGCGACAGCTTCGAGGTCACGGGTGCGCACACGGGTCGCCAGAAGCGACTGGTGGGCGTCACGGAACGAGGTGTCAGTCACCTTGAGTTCCTTGGCATCACGCAGAGCCTTTGCCCAGCCCTCGGGGCCGAGTTCCAGGAGGCTGTTGCGCGATGACGCGGGTGTTTCTTCGGAAAGTTCCAGCTGCGGGAGCTTTTCAGAGGGCTTGAGGTCAACCGGTGACGGGCCGTAGGGCTGGTTGACGGTCACGTCGGCGAGGTATTCGAGGACCTTCGAACCGCGGTCAGCGCCCACGCGTGCTTCCAGCAGGTGGGGACGCTCTTCAATGAAGTTGGTCGACAGGTCACCGCGAATGAACGCGGGGTCGTCGAGAACAGCCCGGAGGAAGCCGATGTTCGATGCGACACCGCGGATGCGGAATTCGGCAAGTGCGCGACGCTGGCGGTTGACCGCAACGTCGTACGTGGCACCTCGTGCGGTGCACTTGACGAGCATCGAGTCGAAGTGGGCCGAAACCTCGGCACCCGCGTAGACGGTGCCGCCGTCCAGCCGGACACCCGCACCGCCGGCCGAACGGTACGCGGTGATCGTTCCTGTGTCCGGGCGGAAGGAGTTTGCGGGGTCTTCCGTAGTGATGCGGCACTGCACGGCCGCACCCTTGTAGCTGATCTTGTCCTGAGTCAGGCCGAGTTCTTCCAGGCTTGTGCCCGCGGCAATGCGCATCTGCGCCTGCACGAGGTCGACATCGGTGATCTCTTCCGTGATCGTGTGCTCAACCTGGATGCGCGGGTTCATTTCGATGAAGGCGAACTTGCCTGCGCGCGGGCCGGCGGTTTCCAGCAGGAACTCGACGGTTCCGGCGTTCTGGTAGCCGATCGAACGGGCGAACTGCAGCGCAGCGTCGTGCATTGCGCTTGCGATTTCCGGGTCGAGGTTCGGCGCGGGGGCGATTTCGACGACCTTCTGGTGGCGACGCTGGATAGAGCAGTCGCGTTCGAACAGGTGAACGGCGTTCGAGTCGTTGTCAGCCAGAACCTGGACTTCGATGTGGCGGGGCCGCTGAACGGCCTGCTCAATGTAGACGGTCGGGTTGCCGAACGCACCTTCGCCTTCGCGCATGGCGATCTTCGCGGCCTCAACCAGTTCGGTGCGGTTGTCAACACGTCGCATACCGCGACCGCCGCCACCGGCGACTGCCTTGACGAACAGCGGGAACTCCATGTCCTCAGCGGCTTCGAGCAGTTCGTCGAGGTCAGTCGATGCCGGGGTTGCATCGAGCGTGGGAACTCCCGCTTCGCGTGCTGCGGCGATGGCTTCAACCTTGTTGCCGGCCATCTGGAGCACATCGGCACGCGGGCCGATGAAGGTGATTCCCTCGCGGTCGCATGCACGAGCAAGTTCCGGGTTCTCCGACAGGAACCCGTAACCGGGGTAAACGGCGTCTGCTCCGGATTCCTTGGCCACGCGAATGATCTCGTCGACGTTGAGGTACGCCCGAACCGGGTGCCCTTCGTCTCCGATCATGTACGCTTCGTCAGCCTTGAGGCGGTGCTCCGAGTTGCGGTCTTCGTAGGGGAAGACGGCGACTGTGGACGCGCCGAGTTCGTAGGCTGCGCGGAATGCGCGCACCGCGATTTCACCGCGGTTGGCTACCAGGACTTTCTTGAACATCAGGCAAGCTCTATTCCGGTTGTGCCCCTTAAGGGGCGGCCTCCAGTTTGTGTCTGAACCACTGTACCGAATGCGGTAGTGATCTCCGTCATGCGGCTTGCACAAGCCCATGTCCGTGCCACCCTCTACGCTTGTGCCCATGCGGATCCTTCACACTTCGGACTGGCACATCGGACGGACGTTCCACGGCATGAACACCGTTCCGCACTTCCTTGAGTACGCCGACTTCCTCATTGAGACCATCAAAAGCAGCTCAATTGATGTGCTGCTTGTCTCCGGCGATGTCTTCGACCGTGCCGTTCCGCCGCTGGACGCACTGGAGGCCTACGAAGCCACGATGGCTCGGGTCCTCGACACCGGTGCAGTCGCAGTGTTGACCAGCGGCAATCACGACTCCCACCAAAGGCTGGGGGTCGGCCGCCGACTCATGGAATCCTCCGGGCTGTACATTCGCACGTCCCTTTCCGACATTGAACGACCCGTTCTGCTCGGCGACGACGATGACCGGGCTGCCGTATACGGAATCCCATATCTGGAGCCCGCCCTCGTCAGCGGCGTCTTCGGCACCTCGCGCACACACAGCGCAGTTCTCAATGCAGCAATGGAGCGCATACTCGCCCACCGTGCGCAGCACTGCCCGGACCACACGGCGATCGTCATGGCACACGGATTCATCGCCGGTGCCGAACCCAGCGATTCCGAAAGATCAATTGAGATCGGCGGTGTGGGCAGGGCGGAAGCGGACCTCTTCACGTGGGCCGACTATGCCGCCCTCGGCCACCTGCACCGCCCACAAACCGTCGTACCGAACGTACGGTATTCGGGTTCACCCCTCCCCTATTCCTTTTCCGAGGCCGGCACAGACAAGCTCATGTGGCTGTACGACACCCGGTCTGGAGCGATCGATTCTGTGACGATCCCCCAGATCCTTCCGGTCGCTTCTCTTACCGGCAGCGTCGAGGAGCTGCTGGTGAGAGCACCCGATTACCAGGACCACGCGGTCGAGGTGCGGCTGACCAACACCACGGTCCCGCAGGGCGCTCTGGACTCACTCCGGAAAACATTTCCGCAGCTGCTCAGCGTCCAGTGGATCAACCTCGTGCAGACCACGGCGCCACGGAGCAGGCGAACACAAACCGTCGACGACGCAGAAGTCTTTGCACAGTTCTGCAAAGCAACAGTCGGGCGCTCACCCTCGGAATCAGAACGAGAACTGTTCACCAACGCGATGCAATGGGCTCAGGAGCGGACTCGATGAAATTCCACACGCTTTCCGTTGAAGGCTTCGGCGCCTTCAGCCAACGCCAGACGGTCAACTTCGACGCCCTCGCCGATGACGGCCTGTTCCTCATTTCCGGCCCCACTGGGTCGGGCAAGACCACCATCCTCGACACTGTCACGTTTGCCCTGTTCGGCCGTGTTCCCGGTGTGCGCAATGATGCAGGCGAACTGCGCTCCACCTACGCCGGTCCCGATACTCCGACAACAGTCGTGCTCGATTTCACAGCGGATGGACGCAGGTGGAAAGTTGAACGCAGCCCAAGCTACGACCGACCGAAGCTGCGCGGTGAAGGCACGACGAAAGAAAAGCCGCGGGCGTTTCTGTTTGAACAGCGCGGTCAGAATTGGAAGCCCGTGGCTTCCGGCAGCCGCCAGGTGGGCGAAGCCCTCGCACCGGTCATAGGCCTCACAGCAGAGCAATTCACCAAAATCGTGCTGCTCCCCCAGGGAGAATTCACGGCCTTCCTCAGAGCTGACACAGCTGAGCGAGAACCCCTGCTGCGCAAGCTGTTCGGAACAGAGCGCTTCAGCTTCGTCGAAGACTGGTTCCAACAGCGGTCACAAGACGCAAGGCAGAAACTCGACGACATCATGCGGCACCGCTGCGATGTCATGAAGACCGCAGCTGAACAGTGTCTCGACCCCCTGGCAGCGCCAGACGACCAACGGCCGGGATTCGTTGACGTCGTCGCTTTTCTGGCTGCTGCGAAAACAGCTGCAGTCGAGCACGCAGAAACAGCGACCATCGCTGCCAGAACCGCTGATGAATGCCTTGAGCTTCACAACAACCGTGCCCAAGAACTGAAAAGCGCCGCCGTAAAATCCGAGGCTCTCGAAGAGCACCGGCGGTTGGAAGCTGAGCATGAGAACCAGCGGGAGGCTGTCGAGGCCGCCCGCTGCGAATTCGAACGCAAGAAAGCGGCGGATCGCATCATGCCGAGCCTGCGCGAACAGAGAAAAGCTCACCGAGCGCTTTTAGATGCTCGAGGTCAATACGAGTGCGCCCAAAAAGAGCTCAAAGCACTGATAGGTCAGGTTGAGGATCTCGCACAGTGCGAATCCGTCACAAACACCGCTTACTCCGCAGCAGGCAGCCTGGCCCGCAGTCTGCGCAGGCGGGAAGCGCTCGAAGCTGAGAGCAGACGATGCCGCGAAGCGCTCGAGGCCGCGCACGAAGAGCTGAAGAAAGCCCAAGCGGCCCACACCGAAGCCGCCCAAGCCGACACGGCGGCGCAGAACGAACTCGCGGAAGCACCCGATCTCGCCAAGCTCGAAGCCGAACACCAAGACATCGCGACGCACGCCGACAGTGCGCTCAATGCCCACAGGCGACACGCTGAAATGCAGGACCTCGTCCAGAGTGCACAGGCGGTGCTGCGCGAGCGTGAAGACACCGTACGTGATGCGACAGAGCACTTTCGGAAAGTCCGGGGCCTGCGCCTGAGCGCAATAGCGTCTGAACTTGCCCGGGACCTGCGTCAAGGACACGCATGCCCAGTGTGCGGATCGGAAGAACACCCGAGTCCGGCCCGGGCGGCGGGCGCAGAGAACTCACGGGATGCAGAAGAACGGGCCGAAAGAGCAGCTGATCGGGCGCGAACGGCACTCGACGAGGCACGCACTGCCGTTTCATCGGCCCAAGCGCAGCTGGCTGCCGCGGAAGAGGCCGTGCAGAATGCGAAGTTCACCGACCCCGACGAAGCTCGGGGGGCTTTGGACAAAGCCGCCGCTGAACTGCAACGCGGACGCGAAGTTCAGCAGAAACTCAAGGGGGCAGCAGAAGGCGCGGCTCTGCGCTTGGCATCTGCTCACGAACGGCTGACAACCGCCCAGCAGCAGACCGATGCGGCCAGGGAGCGCTTTACGGATGCTGACTCGCAGATGGATGCCATGTCACAGACGCATGATTCCGTGTTCGCTCCCGACATCCGCGCCGCAGGGGTCGAGGTCCCGGACACTGCCGAGGCTGCATCCGCCGTTGCCGAGGCCCTCAGCAGACGAATGTCGCTCATCCGCAAGCTGCAGACTGCCGAAGACCACGTGCAGCGCGCCGAGCGCGAGTTCACCCAGCGTGCGGCTGACTACGCCGCCCTGCTCGAAGCATCCGCATTTGCGGATGACCACCAGCTTGAGAAGGCGGCGGCTTCCGACGCCGAGCAGCTCGAAAACGTGCTGACGGCGAATGAATACCGGAAAACCAAACTGCATGAAAACCGAAACAGCGACTGGTTCGCGGAAGCTCAGACGCTGCCCAGCGCACAGGAATGTCATGATCGCGCCGCGGAGGCAGCCGCTGCCGCTGACACCTGGGCTCAGCAGTCACAGCGGCTGCACCAGCGCCTAGCTGTCGTCGCCGACCGTCTGAATTCCCTGGAAAGACTCCTCGAGCGCTTCACAGCCGAATCCGATCATGAGCGCCGCGCAATTGATCGGCTGAAAGAAGAAGTCCAATTGTCGGACCTTGTACGCGGCACAGCGCAGCATTCGAAGCTGCCTTTGAGCTCGTTCGCACTTCTAGGACTGTTCGAAGCGGTCACACGCAGCGCCTCAGACCGACTCAGCGCCATGACCAGCGGGCGATACCGTCTGTCAGTAAACCCTCTTGGGCAGAGAAAGGAACGCAAAGCGGGACTCAGCCTCGTCATCCACGATGCGTTTTCCGAAAGCGAACGAGACCCCCGTTCCCTGTCGGGTGGCGAGTCATTCATGGCCGCACTGGCTTTGGCACTCGGCCTGGCTGACACAGTGGCTGAAACGGCAGGGGGCCTTCGTCTGGACACCCTCTTCATTGACGAGGGCTTCGGCAGCCTCGACCCCGACTCACTAGACGCGGTGCTCACCGTGCTCGACGAACTGCGCACGGGAGGTCGCTGCCTCGGGGTTATCTCCCACGTCGAATCCATGCAGCGGGCAATACCGGCAAAGATCGTCGTCGACCCGGGTCCTGCCGGTTCCAGCATCCACACCTCCGGGCTGAAAGATTCCCCGGGCGCCTCCAGCATGTAAGCAGCAGAATCGGATAACGTGGAACTGTGCTTGTCCTCAGTATTTCCAGTCTCAAAGGCGGCGTCGGCAAGACGTCGGTAACTCTCGGCCTGGCTTCTGCCGCGCAGAGCCGCGGAATCCCGACCCTCGTGGTCGACATGGACCCCCAGGCTGACGCATCGACGGGTCTCGACGTCCCGATTTCCACGCCGCTGGACATCGCGGATGTCCTTGCCGCACCGAAATCAAAGCTCGCACGCGAAGCGATGGTGCCCAGCGGATGGACCGACAAGGGGTCCAGCCGGCTCGACGTCATCCCCGGCTCACCGCGTGCCGCCGAATTCGATCGCCCCAGTCTGTCAGAGCGCTATCTCAAGAGGCTGCGCGATGCACTTGACAGGGTGTCCGACGTTTACAGACTGGTCATCATCGACTGCCCACCATCACTCAACGGCCTTACGCGCACGGCCTGGACAGCCAGCAACCGGGTTCTCGTCGTCACTGAACCCGGCCTGTTCTCTGTCGCTGCGGCTGATCGTGCACTGCGCGCCTCAGATGAACTGCGCAAGCGCACAGCCAAAGACCTGCAGCCTCTGGGCATTGCGCTTAACCGCGTGCGTCCGTCGTCGCGCGAACACAGCTTCCGCATCAACGAACTCAAGGACATGTTCGGGCCGCTGGTCATTAACCCGCCGCTTCCCGAACGCACTGTTCTGCAGCAGGCACAGGGTTCTGCCCGACCGATTCACCAGTGGCCTGGGCGTCCCGCCAGCGAACTTGCTCGCGCTTTTGACAAGATTCTCGATCGTGCGCTGCGCAGCGAAAACATTCGGGGACGACGCCCCGCTGAAGAACCCCCGGCTGTGCCAGACGCACCGACTTCGAACACAGCCGCCCAGACACCACAAAGTGCTGGTGCCGGTTCTCATGCCCAGCCTGCAGACCCGAAGCTCGACAAGCCCAAGGGGACGAACACTGCACCGTCCGCCCCTGCTGCATCGCAGACGCAGAACGTAGGCACCGCGCCCGTCGGAAATTCCACCAAACCGGAAGCCCCGCAGTCCGACAAGCCGGCGCCTGCAGGCACCTCCGCCAAGCGGGAAAACCAGCCGGCCGACAAGGCCGCACCCACAGCAAAGCCCGGTACAGCAGAAAAACGCGGTCCTGCGACGAAAACTGGCCCAAGCCAGAAACCCGCCGCCGAAAAGCCTGCTGAAACCGCCAAGGCGAAAGGCCAGGCTGAACAGACCCAGCCGGCGGAACAGACAGCGCAGACAGATAAGTCCGAACCCGCGAAACTGACCGGCCCGCGCCCCGACGGCACATACCCCAGCCGTCGTGAACTTCGCCAGAGGCGCGCAGACTGACGCACACCCAGACACAGCACAACAGAGGCGGCCAGGATATGTTCTCCTGGCCGCCTCTGTGTATCAGGCCTTCAGTCCCCCAGGGCGCAAATCAGCTTGACTTGCGCGCCCTCCGAAGTGCGAGTTCGTCAATCGGCAGCTGTGCCTGTTCGGGCCTTTCGCTGGGAAGTTCAGACAGTGTTCCTTCGACTTCGCGCCATACCTGGCCGACGGCGATGCCGAACACGCCCTGACCGCCCTGGACGAGGTCAACGACTTCATCAGCGGACGTGCACTCAAACACCGACGCGCCGTCGCTCATAAGGGTGATGCGCGAGAGATCATCGATTCCGTGTTCGCGCAGGTGCCCCACGGCGGTGCGAATCTGGTTAAGGGCGACCCCGGTATCAAGAAGGCGCTTGATGACCTTGAGCACCAGAATGTCGCGGAAAGAATACAGGCGCTGCGAACCCGATCCGGTTGCAGTGCGAATAGAGGGAACGACGAGGTCCGTGCGTGCCCAGTAGTCGAGCTGACGGTACGTGATGTCAACGACACGGCACACCGTGGGACCGCGGTAGCCCGCGTCTTCGTCGAGCTCCGGAAGATCGTCGTCAAAAAGCAGCCCTTGGGCTGCGCGCGGAATCGGCTTGACCGATTCTTCTGTTGAGTGGCTCACGCCATCTCCTCCTTAGACCCCTGGGGGAAGTAAGGGCACGTTGTCGAAGTCCTCTGAGTTTACCGCATAGGACAGACACGAGCCCGGGGCTGTCTTCAAGAAAAACCTATGTGCTGGGCGGAGTCGTTTCAAACATTTAGAAGATAACGTTTCTGCGTGTCGTCGTTATCCTAGGAATCGAAACTGTGCTCAGCTTTCCCGTTCGGGCTGCTTCTCAGCAAGCAGCCTGGTTTTCACCGTGGAAGCGTACTTGTCTTCGTACTGCTGACCTGACAGGCGCAGAATCTCGTACATCACCTCATCGGTGATCGAACGCAGCAGGAACCTGTCGTGCTCAAGATCCTGATAGCGGCTGAAGTCCATCGGCTCACCGAACACCACGCCCACACGACGCAGCTTGGGGATGACGCTGCCTGTTTTGAGCACCTTGTCCGTGCCGATGACAGCAACCGGAATGACAGGCACACCAGCCTCGAGAACCAGACGAGCAACGCCGGTACGACCGCGGTAGAGCTTCCCGTCGGGACTGCGTGTGCCCTCCGGGTAGATGCCCAGGAGAGCCCCGCTCTTGAGCACTTTCAGACCGGCCTGCAGCGACGCCTCGGAAGCGGATCCTCCGCCGCGGTCCATCGGGAGCTGATTCGTGGCCTTGAAGAACCACTTGGTGAAGAAGCCGGTGATTCCGCGCCCCATGAAGTAGTCCTTCTTAGCCAGGTAGACCACGGGACGCGGTGCAACGAGCGGCGTGAAGATTGAATCGACAAACGAAAGGTGATTTCCGGCGATGATCGCCCCGCCCTCGGTCGGTATGTTCTCGAGGCCGCGAACCCAGGGACGAAAAAGAGCCTTGAGAAGCGGACCGACGAAGATCCGCTTAAGCAGCCAGTAGAACACTCAGAGCCTTTCGGGACGCACCGCGCTTGTTTGCGCTTCCGAGTATAGGACCTTTGCGACCCTCTGCTGTGGCATCCTGGAAACATGACCGCCCAGCACGCAGCAGACTTGACGCAGCCCCTCCGCCTGAACGGCTCAGGTGACGTCGGGATTCTCGCCGTTCACGGCTTCACCGGCTCCCCCGCCGCGATGAGACCACTTGCGCAAGCACTGCACGCCAGCACCGGCGCGCCGACCTCTGTTCCGCTGCTGCCCGGACACGGCACGAATCTGAAGGACATGGCTGCCAGCACGTGGCAGCAGTGGAGTGAAGCAGTCGACCAGGCCGCTGACGAACTGCGCACCGAGTGCGATGAAATCGTCATCATCGGATTGTCAATGGGCGGGGCCCTCAGTCTGCACACTGCGGCCAAACGCTCAGACATTGCACACGTCGGTCTCATCAATCCAGCCGTCTATGTCGACAGCCCCTTCGCGCCTTTCGCCGGTGCTTTGTCCATATTCATCAAACGGGTGTCGGGGATTGAGAACGCAATCAACAAGCCCGGACAGGACGAACAGGCGTACCCGCAGGTGCCTCTGCGCAGCGTCGGTGAACTGTACCGAGGTGTCCGGGTTGTGCGCTCCGAACTGTGGCGGGTGCACGCACCGATCACCTATTTCCTATCCGGGACCGACGATGTGGTGGAACCGCGTTCGTGGAACTGTGTGCGCCAAGGTGTGCGCGGACCGATGAGAACCGTTCCGCTGCCCATGAGCAATCACGTTGCAACCCTCGACTATGACGCAGACAAGCTCGAAGAAGAGTTGACCGCCGTCGTCCGTCAGCTGCAGGAGGAACCCCGTGGCGCGTGACGAAGACGGACCCGAGTGGGATCGGCTGAACCAGGATGAGAAGGTCACCGATGAACAATGGGACTCGATCATGTCCGGCTACAGCGATTTCGACGCGGTCAATTCCGAGGTGTCTGCTTCAGAAACTGCCGACTACCTCGCAGAGCAGGATGGCTGGACGGCTCCCCCAGCGCCGAAGATCGGCATTCGCAGTGCACGACCAGGACTTGTCGTATCCGCAGCCGCATTTCTTATCGGCATCATCGGGCTGGTTCTGACTGCCTTGTTCTTTCGCTCGGCACCGGGACTTGTGACCGCGTTCTTCATCGTGTGTGCTGCAGGGGGTGCGGTTGCATTGATACTGTTCCTCCCCCCGTCCCGCACCGACCGCTATGACGACGGCGCGCAGGTGTGAATCTCCGTGTCAGTGCCAGGTGAGACGATTCCGGGATGAAGGAATTTCCCGGTTTCGATCTCCCGGAACCCGCACGTTCCGGCCAGCTGAGCATCGCCGACATCGGCACTGATCTAAGCGACGTCACGTTCACGGTGCTCGATTTCGAAACCACCGGAGCAGACCGCGGCGGCGGCAACGTCACAGAGATCGGCGCCGTCCGCGTTCGCGGCGGAAGAATCGACGGAGAATTCCAGACACTCGTCAATCCAGCCGGCCAGGCCATATCGCCGTTTGTGCAGCGACTGACCGGCATCAGCAATTCCATGGTGGTCACAGCACCGGAAATGAGGGCGGTGCTGCCGTCGTTTTTGGAATTCGCACGAGGCACGGTCTTAGTTGCCCACAATGCGCCGTTCGACATCGGCATTCTCAGGCGAGCCTGCGAAGAACACGACTACCCGTGGCCTGGCTTTCCCGTAGTCGACACCCTCACACTCGCCAGGCGGCTGCTTCCCAAAACGGAAGTGCGCAATCACAAGCTCGGCACACTCGCACAGCACTTCGGCACAGCGACTGACCCCGAACACAGGGCACTCGCAGATGCTCGAGCAACGACGGAGCTCCTCCACCACCTCTTCGACCGTCTGGGCGGCTACGGTGTCACAACGCTCGAAGAACTGCTGTCGATCAAGCCCAAAGGGCTTGGCCGCAGGCGCACGAAACTGCACTTGGCAGAAAATGTTCCCTCAGCTCCCGGCGTCTACATGTTCCTCGACGGGGCGCGCCGTGTTCTCTACATCGGAAAATCACGCGACATGCGCTCGCGTGTCCGCTCGTACTTCACTGCCGGAGAAACTCGAGGGCGCATGACGGAAATGGTGACAGCCGCACAGGAAGTCACCACAATCCCCTGCGCAACAGAAATCGAGGCCGCGGTGCGCGAAGTGCGGCTCATCGGCGAACTCGCCCCTCCCTACAACCGGCGATCGAAGAGACCAGAACGCCAAACGTGGCTGAAGTTCACCGACGAGGCGTTTCCCCGGCTGTCAGCAGTACGCTCCCGACCACCCCGAAATCTACTGGTCGCCGGCCCTTTTTCGTCGCACAAGAGCGCACTCCAGGCCAAGCAGGTGTTGGAGCAGCTGTATCCCCTGAAAACCTGCACTCAGAACCCCCGGTCCGAAAAGTTCAGGCCGTGCGCAGCCAGCCAGGTCGACGCGTGCGGCGGCCCATGCTCTGGTGTAACGGACGAACAGGCGTACCAGGACGCCATAAGCGGGCTTGAGCAGTTCGCAGCGGGTAACACGTCCGATTTCAGCCAACAGCTGCATGGAAGGCTGCGGCAGCTGTCCCAGAATCAGCGCTTTGAAACTGCCGGGGAAACACTGGATGCGGCAGTGCACATGCTGCGCGTCCAAGCACGGGCAGAAGCAGCAGACCTGCTTAAGGACACCGAGCAGATAACCGCTGCGCGCCCGCAACCTGACGGAAGCTGGGAACTGGCGCTCATCCGCTGGGGACGGCTGGCCGCATCAGAAACTGCTGCAAAAACCTCTGGCGTGCTCAGCGCGGCACAGGCGATCGAAGCGACAGCCGCCCACGTTGAACCTGATCAGCACACGCTGCTGGAAGAGCACACGCTTCTGTCAGGGTGGCTGTACGCAGAGGGAACCGTACTCATCAGCTCGACGGCACCTCTGCTTTTGCCGCGAACAGGTTTCAGCTATGCCTCAGCGCAGCTGGGCTCAAGCGGACGCGGCGGCTGACTCTTCAACCAGCTGGTCGAGCTTCGCGGCGGCCTTTCCGGCATCAAGCGTTTCCTGAGCACGCTGGAACTGAGCCGACAAGCGGTCGGCAAGCGGCGCCTCGGCGTCATCAGAAGCGGCCACGAGCGCCGCCGCGGCATTGAGCAGCACAGCGTCTCGCACAGGCCCGGTCTCCCCGTCCAGGGTGCGGCGGATAACGGAGGCGTTGTATGCGGGATCGCCGCCGCGCAGGTCGTCTTTTGTCACACGTGCAATGCCCAGCGACGTCGCATCGAACACCGAGTGCTCAATCTGTCCGCCGCGCACTTCCCACACGTCATTGACTGCAGTGTTGGACAGTTCGTCAAGACCGTCCTGCGAACGGAAGACCAAAGCGGAATCGCCGCGTTCAGCAAGCACACCCGCAATAAGCGGCGCCATAGCAGGATCCGACACGCCGATGGCGGTCGAACGCGTGCCGGCCGGATTGGCGAGCGGGCCGAGGATGTTGAACGCACTGGGCACTGCAATCTGCTTGCGCACAGGGGCGATGAAGCGCATAGACGGGTGGTAGACGTTCGCAAACAAGAACGCCATGCCGACTTTCTCGGCAACCGCTGCAGTCTGCTCCGGGGTCAGGTCCAGGGCCAGCCCAAGGTGTTCAAAAACATCAGCCGACCCCGAGGCCGAGGAGGTGGCGCGGTTTCCGTGCTTCGCCACCGGCACCCCGGATCCGGCGATGACGAACGAAGCGGTCGATGAGATGTTCACCGTCTTGGCCCTGTCGCCGCCGGTGCCGACGATGTCGACATAGCCGTCGAGACCTTCGATGGAAACGGCGTGCTCCATCATCGCCGACACAAGACCCGTGATCTCTTCGACGGTTTCGCCCTTGCCGTGGTGGGCTACCAGAAACGCGGCCATCGTGACGTCGGGGACGTCACCAGACATGATCTGGTCCATGGCCCACGCCGCGGTGCCTCGGTCCATGTGCCGGTGGTCCATGAGTCCCACAATGAGGTCCGACCAGTTACGCACGTCCTTCATGACGCTGCTTTCGTTCGCGGTGAAGGGAACGGTCATAACTGTGCCTTTCTGCTGGGCAATCTGTACGGCGGGGCAAACGCGGTCAGTCTATCGGCGTGAAAGGTACGGCATGTTCCCGGCCCGGCACGCACGCAATCACATAATGAGCAGCCAAGAATTCTGATCTCCCGATGTTACGACTCTCATACCTCATAAAACGGGCACTTGGTCGTGGCTGCTGTACGAAACGGAAGAAACTATCGCCAAACACAAGCAGAACCAGACGATAGTGATACACAACACAGTAGTGCGACACGCAGGCGAGGCAGGGCGCGACATCGAGTAAATCTTCACAAACCGCGCCAACTCGCCGAAAGGTGGGTATTGAAATCTCAATTAATGAGTGAATCCTGAGTGAAAGATGAAATTCACCTGCGGACTGGGTAATAATCGTGGTGTGTCAACTGCAGCTTCATCTCAAACAGCGCCGGTTCATCCCGTGATCAGCAGGCCGAACACGACAACCATCGGGTTCGTCGTGTGGCTTGCGAGCGAGCTGATGTTCTTCGCCGCGCTCTTCGCCATGTACTTCACGATCCGCTCCGTGGTTCCCGACATGTGGGCAGCGGAAACGCCCAAGCTCGAAGTGCCCTTCGCGCTCGTGAACACTTCGATCCTGGTCCTGTCTTCCGTGACCTGCCAGATCGGCGTTCACCACGCTGAGCACTTCAAGCCTCGCCGCCCGGAGGGCAAGGGTCTGTTCGCCATCGGCCAGTGGGGCATGATCGAGTGGTACTTCCTCTCGTTCATCCTCGGCTCGATCTTCGTCGGCGGTCAGGTCATGGAGTACGCAACGCTCGTCTCCGAAGGCGTAGCAATCAACTCGAACGCCTACGGTTCCGTCTTCTACATGACGACCGGATTCCACGGTCTGCACGTCATCGGCGGACTCATCGCGTTCCTGTTCGTCATCGGACGCGCCTACGGGGCTAAGCGCTTCGGCCACCGCGAATCGACGTTTGCAGTTTGTGTTTCCTACTACTGGCACTTCGTCGACATCGTTTGGGTTGCGCTGTTCGCAATCATCTACCTGCTCCAGTAAGCGGACGACCCGCACACCCGCAGCGAAAATTTAGTAAAGGACAAGACTCGTGAAGTTTCTTGCAGAACGCCGCCGGCACCCCATGGCGCTCGTTGTTCTCCTGCTGGTCGGACTGCTGTTCACCGGCGGGGCATACGCGCTGTTCACCGGCGGAAGCGATGCCAACGCAGACGAATACTCCGCTGACCAGATCGACGCCGGTCAGAAGCTGTTCGTCACGAACTGCGCAACCTGCCACGGCATGAACGCCGAAGGCACTGAAAACGGACCCAGCCTCATCGGCGTGGGCGCATCAGCGGTCGACTTCCAGGTTGGCACAGGCCGCATGCCGCTCCAGATGCACGGCCCCCAGGCTCCCGTGAAAGCCCCGCAGTTCGACCAGGACGAAATCGACGACATGGCTGCATATGTCGCCTCGCTTGGTCCTGGCCCGGCAATTCCCGATGCTGAATACCTCGACGCCTCCAAGGGCGACGCTGCAGCAGGCGGCGGCCTGTTCCGCACCAACTGCGCCATGTGCCACAACGTGGTCGGCGCCGGTGGTGCTCTGACCCGAGGCAAGTACGCTCCGAACCTCAGCGAAGTTTCCGAGCGCCACCTCTACGAGGCAATGCAGACCGGCCCGCAGAACATGCCGATCTTCAACGACGCAAACCTCACCCCCGAAGACAAGCGCGACATCATCGCCTACATCGAAGACACCAAGAAGCCCTCCCCGGGAGGCTTCAAGCTCGGAGCCCTCGGCCCGGTTGCTGAAGGTCTCTTCATCTGGTTCTTCGGACTGTCCGCAGTCATCGGCATCACCGTGTGGCTCACCGCCCGGTCGAAGTAAGCCAAGCCCTTATCCGTTTCGAGTACTAGACGAGGATGCACATGACCTCGAGTCACAACACTGGCACCACCGGCCAGCTTGAGCCGGTGAACGGGTTTGAGAACCCCGGCCTGCCGCAGCACAACCCCAGGATCACCGACGCTGAACCACTGGCCGAAAAGGCGGCAGAGCGTCAGGTAGCCCTGTGGTTCCTGCTGTCGATGATCGGAACCATCTGGTTCATCGTCTCCTTCTTCCTGTTCGGACCCAAGGGAGAGGAACCCACCCACGCAGGCCTGCGCCTCCAGACCCTCATGCTGGGTCTCGGCTCGGCTGCTGCGCTGTTCGGCCTCGGCATCGGCATTGTCCACTGGGCACGCACGCTTCTGCCCGACGCCGAAGTCGTTGAAGATCGCCACTCGATTGCCGGTTCTGAAGAAGACCAGGCTATTGCTCTGGAAATCCTCAACCAGGCAAAGGAAGAGTCGGGTATTGCCCGCCGTCCGCTTCTGCGCAACATGCTCATCGCGGCCGTTGCAATCGCTCCCCTGCCTGCCGTCCTCGTGCTGCGCGACCTCGGTCCGCTGCCGGGCGACAAACTCTTCACCACCCTGTGGAAGAAGGGCGTCCGTCTGGTGCTCGACCCGGGCGGTGTTCCCGGTGAAGGCGAAGAGCGCGCGATCAAGCTCGCTGACGTCACGATCGGCTCGGCTTACCACGTGGTGCCCGAAGGCATGCACAAGTCGGAAGAGCCGCTGAACGAAAAGGCCAAGGCTGCTGTTCTGCTTATGCGCATCAGCCCGGACGAACTCAACACTGAGCCCGGCAAGGAAGACTGGGGCGTTGACGGAGTTGTCGCTTACTCCAAGATCTGCACCCACGTTGGATGCCCTGTCGCTCTGTACGAACACCAGACGCACCACCTGCTGTGCCCGTGCCACCAGTCAACCTTCGACGTGACTCAGCACTGCAAGGTCATCTTCGGCCCTGCTAAGCGTCCGCTTCCGCAGCTGCCGATCGAAGTCGACAGCGAAGGCTACCTGGTCGCCCAGAGCGACTTCCACGAGCCCGTTGGTCCGACCTTCTGGGAGATCAACACGAGGGAGACTGACGCCTGATGAGCAACACACTCACTGACAACAAAGCAATGATTGCCGGTGGCCGCTGGGTTGAATCCCGCACCGGCGCTTCCAAGGCCGTCAAGGAGTTCGGCCGGAAGATCTTCCCGAGCCACTGGTCGTTCATGCTCGGCGAGGTTGCACTCTACAGCTTCATCATTCTGGTTCTTACGGGAACCTTCCTGACGCTGTGGTTCCGCCCCACCATGGGTCACGTGATCTACGAAGGTCCGTTTGTCCCGCTCAAGGGTGTACAGATCTCCGAGGCATACGCATCGACCCTGTACATTTCGTTTGAGGTTCGCGGCGGTCTGTTCATCCGTCAGATGCACCACTGGGCAGCTCTGCTGTTCATGGCTGCTCTTTCGATCCACGCAATGCGTGTGTTCTTCACCGGCGCTTACCGCAAGCCCCGTGAGATCAACTGGATCATCGGTGTCGGACTCATCGCCATGGGCATGGCAGCCGGCTTCACCGGCTACTCGCTGCCGGACGACCTCCTGTCGGGTAACGGTCTGCGAATCATCGACGGTCTGCTGAAGTCGATTCCGCTGGTGGGAACGTACATTTCGTTCTTCCTGTTCGGCGGAGAGTTCCCTGGTGAAGACATCGTGTCCCGCCTGTACTCGATGCACATCATGGTCGTGCCAGCACTGCTCATCGCAATGATCGGCGCGCACCTGATGTTCGTTGTGATCCACAAGCACACCCAGTGGCCCGGAGCCGGACACACCAACCGCAACGTTGTCGGCGAACCCGTTCTGCCCACCTTCGCGGCTAAGGGCGGCGGCTTCTTCTTCATGATCTTCGGCCTTCTGGCTCTGATCTCCGGTGTGTTCACAATCAACGCCGTGTGGAACTACGGACCGTACGACCCCTCCCCTGTTTCGGCTGGTACCCAGCCTGACTGGTACATCGGCTGGCTCGACGGATTTTTGCGAATCTTGCCCGGTTGGATGGAGTTCTACGTCTTCGGCTACCCGATCTCCGTCAACATCAACACCGCGCTTCTTGCAACCGGAGTCCTGTTTGTCGGCATGATCGTCTGGCCGTTCTTCGAGCAGTGGCTGACAAAGGACACGCGCGAACACCACGTTCTCGAACGCCCGCGCAACAACCCCACGCGCACCGCGTTCGGTGTTGCTGCCGCCATCTGGTACATCAACCTGTGGGCAGCAGCTTCCGGTGACCTTGTTGCAGTGTTCTTCCACATGTCGCTGAACGACATGATCTACATCTTCCGAGCGCTGTTCTTCCTTGGACCGATCGTCGGCTACATCGTGACGAAGCGCATCTGCCTGGCCCTTCAGCGCAAGGACCGGGAGATCGCACTGCACGGTTTCGAGTCGGGTGAAATCATCCGTCTGCCCAACGGTGAGTTCCAGGAGCGCCACAAGCCACTGTCAGAAGACAAGCTGTGGAAACTGACCGCCTTCGAAGCTCCGGGCTACATCCCCGCGCAGCCCAACGAAGACGGAGTCATCACCAAGGCGGAGAAGCGCCGCGCACGTGTTGCACGATTCTTCTATGAAGACCGCGTTGCTCCTGTCACGAAGGCAGAGCTTGACGCTGCACACCACGACCACGAAGAGGTCGAAGCAGCTGACAGCAAAAAGCTGAACTGACAATAGGCAGCTGAAGCCCCGCAGCCATTGAGGCTGCGGGGCTTCTGCTTTGCCTGCCGGCCTTAGAATGCGCTCTCCGGGCCGGGGCGATCGGCGATAACACACTCCTGTCGCCGAGGTGTTGGCCGCACTATCGACTGTTGCGGGTCACTTGGATTCAAGTGTCGTTCTTACGACAGTTGTTATCGTCAAATCCAGGTCCCTACAGGTCCATCCAGCTGACTTGCTGCCATCTGCTAGAGACACCCGGCTAAGAGCTGATTGTGCTCAAGGTCAAGGCCCGGATCATTATTCACTCGATATCCCGGGTTTTTGTGTGGGGGCGGCTGATGTGTTGGGCTGTTGTTCCCTGCTTTTCGCCCCCAGTAGGTCCCGTATCCCCAAGCCGGAGCATGTGCAGATCGGGGCACAGATGAGGCGGCTCCGTGCGCTTCTGCCTCTATATGTGCCCTAATCTGCAGAACCTACTGACACCTGTGGTTTGTTTCTTGCCAGCGCGGCTGTTGCATGGCTGCCTAAAATCCGCGCCCCACCCGTTAGCAGCAAATCCACGCTTTAGCCGCATCGAGACTCCGTTCAGAAACAGAAACACCCATTAGAAGTTGTTGCTAAGGCGAAGAATCCGGCTAAAGGGTGTCAGGTCGTCAGAAAGGGGACGTGAATGGATGCGCAAGATATCAGCGGGCAAGTTCTCAGCGGCAGAAGCGAACGCTGTCCTGAATCCGGGCAAACGTGAAGGCATCTTACAGTCGCCGCGAGCAGCAGTGACAGTCTCGAGGTCTCGAGGCGGCCTTATGTTCGCAACGCTGTTTTCGAGACTGTTGGTGTGCACAGATGATGCATCAGCGCAGTGAGCACACACGAGATGGCCTTCATTCTTGAGATGAATCTATTCTAGATGCGCTTCCGCCCTACTCCAGGACCGTCCTTAAACCGATGATCAACATGTACGCACCCACGGTGCTATGTGCAGCGGCACTCAAAGCTTCAGCGCATACTTATGCGGTCGATATTTCGCAGTCGCAGGGCCCCATAAATAGGTGCACGGCCAGGTCTATTCATTAAGGCGGCTAAACCGGTTGTGGTGTGGGAAAGAGCCAATGCTAATCACGTGTGCAGAGGCAGGGCTTCATCTGACAACAGTGAAGCTCCGCAATCACAAAGACCACACGTGGGAATTAAGAAGCACAACAAAGCGCCCCCGTGCACAATGCACGGGGCGCTTCAGTCAGAGTTGATCAGTGCGCGTGGTTGCCGCGATCGTACTCGTATACGAGTCCGATCAGCGATACCAGGCACAGCACGCCACCGAAGGGCATGATCCACCAGCCGACTGCAACCCCGAGGAAGCAGATGCCGATGCCTGCAGCCAGAGCCAAAGGCCACCAGCTCCACGGGCTGTAGAAGCCGTACTCGTAGGATTCATCGCTGATCTCGGCAGATTCGATGTCCTGCGGGTGCTTGCCCATCTTCTTGTCCTCCAAGAAGACGAACGCACCGATCATGAGCGACATCAGACCGACAAGCAAGATAGCTGGAAAGCCGACCAGTTCCTTGAAGTCCGTCAGGTAACCGTAGACGAACGCAACAGGAATGAAGAAGAAGATTCCTGCACTGAAAATCAGGCCCGAGATCCTCACTTGGTGCTCCTTTCGGGCAGCGAGTATGCGTCACTGGGGTGACCAGCCAGTTCCAGAAGTTCTGGGTGGTTCGCGTCGAATGCCGGGCGTTCCGAACGGATGCGGGGCAGCGACGTGAAGTTGTGACGCGGGGGCGGGCAGGAGGTTGCCCATTCGAGCGAACCGCCGTAGCCCCACGGGTCGTTCACAGTGACCTTAGGCGCCTTGCGTGCGGTGATCCATACGTTCCAGAACCAGGGGATCATGGAAGCTGCAAGGATGATCGTGCCGACGGTCGAAAGCTGGTTCTGCCAGGTGAAGTTGTCCTGCGGCAGGTAGTCAGGGTAACGACGCGGCATGCCCTCAACACCAAGCCAGTGCTGGATGAGGAAGGTGCCGTGGAAGCCGATGAACAGAATCCAGAAGTGGATCTTGCCGAGGGTTTCGTTGAGCATCTTGCCGGTGAACTTCGGCCACCAGAAGTAGAAACCTGCGAACATCGCGAAGACGACGGTACCGAAGATCACGTAGTGGAAGTGAGCCACAACGAAGTAGGTGTCTGACACCTGCTGATCCATAATCGGGCTTGCCAGGACGACGCCGGTGAGACCACCGAAGACGAAGCTGACAAGGAAGCCGATCGACCAGAGCATCGGCGTTTCGAAAGTCAGCGAACCGCGGAACATCGTAAAGATCCAGTTGAAGATCTTCACACCTGTCGGAACCGCGATGAGCATCGTCATGAACGCGAAGAACGGAAGCATGACTGCACCGGTGACGTACATGTGGTGAGCCCAAACGGTGACCGACAGGGCTGCAATCGCGATTGTCGCGTAGACAAGCATCTTGTAGCCGAAGATCGGCTTGCGGCTGAAGGTCGGGAAGATCTCAGACACGATGCCGAAGAACGGCAGTGCGATGACGTAGACCTCAGGGTGACCGAAGAACCAGAACAGGTGCTGGTAGAGAATCGGTCCGCCGTTTTCCGGGCTGAAGATGTGCGCGCCCAGAACACGGTCTGCAGCAACAGCGAACAGAGCGGCAGCCAGCGGCGGGAACGCCATCAGAACGAGAATACCGGTGATCAGAACATTCCAGGAGAACACCGACAGACGGAACATCGTCATACCCGGAGCGCGCATGGTGATCACGGTCGTAATGAAGTTCACGGAACCGAGGATCGTGCCGAAGCCCTGGAAAGCGATGCCGAGCGTCCACAGGTGACCGCCCAGTCCGGGGGTGAATGTCGTGTTGCTCAGCGGAGCGTAAGCCGTCCAACCGAACGATGCTGCACCCTGCGGAGTCAGGAACCCGGAGCAGGCGATGAGCGAACCGAAGAGGAACACCCAGAAAGCAAATGCGTTCAGTCGCGGGAATGCGACGTCGGGAGCACCGATCTGCAGCGGCATGATGACGTTGGCAAAACCGGCAAACAGCGGCGTTGCGAACATCAGCAGCATAAGCGTGCCGTGCATGGTGAACAGCTGGTTGTACTGTTCCTTCGTTTCGATGATCTGCATACCGGGTGCAAACAGCTCAAGACGGATGAGCACTGCCATAACACCGGCGATGCAGAAGAAGAGGAACGACGCGATCAGGTACATGTACCCGATGGTCTTGTGGTCGGTGGAGGTCAGCCAGTTGACGATGACCTTGCCCTTACTCACCGGAACCTTCGGTGCAGCACCGAGGTCGACGGGGCGATCAGCTACCGCCGTCATTTGTCAGCACCTTCTTTCTGGTATGGGTTGGAGTACCAGTGTGTGCGGTCGAATTCTTCGCCGAGTACACCGGTGTTGCCCTGTTCACGGAGCTCGTTGGTGTAGGCCAGGTATTCGTCCTTGGACACAACCTTGACGTTGAAAAGCATTTCGGAGTGGAACTCACCGCAGAGTTCAGCACACTTGCCGAGGTATTCGCCTTCCTTGAGGGCCTTGAGGTGGAGTGTTTCCACACGGCCGGGGGTCATGTCGCGCTTCTCGAGGAACGCAGGGACCCAGAAGGAGTGAATGACATCGCGCGAACGGAGCTGGATCTCAAGATCCGTGTTCGCCGGCAGGTACAGCGTCGGTGCTTCTTCACCGGGCTTTTCAGTACCGTCCAGGTTTACCTGAACACCTGCGTAGTGGACGTCCTGCGAGGTGTAGTTGAAGTCCCAAGCCCACTGCTTGCCGACAACCTCGATCTTCTCTTCGCCCGGCGTCTTGTCATTCGTGGTCTCGTCGAACAGCGCCATGTTGTGGAAGAAGAAGCCGACAACAAGGATGATCGGAATGACCGTGTACATGATCTCGACGGGCATGTTGTACTGCAGCTGCACCGGCAGTCCGCGATCGTTCTTACGACGGCGGTACGCGACGATGCAGAAGAGCATCAGACCCCATGTGATGGCGCCTACGGCTAGAGCAGCAATCCAGCCTCCGGTCCACAGTGCGGTGTACGCGTCTGTGTGGGACGTCGCGCCTTTCGAAGCGGCGGGCAGATAGCCCAGCTCCGGCGCACCGTTGGAGCAGCCGGCGAGGAGGGCAGAAGAAGCCAGGGCGCCTGCGACGCCCACCTTCTTCGCCCAGGCCTTCGGAGACCTGCGTGCTGACTGATTCGGAGAATCCACGTGCAGCCTTTCGGATACCTAACGGATGAATCCTGCGTGTTGGGCGGCGCTCATATGCGCGACGCCAACCGACGGAAGTCACCCAACTCTGACTTTGTCTTAACCACCCTACCGCTAACGGGGGTGAAATTTCATACTCACCTGCTCATTGCATGAGAAAATCCTGTGTGCGAAGACCACGAAGCCGCATTTCTACGGCTTTTGCGTACTCGAGCTCAGAGATTTCCGACACGCCGAGCGATTCTAAGTGTGGCGTCGACCACTGCGCATCGATGAGCCACTGCCCTTCCACACATCTGTCCTCCATGTGGCGAACGAGTCCGACGAGGGCCGCTTTGGAGGCATCGGTTTCCCTGTGGAACATGGACTCACCCGCAAATATGCTTCCCAGGTCAAGCCCGAACAGCCCGCCGATGAGTTCGCCATCGCGATCCCACACATCGACTGATTTCATCCATCCTGTTCTGGCCAACTCCGTGTACACGGCTTTTATGTCGTCGGTGATCCACACACCCGGGCGCGAGGGGTCGGCACACCCGACCAGGACGTCGTCGAACGCCTCGTTCCACGTAATGCGCATTCCCCGCATCGACTTGCGAAGGCTCTTAGAGACCTTGAGCTTGCCCGGCAGAAGCACACCGCGTGTTTTGGGCGACCACCAGCCGCAGCCGTCTGCGCCCTCATCGCCGAGTTCCATCGGAAACAGGCCGGCACGATAGGCAGAAACAATTCGGCCGATCTCCAGCTGCGGTGAAACAGCTGCGAGATCGGCCGGTTGCATTCCCATTGACGTGGGTGCGTCAGTGGAAAGAATCCCCGCAGGCACACGAGCCAGCGGCATTGGGGTTGTCGATCGTAAAGCCCTGCTTTTCGATGGTGTCCGAGAAGTCGATGGTGGATCCGTCGAGGTAGGGAACGCTCATGCGGTCGACGATGACCTCGACGCCGTCGAAATTGCGCACTGCGTCACCGTCGAGGACGCGCTCGTCAAAGTACAGCTGATAGATCAGGCCGGAGCACCCTCCAGGCTGGACAGCAACACGCAGGCGAAGGTCGTCGCGGCCTTCCTGCTCGAGGAGGCTGCGAACTTTGTCAGCTGCCGCTGAAGAAAGATCAACTCCGTGCGACGCCTGTTCTGTAACAGTCATATTCACTCCAATTCATCGGCAATGCCTACGGTACGTATGGAAACGGCTGGGGCAAGCATAGTATTCCCGGCCGACAACTCGGTTCAGGCCCGTTCGCCCAACCGCTTGAGCAGAAGAGCCTCGGACACAATAGCCCGCTTGAAATCAGGCAGGTAAAGACTTTCATTGGCACTGTGGGCGCGAGTGTCGGGGTCTTCAATGCCGGTAACGAGGATCGAGGCGTTCGGGAAGACCTCGAGCAGGTCCGCAATGAACGGGATGGAGCCGCCCAAGCCCATCTTCACCGCTTCCTCCCCGAAGCCATCGGTCAGCGCATCGAGTGCCTTGCCGAGAACCGGGTCAGATTCGTCCGCCTGCCAGGGGCTGCCGAACTCGAATGCGCCGAACTCGATCTGCGCGCCGAAGGCCACATGTTCTTCGAGGTGCTTGCGGAGCTTGTTAAGAGCAGCCTCAGGGTCTTGCCCCGGCGCCAAACGCATCGACACTTTCGCACCGGCGCGAGCGTGCAGAGTGTTCGAGGAATCAGCCACGCTCGGCATGTCCATCCCAATGACGGTAACTGCCGGCTGCGACCACAGACGCGAGGCGAGTGAGCCGCGCCCGATGAAGTCTGTCCCGGGCAGGACACCGGAATCGCGGCGCAGGTCTTCCTCACTGTATTCAACAGCGGCCTCTTCAGAGGCGACGAGCCCCTCGACCGCCGGCGAACCGTCCTCGTTGTGCAGGCTGGACAGCAGGCGGATGAGGGCGAGCGGTGCATCCGGCGCCACTCCCCCGTACATGCCGGAGTGAACAGAGTGCTTCATCGTCGTAACGGTGAACTCGAGCGACGCCATGCCGCGCAAGCTCGTGGTCAGTGCGGGTTTGCCCTCCGCCCAGTTGCCGGAGTCGGCAACGATGATGACATCAGCAGCCAGCTTGTCCCGGTAGCGCTCAATGAAGTCTCGGAAGCTGGGAGAGCCGGCTTCTTCTTCACCTTCAATGAACAGAGTCACACCGACATCCAGTTCGTCCGCCAGCAATCGCAGCGCAGTCAGGTGAACCAGGATGCCAGCTTTGTCATCTGCCGAACCACGACCGTAGGCGCGGTCACCCTTCACCGTCAGCTCAAACGGTTCGGTATCCCAGTCATCGCGACTGCCAGCGGGCTGTACGTCGTGATGCGCGTACAGCAGAACCGTGGGCTGCCCTTCCGGAGCCGCACGGCGAGCCACTACCGCTGGATACCCCTCACTGCCGTCCTGGTTGGCACCGCGCAGGATCTCGACGTTGTCAAAGCCGACTTCTTCGGCGAGCTCAGCTGTGAGCGCCGCTGAATCAGCTACGTGCTGAGGATCGACGTTCGGCCATGCGACCGACGGCACAGCGACGAGCTTGGTGAGGTTGTCAAGGACATCCGAGTAAATGGCGTCCAGCCGCTCGTGCAGAGCCTTGGACAGGGCAGTTCCGTGCTGTGAAGATTCAGAAATGGTCATGCTCCGATACTATTAGCGCCGTACAGCCACAGGAAGCAGCGCGCACAATACACGTGCGGAGAGCATTATCAGGAGACGAACCAGGCATGTCGGACAGGCCAGAATCCAACGAGCAGCACCGGGACCCCGAGGCGAAGAAGAACCGCCCCACACCGTCCCGTCGCCAGCAGGAACAGGCTCGCCGTCGCCCTCTCGTCCCCGAAGATCGTAAAACAGCCAAGGCTGAGGCCCGCGCCGAAATGCGCCGTGAGCGCAACTACATCCGCGAACGGATGATGGAAGGCGATGAGCGCTATCTCCCCGCCCGTGACGTCGGCCCCCAGCGCCGCTACATCCGCGACTATGTCGACGCCCGCTACTCCTTCGGCGAGCTGCTCATCCCCATCGCGCTTGTCATCCTGCTGGTGAGCCTGTTCATTCAAAACGTTCAGGTGCAGGCCTATTCGACATACGTCATCTATGTGCTTCTGGGCCTCGTGGTGCTTGATGGCTTCATCATGCACTTCACCCTGAAGAAGAAGATGTCGGACAAGTTCGGAGCCGAAAACCTGCAGCGCGGCAATACCTTCTATGCGATTATGCGGAGCATTCAGCTGCGCATGCTTCGCACTCCCCGCGCACTCGTCGGCCGGCGCGAATACCCCAACTGACAACCATGCCGGCTGCAGCTGACCCGCAGCTGCAGCCGGACATTCAGCGGCCGAGGATCTTCTGTGCAAGGCGCGGACCTTCGTAGATGAGGCCCGTGTACACCTGCACCAGATCTGCACCTGCCGCAATCCTGGCGAGGTAGTCAGCACGCGACTGCACTCCCCCAACAGAGATGACGGTCATGTCCTCCGCGACCCGCGAGCGGACCAAACGCAGAACTTCAAAGGACCGCGCGGCAGCCGGGGCTCCCGAGATCCCGCCTGCTTCCGCCTCGGCAAGTTCGCGATCCGCACCGGTGAGTACCGAACGGTCCAGAACAGTGTTGGTGCAGATAATCCCATCTAAGCCGACCTCCGATGCGAGATCGCAGACAGCCAGAACATCGTCATCGGCAAGGTCCGGTGCGATCTTGACCAGCACTGGAACATGACCGAGCGTCGAACGCACATCAGATGAGCCAACCGCCCGTGTTTCTTCCAGAACCGCAGTGAGGATCGGGCGAAGCGCCTCGACCGTCTGCAGATCCCGCAGTCCCGGCGTGTTGGGTGAGGAGACATTGATCACGAGGTAGTCGGCGTACTTCGCAAGACGCGACGCCGACACCCGGTAATCATCAGCCGCCTGCTCCAAGGGAACAGTTTTCGTCTTGCCGATGTTGACCCCGATGATGGGACGGCGATCTTCAGGAAGCTCAGCAATCTGCTGGCGCGCACGCTGCAGATTGCGCTCCGCCTGCTCAGAACCGTCGTTGTTGAAGCCCATGCGGTTGAGAACGCCCTCCGACTGGGCCAGGCGGAACAGCCGCTTCTTCGGATTGCCGGGCTGGCCCTCAGCGGTGACAGTGCCCACCTCAATGTGGCCGAAGCCCAGCCGGGACATCGCCCGGACGCCCACGCCGTTCTTGTCGAACCCGGCGGCCAGCCCCAGACGATTGGGGAACGTCAAGCCCATGACGGTGGCCGGTTTCGGTCGCACACCGAACAGGGAGCCGATGAGATCTCCGCCCCCGGGAAGAGAATCAAGTAGGTTAAGAAGTGAGAAGCTCGCGCTGTGCGCCAGCTCCGCGTCAGAGCGGACAAGAACTGAGCGGTAGAGGGCTTTGTACATAAAGCTATCTTTACCGCCTGGCACGCGCGGGAACAAATGACAGCAGAAGAAAGGTTTCGCATGACCCAGTCGATTCCATCCGCAGCAGGACGCACCGCGGCCGCGCACAAGGCCAAGGCCGATGTGCTTGTGGTCGGGCTGACCGCTGAAGGCACCGTTCTAGCAGAAGACCTCAAGCCCGCTCTCGCCAAGGACCTCGAGAAGGCCGCCGTCAGCGTCGACGCGTCCGGCCGACTCGACTCAACGGCGCGGGTGCCCGCACCCGCTGGATTCGCGGCAGGTTCTGTCGTCCTGGCCGGACTTGGGGAATTCTCTCCGGCTGACCTGACTGAACCGACCAAGGCAGATGCAGCCCTCGATGCTCTGCGCCGCGCTGCCGGTTCAGCTCTGCGCAGCATCACGAAGGCCCGTTCGGTCGCGTTGGCTCTCCCCAGCCCCGACGCCGCGGCTGCCGAAGCGATCGCAACCGGTGCCGTGCTCGGCGCCTACCGCTACGGTGCCTACCGTTCCGAAGACAAGGCGAAGACCCTTGCTGCCGGCATTGAAGTGCTCACGGCGAAATCCAACCTCAAGGCTGTTGAGCGCGGTGCCGTCATCGCTCGCGGCACCTGCGGTGCACGCGACTTCGTCAACCAGCCGCCGCTTGACCTTTACCCGGAAACGTTCGCCGCTGAGGTCGTAAAGCAGGCGAAGGCCGAAAAGATCAAGGCAACCGTTTGGGATCCAGCGAAACTCGAAGCCGAGGGCTTCGGCGGACTCATCGGAGTTGGCCGCGGTTCAAAGCGCGGACCCCGCCTGGTGAAGCTCGAGTACGCACCCCGCCGTGCTTCGAAGCACCTGGCCCTGGTCGGCAAGGGAATCACCTTCGACAGCGGCGGCATTTCCCTGAAGCCCGCTGCAAGTATGGAGGACATGAAGTCTGACATGGGCGGCGCCGCAGCCGCAGCTCAGGCCATCATCACGATCGCCCGCCTGCATCTGCCGGTCAAGGTCACCGCCTGGCTCGCCATGGCTGAAAACATGCCCGGTGCTGACGCACAGCGACCCAGCGACGTCATCACCATCTACGGCGGCAAGACCGTCGAGGTGACCAACACCGACGCAGAAGGCCGTCTGGTGCTGGCCGATGCCCTTGTTGCAGCAGGCAAGGAGAACCCGGACCTCATCATCGACATCGCGACCCTCACCGGCGCGCAGATCGTCGCCCTGGGCAACCGCACCTCGGGTGTTATGGGCCGGACGAACGCCCGCAACGCCGTAGTCCTCGCCTCCGAGAAGACCGGCGAGGCCATGTGGCCGATGCCCTTCCCGGAAGAGCTTCTGAGCTACTTCGATTCGGAAACCGCTGACATCAAGAACTCCGGCAAGCGCCCCGGAGGCATGCTCAGCGCCGGCGTCTTCCTGCAGGAATTCGTCGCAGACGAACAGGATTGGGCACACATCGACATCGCCGGACCGTCGTTCAACTCGGAATCACCTTGGGGCTACACCCCAGCCGAAGGCACCGGCGTTCCGGTTCGCACACTCGTCCAGGTGGCCGAAAACCTCGCCTGATCGCACCCGCCCCCGGTTTGACAGTGGTCACACTGCCGAGCCGGGGCGGGACTTTATCGGAATTAAGTGAAAAGATAGGACTAGCCGCCACAGCGGTCCTCAACCGACCATTTTGCTAGGAGCACATTTCGTGAGCGATTCGCAAAACAACTACGACCTCATCGTTCTCGGCGGTGGCACAGCCGGCTACGCCGCGGCACTCCGCGCGACGCAGCTTGACATGAAGGTCGCTCTCATTGAGCGCGACAAGGTCGGAGGCACCTGCCTTCACCGCGGCTGCGTCCCCACCAAGGCACTCCTCCACGTTGCCGAAGTCGCAGACTCGACACGCGAAGCCAGCGTGTTCGGCATCGATGCCACCCTCAACAACATCAACGTCGAAGACGTGCTGAAGTTCAAGAGCGGCATCACCGACAAGAACCACAAGGGCTTGCAGGGCCTCATCAAAATGGCCGGCATCGACACCGTCATCGGCGAAGGCAAGCTGACCGGCAAGGACACCGTCACCGTCTCCACCGACGAAGGCGATGTCGAACTGACGGGCAAGAACATTGTCCTGGCCACCGGTTCGACTTCCCGCACACTCGGCATCGAGATCGGCGGCAACGTGCTCACCAGCACCGAAGCTCTCAACCTCGACCGCGTTCCCAAGTCCGCAATCGTGCTCGGCGGCGGCGTCATCGGCGTTGAGTTCGCAAGCATTTGGAACTCCTTCGGATCCGACGTCACAATCGTCGAAGGACTGCCGAACCTCGTGGCCAACGAAGACGCATCCGTTTCCAAGGGCCTCGAGCGCGCATTCAAGAAGCGCAAGATCAAGCAGAAGCTCGGCGTGTTCTTCAAGGAAGTCGAGCAGACCTCCGACGGCGTCAAGGTGTCCCTCGAAGACGGCACTGAACTCGAAGCCGAGGTTCTGCTCGTGGCTGTCGGCCGCGGTCCCGTGACCGAAGGCTTCGGCTTCGAAGAGCAGGGAGTGAAGCTCGACCGCGGTTTCGTCACCACGAACGATCGCCTGCACACCGGTGTCGGCAACATCTACGCCGCCGGCGACATCGTGCCCGGCCTGCAGCTTGCACACCGCTCCTTCGCGCACGGTATCTTCATTGCCGAAGAGATCGCGGGCAAGAACCCGGCACCCCTGGATGAAACCGGCGTTCCGCGCATCACCTACTGCGACCCGGAGATCTTCTCCGTCGGCCTCACGGAAAAGAAGGCTGCTGAGAAGTACGGCGAAGACAAGATCGAAAAGGTCGAATTCCCGCTGGCCGGCAACGCCAAGTCCGCCATCCTCAACACGCAGGGATTCATCAAGATCATCCGCGAAAAGGACGGCCCGATTGTCGGCGTTCACGGACTCGGCGCTCGCCTGTCCGAACAGGCCGGCGAAGCCCAGCTCATCGTGAACTGGGAGGCCTTCCCCGAAGAGGTCGCATCGCTCATCCACGGACACCCCACCCAGAACGAAGCCATCGGCGAAGCAGCGCTGGCGCTTGCCGGCAAGCCGCTGCACTTCCGCTGATCGAGCCATAGGGAGACTGACACAATGGCCAACACCGTAAAGATGCCCGCTCTCGGCGAATCGGTGACGGAAGGCACCGTCACCCGCTGGCTGAAGGAAGTCGGCGACACCGTCGAGGTCGACGAACCGCTTCTCGAAGTGTCGACTGACAAGGTCGACACCGAAATCCCCAGCCCGTACTCCGGCGTTCTGCAGGAGATCCTGGCTGAAGAAGACGACGACGTCGAGGTCGGCGGCGACCTCGCTGTCATCGGCGACGGAGAAGGCTCCGGCGACTCCGCTGAAGACGACTCCGCTGGCGAAGAAGAAGCCGAAGAACCAGATGCCGAAGAGCCAGAGGCGGACGAAGAGCCCGAAGACGACGCAGCCGAAGAAGAGGACGAAGCTCCCGCTGCGAAGTCGGACGACAAGCCCTCCGGCGGTTCCGGTGAATCGCAGGAAGTCACCATGCCGGCTCTCGGCGAATCGGTGACGGAGGGCACCGTCACCCGCTGGCTGAAGGAAGTCGGCGACACCGTCGAGGTCGACGAACCGCTTCTCGAAGTGTCGACTGACAAGGTCGACACCGAAATCCCCAGCCCTGTCGCAGGCACCGTGCTTGAACTGCTTGCTGAAGAAGACGACGACGTTGAAGTCGGCGCACCCCTGGCGCGCATCGGCGACGGCGACGCTTCGGCTTCGGGTGACAAGCAGGACGACGCTGACGATGCCGACCAGGCTGAAGACTCGGCTGACAACGCTGACGATGCTGACCAGGCTGAAGACTCGGCTGACGAAGCTGACAACGCTGACGAAGCCGATGTCGAAGAAGAAGCCATCGACGAGTCCGAAAAGGACCTGTCGAAGGAAGAGCCCAAGAAGGCACCTGCCTCTGAGTCGACAGCATCGGATGACGAAGCCCAGACCGCTGCTGCCAAGCAGGCTGCAGGCGAATCGAGCAGCGCACCCAGCCGCTCCGCCGAGTCTGCTTCTTCGGCCGCACAGACCGTGACCTCCGGCCAGGCGCCCTACGTCACGCCGCTGGTGCGCAAGCTTGCACGCGAAAAGGGCGTTGACCTTTCGACCGTGCGCGGAACGGGAGTCGGCGGTCGCATCCGCAAGCAGGATGTCCTTGCCGCACAGAGCACCGCCAGTGCATCTGCCCCGGAGGCATCCGCACCCGCCGGCCGCGAACCTTTCGTCATCGAGGTTTCGGAAGAAGCCAAGAAGCTTCGCGGCACCACGCAGAAGGCGTCGCGCATTCGCCGCACCATTGCACAGCGCATGCGCGAATCGCTGCAGAACTCCGCTCAGCTCACCCAGGTGACCGAAGTCGACATGACTGCTGTTTCGGCTCTGCGCAAGGCCAAGAAGGAAGAATTCCAGCAGAAGCACGGCGTTAAGCTGACGTACCTGCCGTTCTTCGCCAAGGCCGTAGCAGAAGCCCTGCAGGCGTACCCGCGTGTCAACGCCACGTTCGATGTCGAGGCTGGAGAGATCTCCTACCCCGACTCTGAGAACCTCGGCATTGCGGTCGACACCGAACGCGGTCTGCTGGTTCCGGTCGTCAAGAACGCCGGCGACCTTTCGATCGCAGGCCTGGCCAAGGCAATCGACGACGTCGCGTCCAAGACTCGCGATGGCAAGATCAGCCCTGACCTGCTGTCGGGCGGCACGTTCACCATCACGAACATCGGTTCGTTCGGTGCTCTGTTCGACACGCCGATCATCAACCACCCCGAGGTCGGCATCCTGGGCACCGGTGCTATCAAGCGCCGCCCGCAGGTTGTCACAACCGAAGACGGCTCCGAGGCAATCGCTATTCGCGACATGGCCTACCTTCCGCTGACCTACAACCACGAACTGGTTGACGGTGCGGACGCCGGTCGTTTCCTCAAGGCCATCAAGAACCGCCTTGAGAACGGTTCGTTCGAGGCCGATCTCGACCTCTGATCGATCCTGATCGAACCTGAATAGAAGCGCCCGCGGAGAAGTCCGCGGGCGCTTCTGCTTGGCGGGCACCTGGCTGGCGGCTTAAGACTCAGTTCTCGTGAAGTTCCTCCGTGCGGCTCACCTTCCATTTGCCTTCGTGCTTTTCCAAACTCACCCGGATCCGCGCTTCGGGAACAGGCGCTCCGCCGACCTCGGCAGAGACAACAGCCCGGACAGTCGCAGTCTCTGCGGTGCTGTCCTCAACTTCGCACTCTGTGACGTTCATCGTGACGTTCATGGGCTGAGCGGGTTTGTCTTCTGATTCCGCATCGGCTTTCGCAGCGTTTGATCCTGGCACTGTAAGGCCTGCGAGGTCGGCTGGCTTGCCGCCGGCGAACGCAGCTGCCCGCGCCTGTGTCAGGTCTTTGAAGCCCTCACAGGGCCCACTGCTGTCTGGAGCAGCATCCGAGGTGTCTTCCGGCTCGCCGCTTTGCTCTGCCGGCACGGAGGGCTCATCCTCCGCTTTAGGGCTGCGCGGCTCTTCGCCATGCTTCCCCTGGTCAACCGCCGCTGTCGGTTCGGTCTGATCCGGCTGCGCACCACCGATGATGAGCGCAATGCCGGCAGTCACTGTCGCCAGCGCTGCAGCACCGATAACACCGGCACGCACACCTCTGCGGATCTTTCCACCCGGGGCAGCCGCGGTGGGTTCTTTTCTTTTCGGACCGGATCGCTTTGCTGTCTTCTCCGGTTTCCGGGCTCCACGACGAGGTGCCTGTGATCCTCGATTCTTGCGCGCGCGTTCTGTGTCCCCTCGGAGGGCTGCTATCGCGGTGTCGCCAATCCCCTGTTCAGCTTTCTCCTCAGCGCCTGTCTTCGGGCCCGTCTGCTCCGGGACGTTATTCACAGCCGCTGTGACCGGGCGCAGTCCAGCGGTCGGTGGATCATTGACTGGAACTCCAGGTTCGCCCGGATAAAAGGGCAGCCGCTCTGCCCCTCGGTATCTGCGCACTGCCTCAAGAAGATCTCCTCTGGGAAGATCACCTGTTTCGCCGTCCAGCAACAGCGCATCAATGAGATCGACAAGTTCCGTGGGCAGGTTGTTGTCGCGATTCTTCAAAGGCACAGCAGTTTCAGTGAAAGTCACGCCCTGCGCGGCAGCGTACAGAAGTTCGCCCAGCTCCCGAGCTTCTGATTCCTCCCCTGGAACCTCGATGCCCGGCAATGCGCAGACGGAACCGTCATCGGCAAGCGCCAGGCTTGCCCGCGAAATCGGGATCGAGCCATCGGTCCCGCCTGTGGCCTCAATCGTGCCGCGCAGAAGACACACGAGCTCTTCCGCTCCCAGAGGTGCCAGACCGAGAAGCGCGTCCTCGAGCATGCCGCCTCGACATCTGGGAATGAGCAGCCCCGCAACCGGCTCCATGTCAGGGCCCAGAACCGAAACCGGCCTCCCGGCACCAGCGGCCGTGTCTGCTGCACACACGAACCATTTGACCTCGTGGGCGTTGAACACGCGCCACAGTCCGGGACGGACCTCGGCATCGTAGATCCATTCGCACACCTGCATATCAGCCTCCTTAGGCAGAAATTCGACCACGTCGGCAGACGGACCGAAACCCCCAAACCGCAATCTGTGGATAACTGTTGCGGTGCTTTTGCCGCTTGGGCCCTCGTCGGCATATGGTCATGGAATGGCTTGGGACATCGAACATCTGGGTTTTGCACCCGAATTCGTTGACTACAGAGAAGCGCTGGAAGTCCAAAGGCGGACGCACGCTGATGTTGTCGACGGCAAGAAGAACTCCACTTTCCTCGTGCTGGAACACTCCCCCGTCTACACAGCGGGCAAACGCACTGAAGACCACGAACGCCCCCGCGACGGCACGGAAGTCATCGACATCGACCGAGGCGGAAAGATCACCTGGCACGGTCCGGGGCAGCTGGTCATCTACCCCATCTACCGCCTGAATGACCAAAAAGAGGTCCGCCTTTTCGTCGACCAGATCGAAAAAGCGGGAATCGAACTGCTCGCCGAGTACGGAATCACCGCGCAGCAGGTTGAGGGCCGATCCGGTGTGTGGATCACCGAGGGCCCGGGACCGGACAGGAAGATCCTCGCGATCGGCATCCGCATTCACAACGGCGTGTCGATGCACGGCCTGGCTTTGAACTGCTCGAACGAGCTCGCCGGCTTTGAAAACATCGTCCCCTGCGGCATTTCTGACGCCGCGACCACTAGCATTTCCATCGAAACCGGCACCCAAACAACTCCGGAACAGGCTGCCCAGCGCCTGCTGGAGCTGCTGGACAAGCACATCACCGCCTGATCCCCACGAAAGGCCATGACATGACAATCGCCCCGGAAGGACGCAAGCTGCTGCGAGTGGAAGCTCGCAATTCGCAGACTCCCATTGAAGACAAGCCGAAGTGGATCAAAGCGAAAGCCAAGATCGGCCCCGAGTTCTCGGAACTGAAATCGCTTGTCCGCACGGCCGGTCTCAACACCGTGTGTGAGGAAGCGGGCTGCCCCAACATCTTTGAATGCTGGGAGGACCGCGAGGCCACGTTCCTCATCGGCGGTGAGCAGTGCACCCGCCGCTGCGACTTCTGCCAGATCGACACCGGCAAACCCGCAGACTTCGACGCTGATGAACCCCGTCGCGTCGCTGAGTCCGTGAAGACCATGGGTCTGCGCTATTCGACCATCACGGGTGTTGCTCGCGATGACCTTGATGACGGCGGCGCGTGGCTGTACGCGGAAACGGTCCGCCTCATCCACGAAATCGACCACGGTGACGGTCACGGCACTGGTGTCGAGCTGCTCATCCCCGACTTCAACTCTGACGATGACCAGCTGGCCGAGGTCTTTTCGTCACGTCCCGAAGTGCTGGCACACAACATTGAGACGGTGCCGCGCATCTTCAAGCGCATCCGCCCCGGTTTCCGCTACGAGCGCTCGCTGTCGGTCATCACGAAGGCCCGCGAGGCCGGCCTGGTCACAAAGTCCAACCTCATCTTGGGCATGGGCGAAACGAACGACGAAGTGGTCGAAGCGATGAAGGATCTCCACGAAGCCGGCTGCGACCTGCTGACGATCACGCAGTACCTGCGCCCCAGCGCCCTGCACCACCCCATCGACCGGTGGGTCAAACCGCAGGACTTCGTTGAGCTGCGCGACATCGGCGAAGAAATCGGCTTTGCCGGAGTCATGTCCGGTCCGCTGGTCCGTTCGTCCTACCGTGCCGGTCGTCTGTGGGCTCAGGCCATGCGCCGTCGCAGTCAGGAAATCCCCGCTCACCTGGCTCACCTTGACAACGAAGCTCCCGCCCGTCAGGAAGCTCAGGCGGTGGTGGATACTTTCGGCCCGGGCGACGAGGTAAAATTCTCCTGACCAATCATTGGTTGATCATTTTTCGCAAGCAAACAGAAAAGCAGAATGTCTCAGACTGAAGAACCACGCCGCCGCGGACTTTTCCGCCGGCGTCCCAAGGACCCTTCGAAGCCCGGTCGCATCGGCCAGATGCGTCAGGTCTTCAAACTTGCCCGCAAACACTTCCCCGCTGTTCCGTGGCTTATGCTCGCCGCGATTCTGGGCTTGGGCGGCATCGGCTTCATCGTGGGCTTCTTCCTGCTGCCGCCGGTGTGGCTGTGGACCATCATCGGCCTGTTGGGCGGTCTGACGCTGGCGATCTTCATTCTCGGCCGCTACGCCGAGACCGCGGCCTTTGCAGAAATGAAGGACCAGCCCGGCGCTTACGGCGCGGTGCTCAACACGGTCCGCCGCAGCTGGCTTGCCGACGACCAGCCGGTCGCCGGTGACCCGCGCACCAAAGACCTGGTGTTCCGCGCCACCGGCCGAGGTGGGGTCGTGCTGGTTTCGGAAGGTCCGGCTGGCCGTGTGTCGAAGTTGCTGGCCAAGGAGCAGAAGCGCCACGAGCGCATTCTGCCTTCCGTTCCCGTGCACGTCATCCAGGGCGGTGAGGGCAAGAACCAGGTTCCCATGAACCGACTGGTCTCGACCGTGTACAAACTGCCGAAGAAGCTGACGAAGGCCGAAGTGCTTCAGGTGCGCAAACGTCTTGCGGCTCTGGGCACCATGTCGACGAACCAGCCGATTCCCAAGGGCATGGATCCCAACCGCGCACGTCCCAACCGCCGCGCACTGCGGGGACGCTGATCTCAAACACAAGAAGCGCCGACCACGTTGGTCGGCGCTTCTTGTGTTCTGAAGAAATCCACACCGGCTGCCGTCGGCTTCCCAGTGGCTGCACGTTCGGCTGAACGATCATCGCTCGGCAGGCAAAGCAGTTTGTGCGACATGCCCGAGCGAGTGGTCGGCTATGTCAGTCAGAGCCGCACAACGGCGGTGTCGGCCGCGAGGTCGTGCAGGCCGCGGTTGTCGGGGTTGTACAGAAGACCGGGGATGATGAGCAGCTGCAGTGCGATTCGAACGAGCAGCCGCAGGGGGTTGGGGCGGCGTCCGTGGCGATTGATGATGCGCACTCCACAGATCCGCTGGCCGATGGTGTAGCCCAGCAGCGACTGCAGCAACAGGGATTCGATGACGAAGATCAGGTGGGGCGCGAACATGAAATCAGGCGCCAGCCAGCGAGCAATCAGGGCGCACAGTGCCCAGTCGATGAAGAGGCTTCCGACCCTGCGGATCAAAGACGCTGTTGATCCCGGACCGGTTTCGGGAAGGCCTAGGCGCTGCCCCGCGTAGGTTCCCTCTTCGAGTTTCGGCCCCTGGAGCCACGAACCTAAACTGTCTCTGTCGAACACGGAAACGAGTGTAGCCGCTAAGATGAAAACACCGGCGGCCAGTACCGCACCGTCGCGACGACTCAATACAGGAGAAAAGTTGTTTTCCACCGCAAGCGAGCTCGTTTCGTATATTCGCGACAACGAGATCGATTTCGTCGACATCCGATTCTGCGATCTTCCCGGAGTAGTTCAGCACTTCAATCTTCCCGGCAAGGCCTACACGGAAGAAGTGATTGAAGAGGGCCTGCTCTTCGACGGTTCGTCCATCCGCGGCTTCCAGTCGATTCACGAATCCGACATGAAGCTCATCCCGGACGTGACGAGCGCTTACATCGATCCGTTCCGCAAGGCAAAAACCCTCGTGGTCATCCACTCGATTGTGGATCCGTTCACGAACGAACCGTACTCGCGTGACCCCCGCCAGGTAGCGGCAAAGGCCGAGGCGTACCTGAAGTCGACCGGCATCGCTGACACCGCCTTCATAGGCGCCGAAGCCGAGTTCTACCTCTTCGACTCAATCCGCTACGACAATTCAGCCCGCACCAGCTTCTACGAGATCGACTCCCTGGAAGCCGCGTGGAACACCGGTGTTGCTGAAGACGGCCACAACCTCGGCTACAAGACGCCCTACACCAGCGGCTACTTCCCCGTTCCCCCGCGCGATAAGTTCGCAGACATCCGCGACGAAATGTCGCTGACTCTCGAACAGATCGGCTTCGAAATGGAGCGTGCTCACCACGAAACCGCGACGGCTGGCCAGCAGGAGATCAACTACAAGTTCGACACCCTGCAGAAGGCCGGCGACCAGCTGCTGGACTTCAAGTACGTCATCAAGAACGTTGCTGCGGCCAACAACAAGACCGCCACGTTCATGCCGCGCCCGCTTCTGGGCGATGCCGGTGCCGGTATGCACTGCCACCAGTCGCTGTGGAAGGACGGCAAGCCGCTGTTCTACGACGAAACCGGATACGCGGGCCTGTCGGACCTTGCGCGCTGGTACATCGGCGGCCTCATTGAACACGCCGGCGCTGTTCTTGCGTTCACCAACCCGACCATGAACTCCTACCGTCGTCTGGTTCGCGGTTTCGAGGCGCCGATCAACCTGGTCTACTCGGCTCGCAACCGTTCGGCTGCCATCCGCATTCCGATCACCGGTACGTCGCCGAAGGCCAAGCGCCTGGAGTTCCGCGCACCCGACCCATCGGGCAACCCGTACCTGTCCTTCTCCGCTCAGCTCATGGCCGGCCTCGACGGAATCAAGAACCGCATCGAACCGCCGGAGCCGATCGACAAGGACCTCTACGAGCTTCCGCCGGAAGAAACCGAGAACATCAAGATGGTTCCGAACTCGCTCGAAGGCGCCCTCGAAGCTCTCGCGGAAGACCACGAGTTCCTCATGGAAGGCGATGTCTTCACCCAGGACCTCATCGAAACCTGGATCAACTACAAGTACGAAAACGAAATCGACGTTGCACGTCTGCGTCCGACGCCGACGGACTTCGAACTGTACTTTGATCTCTGATCGTCGCCTGTGATGTGAATGGCCCGGCATATGCCGGGCCATTCGCGTTTTGTCAGACGGGGCTGGTGCAGCTGAGCGTGTACCTCAGTCGGTGGGGTCGTCTCCGTAGAAGATGACTTCCATTGTCGAACGCGCCCAGCGGGTGACCCGCAGATAGTCATCGACCAGCAGCTGCGCGCTTCCCTGCGGATAGCCCATGAGCCTGGCCGCGGCTTCGAGTTCGCGGATATCGCTGGGCAGACTGTCGCTGGGTTTGCCCCTGTAGAGCGTGATGGCGTTGCGTACTTCGGTGGCCATGAGCCAGGCGGTGCGCAGCACCTCGTGATCGGTCGCCGACACAAGCCCCTCATCACGTGCAGCGGCCAGGGCGGGCAGCGTCGAGGTTGTGCGCAGCCCGGGGTATTCGGCGGCGTGCTGCAGCTGCAGCAGCTGCACAGTCCACTCGACATCGCTCAGCCCGCCGGTTCCCAATTTCACGTGCTGACGGCGATCAGCACCGCGCGGGAGTCGTTCGTCTTCCATCCGCGCTTTGAGCCGACGCACCTGCATGATGGAGCGCACCGGGAGAATCTGCGGATAGCGCAGAGGGTTGATCATGTCGACGTAGTCGCTCATGAGGTCGTTGTCACCGGCTATCGGGCGGGCACGCAGGAGCGCTTGTGCTTCCCACGGTTCGCTCCACGCTTCGTAATAGCGCCGATAGGACTCAAGCGTTCGGACATAGGGTCCGCTGCGGCCTTCAGGACGCAGATCGGCATCGAGTTCAATGGCTGGGTCCTGCTGTGCGCTTTTCAGCGCCGAGGTCACGTCGAGAGCGACGCGACGGGCGTGTTTGGCCAAAGCCTCGCGGTCGTCATCGCCCATGGTGTGTGCGGGACGGTAGACAAAGCACACGTCGGCATCAGAGAACACCCCGATCTCGCGGCCGCCCAGGCGTCCCATCGCGATGATCGCAAAATCGTAGTCATAGATTCTGTGCTCAGTGTCCAGGTCACGCCGCACTGACAGAAGTGCTGCGTCAATGGCTGTGCTCATCACGTCAGACAGGGCCTGTGGGACAGCGCTGCGGGGAATGACCTCGAGAATGTCGGCGAGGATGATCCTGAGCTTTTCGCGTCCGTAGACGGCGCGCACGCCTTCCACTCCCCTGCCTCGGCCGACCAGTTCAGACATTTCCTGGCGCAGCGAGTCCAGCGGGGTCGGCTGCAGCATGTCCTGATCAGCAAGCCAGCGCACTGACCCGTGGTAGTGCATGATGTGCGATGCCGCGTACTGCGACAGTGACAGCACCCGGGCAAGCGCTTCTGCGCCCTGCCCGGAGTCACGCAGCAGCTTGAGGTACCACGTTGATGAGCTCAGCTTTTCCGACAGCCTGCGGTAGGCAAGCAGACCGGCATCGGGATCAACACCCTCCGACAGCCAGCCGAGCATGGCCGGCAGCACTTGTCGATGCACGCGCGAAGCACGGCTGACGCCGGCTGAAAGGTCGTGGATATGCCGCATGGCTGAGTGCGGGTCGACGAAGCCGAAGGCGCGCAGGCGGCTTTCCGCGGCTTTTGCCGGCAGCGAGGTCACTGCGCCGGTCCCGACGGCCGCGTCGAGGATCGGACGGTAGAAAATCTGTTCGTGAAGAGCGCGTACGCGACGGGAATAGTCGTCGCGTTCACGTTTGAGCCGTACTTCTGTCCGGTCACCGGTCGGGTAGACCATGCGCGCCAGTTCGCGGAGTGCTTCTGGTTTGTCAGGCAGAACTGCAGCACGGCGCATGCGCGGAATCTGCAGGCGGTGTTCGACAACCCGCAGGAATGAGTAGGCCTCTTCCATCAGCGCGGCATCGTCCCCAGACAAATAGCCGCCCCGTTCAAGGCTGCGCAGGGCCTCGAGGGTGTTCGGTTCGCGGATGTCGTGGTCTTCCGTTCCGTGCACCAGCTGAAGCAGCTGGGCGGAGAATTCGACATCGCGGAGCCCGCCGGGCCCCAGTTTCAGCTGCCGGTCGGCTTCATCGCGGTCGATGAGATCGACAACTCTGCGTCGCATAGCCCGTACTTCCGGGATGAAGTCGTCCCGGTGGGCGGCGGTCCACACCTGGGGCAGACACGCCTCCGCCCACTGCTGTCCGAGTTCTTCGGATCCGGCGACGGGACGGGCTTTGAAAAGAGCCTGGAACTCCCAGTTTTCTGCGATGTCGCTGTAATAGCCTGCAAACTCGTCGACAGTGCGCACAAGCGCTCCCGCTTTGCCCTCCGGCCGAAGAGCTGCGTCGACTTCCCACAGGGCGGGTTCTGCTCCAGCAGCTGAAATGAGGTCGATGATCTGCAGGGCCGCTGCCGAGGCGCAGCTGCGGGCGCGTTCTGCCTGTTCGCCGTCCGCTGTGGTTTCCGGGCTGAAGGCGAAGACCACGTCAACATCGGATACGTAGTTGAGTTCGCGGGCGCCGCATTTGCCCATGGCGATAACAGCAAGTTCAGCGCACCCGTCGGGTATTGAATCCCCCGCGGCGAGGTCGTGTGCCGCCATGAGGGCACCCTCAGCCATTTCCGTCAGGGTCCGGCTGACAGTGTCGAAGTCTGCGGTCGGTTCGTGACTGCCGAGGTCTGCGGCTGTCAGCTGGATGAGTTCGTCCCGGTACGCTCGGCGCAGGGCGATTCGGCCGTCTTCGATTGAGAGCAGCTGACCGTCGGCGTCGTACACCGAACGGGCAATGCGCTTACGCGCCTTTCTCCTGCGCTTTGAACGCAAGAAGTCTTCGTCTTCGGCCAGCAGCCGCAGCGACTCAGGCCACCGCACAATGTGGTCAATGCAGGCCTCAGAACTCCCGGCCAACCGAACAAGTCGGTCGAGCAGATGCTGAGAATCCTGCACGAGCCCACCGAGGTCGACCTCGGCTGCCGCTGCCGCCTCGGCGACCCGCACCAAGCCCAGCGAAACAGAACCGGGGTCACCGGTGAACCGGGCGAATTCCCTAATCGCCGATTCGTGCGCTTCCAAACCGGTCAGTTCGCAGAACTGGCCAAGGAAGCGCTCAAAGCGCGAGTCGAATTTACCGCGCTGCGTGCGTGTCGGGTCCTGCCGCCGGCTGAGATCGAACCTGCGAATCATGTTTGGGTGTAGAGCCCATCGAGTTCATAGGCGGTCACCTGCGCGCGGTAGTCTCTCCATTCCCGCGCTTTGTCACGCAGGTAGAAGTCGAATACCTCTTCGCCCAGAGTGTCAGCGACGAGTTCGCTGTTCTCCATGCAGCGAAGAGCTTCCGACAGGCTCGCAGGCAGCGGTTCAATGCCCATGGCGCTGCGCTCGCGTCGACTGAGATCCCACACGTCGTCTTCGACTTCCGGAGGCAACTCCATGCCCTCCTCAATGCCTTTCAGTCCCGCGGCCAGCAGCACCGAGTAGGCCAGGTAGGGATTGGCGCAGGAGTCCATACCGCGGTACTCGATCCGAGCAGACGATTCCTTGCCGGACTTGTACTGCGGCACCCGTACAAGTGCAGTGCCCGTGCGACCCCAGCTGATGTAGGACGGGGCTTCGTGCCCGGTCCACAGGCGCTTGTAGGAGTTGACGTACTGGTTGGTGACCGCCGCGATCTCAGGGGCGTGGTGCAGCAGGCCTGCCGCGAACTGCCGGCCGGTGGTCGACAGCTGGTATTCGGCGCCGGCCTCAAAGAACGCGTTGTCTTCACCTTCGAACAGCGACAGGTGCGTGTGCATCCCGTTGCCCGGATGCTCGGCCAGGGGCTTGGGCATAAACGTGGCGTGCACGCCCTGGGAAATCGCGACTTCTTTCACAACCGCCTTAAAGGTCATGACGTTGTCGGCCATAGTCATCGCGTCCGCATAGCGCAGATCGATTTCGTTCTGCCCGGGGCCGGCTTCGTGATGCGAGAACTCGACGGAAATGCCCATGGATTCCAACATCTGCACTGCACTGCGCCGGAAGTCGTTCGCGGTGCCGCCGTTGACGTGATCGAAGTATCCGGCGTCGTCGACCGGCACAGGAGGTTTGCCGTCCAGTTCGGCCGAACGGAACAGGTAGAACTCCATTTCCGGGTGCACGATGAAGGTGAAGCCGCGCTCGCGCGCCTTCGCCAGGGTGCGGGCCAGAATATTGCGCGGATAAGAAGCGGCAGGTTCACCATCGGGAGTCAGCACATCGCAGAACATCCGACCGGTCGGCTCGACCTCACCTCGCCATGGCAGGAGCGAATACGTCGACGAGTCTGGGCGCAGAACCATGTCGTCTTCGATGACCCTCGAAAAGCCTTCGAGCGCCGAACCGTCGAAGCCGATGCCCTCGGTGAATGCTCCGTCAAGTTCGTCGGGAACAATCGCAACGGACTTCAAGCGGCCCATGATGTCGGGAAACCACAGACGCACAAACCGCACGTCACGGTCATCGACATCGCGCAGAACCGCTTCCTGCTGTTTGGTCAGCCCCATCAGCGCCAGTCCTCGTCGTCTTCTTCCCATTCGCGATTGCGCTCGCTGGCTGTTGCGAGTGCCGCCTGAGCTTCGGCTTCGCTGTCATAGGGGCCCAGCCGGTTCTCAAAGGAGCTCTTCCGTCCCTTTTCAACTTTGCCGGTCTTGGTGTTGAACCAGTATTTCTCTTCTTCGTACGACATAGCGCACCTCCCTGTGCACAACTCTAGCTGTCTACAATGATGTCATCATGACGAATTCTGCTCCGCTTGGAACTCTCACAAAGGGAACCGTGGCGCCCATGCGCTCCGTTCCAGCCCACATCGAACGTCCCGAATATGTCGGCAAGGCCGAACCGAACGAAGGTCGCGGCAGCAATTTCTACACGCCTGAAGAAATCGAGCTGGTCCGCGAATCGGGCCGCATCGCTGCAAACGCCATGGCCGAGGGCGGCAAGCTCGTTGAGCCCGGCCGCACGACGGACGAAATCGACGTTGTCGTCCACGAATATCTGCTGGACCACGGCGCCTACCCGTCGACTCTTGACTACCGGGGCTTCACCAAGTCGGTGTGCACATCGATCAACGAGGTCGTCTGCCACGGCATCCCCGACTCCACCGTGATTCAGGACGGTGACATTGTGAACCTTGATGTCACCGCCTACAAGAACGGCATGCATGGCGACACGAACTTCACGTTCGTGGCCGGCAACGTCGACGAAGAGTCCCGCCTGCTGGTTGAACGGACCCACGAATCGCTCATGCGCGGCATCAAGGCCGTCAAGCCCGGCCGTTCGATCAACATCATCGGCCGGGTCATCGAAAAGTACGCGAAGCGCTTCGGCTACGGAGTTGTTCGCGACTACACGGGTCACGGGGTCGGGCGCGAATTCCACTCCGGTCTCATCATCCCCCACTATGACGCCGCTCCGAACTACGCGGACGAAATCCAGCCGGGCATGATCTTCACAATCGAGCCGATGCTCAATCTGGGCACCATCAACTGGGAACAGTGGGATGACGGCTGGACGATTGTGACTGCCGACCGTCGCCGCTCCGCTCAGTTCGAGCACACTCTCGTGGTGACAGAAGACGGCGCGGACATTCTTACGCTTCCCGATGTCGAACTCGTGGCCGGCCGTGACTGATCGCGGCGAGCTGCGCGGTTCGGCAGGAGCACACTCCTGTGCTTTGGGCATTGACATCGGCGGCTCATCTATCAAGGCCGGGCTGGTCGACCTCGAACGCGGCCGGATCATCGGCGACCGTGTCGTTGTGCCGACGCCACAGCCCGCCACTCCCGAAACTCTCATGAATGCAGTCCACGGTGCGGCAGCCGAGGTGCTGGCACAGCAGCCGGGCGGCACCTCGTCACCAGAATCCGGGTACGAGGCGCCGCTGACTCCCCCTGTTCCCGCCGGGGTCGCATTCCCCGGGGTGGTCAAGAACGGCGTTGTCACCTTCGCGTTCAATCTTGACGATTCATGGCTTGGAGCGAATATTGAGCAGACCATTGGGGCAGCGCTTGGCCGTCCGTGTGTTTTTCTCAATGACGCTGATGCCGCCGGCATTGCCGAAATGACCTTCGGCGCTGGTCGCGACTGGCACGACAGGACTGTTCTCATGCTCACCCTGGGAACCGGCATCGGTTCGGCGCTGTTTACCCGCGGCAGGCTCGTGCCGTTCACCGAACTCGGCCACGTTGAGATAGGCGGCGAAGACGCAGAGCTCAGCGCATCCGCAAGCGCAAAGGTGCGGTTGGGCATGGACTACCCCACGTGGGCTGCGAAGCTCAGCCGGTACTGCAGGGAAATGGAAAAGCTCATCAACCCCGACGCGTTCATCTTCGGCGGGGGCATTTCGCAGGACCATGCCGACTGGCTTCACCTGCTCGACCTTCAGACGCCCGCTGTCCCGGCGGCAATGTTCAATGACTCAGGGATCATCGGTGCGGCGGTCCACGGTGCTGACGTTGCCGAAAGCATCGGTCGCTGAACATTACAGCGCTGAGTCCCGGCACCAGGTTGTGTACGGACAGGCCACCGATAAGCCGGGTTCTGTTCCCAGGCGGAAGCCTGGGCGACGGTCATCTGTCTAGGACCTGCATTGCTGCAGGCCTCAAGCAATCCACCCGACGGCACGACGAGCAGCCGTATAGCCGTCTGCACGATCTTGCTCCCGGTGGGGTTTACCCAGCGGCCCGCGTCACCGCGGGCCCTGGTGGTCTCTTACACCACCTTTTCACCCTTACCAGCACGCTGGCGGTTTAGCTTTCTGCGGCACTTTCCCGCGGGTTTCCCCGGGTGGCTGTTAGCCACCACCGCGCTCTGCGGAGCCCGGACTTTCCTCGGCCGGGCACGAGGCCCGAACGCGACCGTCTGGTGGCCTGTCCTCGGCCAAGTGTATATGTGCGGGCTTCTAGAATGAGCATCATGTTCATTCTTCTGCCGCCGTCCGAAGGCAAAACACCGGCGCAAGACGGAGCGCCTGTCGACCTGTCGTCTCTGTCCTTACCGGAACTCAATGAAACGAGGCGTGAGGTGCTTGCCGAGCTGCAGAAAGTCAGCGCCGCACCGGACGCCCTTGTTCAGTTGGGTGTAGGTGAGCGCATTGCCGGCGAGGTGGCGCGCAACATTGATCTCGACACGGAACCGTCGGCACAGGCTCTGACGGTCTATACGGGTGTCCTGTTTGAGGCACTCGATGTTTCCGCTGTGCTGCAGGCCCCGCGCGAACGGGTCGAGCGGGTGTTCATTGCCTCAGCGCTTTTCGGCATGGTCGGCGCACTTGATCACATCCCCGCCTATCGACTGTCGATGAAGACCTCACTAGGTGATCTGGGACCACTGGCGAAACTGTGGAAGGAGGCGCTGGGGGAACCGTTGGCCGAGCACTTCGGAGATGCGCCGGTGCTCGACTGCCGGTCGGGCGACTACCGCAGGCCGTGGCCGGGCATTCCTGAAAACACCGTGGCTGTCAATGTCGTCAAAGAGGTCGCCGGCAAGCGCACAACCGTGTCCCACTGGGCTAAGCACACGCGCGGCCTGGTTGCGTCCCACCTGCTGCAGCGCAGTGAACCGATGCCGTCTTCACCGGAAGCCATTGCTGACGCTGTTGCCGAACAGTTCGAGGTCGAATACGCCCCGCCCCGCGGTAAACAGTCGGCAGTGCTGACGATCGTACTGCCTGACGCCTGACAGGGCAGCGGGCTTGATGCTTCTGCGCTTTCAGGCCTGAACGATGAGGCCTTCGCAGTCCTCGCACTGAAACGCCCAGGTGCGCTCGGCATTGCGCACCGCATCAGCCTGCACTCCGGACAAAGCTGCACCACAGGCTCCACAGGCTCCTGCCGTGAGAACTCCGATACCGGATGAGCGGATGATCGACGCTGCCTCAGCCGGTAGCTCGGCGAGTTTGGCCGTGGTCTGCTCTACCAGCTGCGCGTGCTCGCCGTCCAAGCGGGCCGCTTCTTCCTGCCTGCGCTGACCTTCGGCTTTTCCTTCCGCGGCGACCTCTTCGGCACGTGCGCGCAGCTTCTGCAGCTGGGATTCGGCAGATTCGGCGCTGTCAAGAGCCTCCAGTTCTCTGTCTTCCGCTTGGCCGACAGCAGTGCGCACAGATTCGATGTCCGCCTGCAGTGCAACGAGGTCCCGGCTTGTCAGGCCGACTCCGGCATTGAGCTTCGCCTCCATGCTTTCGGCTTTGGACCGCCCATCGGCAGCTTGCGCAGCGGCCGTGCGCGCTTCTTTCTGATGCCCCTCGATTTCGCCGCGCAGATTTTTGGCTTTCGCGGCAAGCGCTTTGTGTTCACCCGCCAGTTCCTGCAGGCGTGCCACGCGCTCTTCTTGTTTTGCCTCGGTGCGTTTGCGACGAATCTGCGCGCTCAGTGATGCGTAGTCGAGCGCGGCCGCGTGCTGCTGTGTGCTCAGTTCCACTGCCACTCCTCGGAGTCGGGAAGAACGACTGCTGTCCACGGGTCAGAGCAGACACCGGACACAGTCACTTCAACACTGTGTCCGCCTGCCCGCAGGGCTTCGTCGAGCTGTTCGGCCGCGCGCGGGATCCACGCCGATTCGGCCGAGTAGTGCGAAATGTCGATGAGGTGCTCAAGCGGGCCTCCCCGGGAACCCGTATCGAGGGCTTCCGATGCGGGGTGATGGCGAAGGTCCGAGGTGATGTACAGCTGGGCTCCCGCCTTGCGCGCCGCATCGAACATGGAGTCACCCGCTCCTCCTAGAACGGCAACACGCGTAACTTCCGCACCGGGGTCACCCCCGATGGCGATGCCCCGGACAGACAGGTCAACTCCCTGTGCCAGGCGGACGGCAATATCCTCAACTGTCGTCGGTTCCACGGTGCCGACCCGCCCCAGGCCGACCCCCGCCTCGGCATCGGGGTTCTGCACAAGGGGTTCGACTTCCCGCACCTGCAGGATCTCCGCGAGGACATCGGACACCCCGCCAAGAGCTGAATCGGCGTTCGTGTGGGCGTTGAACTGTGCGATGCCAGACCGGATCAGCGTGTGTACGGCACCGCCCTTCAGCGTGTCGGCAGCGACTGATGTCACGCCGCGCAGCAGCAGCGGGTGGTGGGTGAAGAGGAAGTCCGCACCGAGCTCAACGGCTTCTGCGATGACTTCATCCGATGGGTCCAGCGCGCAGTGCACGTGCGTCACGGGGGCTTCTGGGTCTCCTACCGCCAAACCAACGGAGTCCCAGTCTTCCGCGAGGTTGTTCGGCCAGAGCTGTTCACAGATGTTCGTTACATCGCGCACATTCGTCATGCCTTCAAACTAGCGCATGACAGCGGTGAAAAAGACACGACGAGAAAATTGAATGATCGTTTGAACTGTGCCACGATTCATCTATGACACAGCTCACAGAAGAGAATCGCTCCGTCATCGGAGACATCGTCAAGCGCAGCGCCGCGCGCTCCCCCAAGGACACCGCCATCGTCTTCCAGGACCGCACCTGGACGTACAGTCAGCTCGACCAGGCAGTGACCAAGATCGCCCGCTTTTTTGTTGAGCACGGCCTTGAAAAAGGCGACCGCGTTGCTGCCTACAGCAAGAACTCCGACATCTTCGCCATCGTCTTCTTGGCCTGTGCACGCGCCGGACTCATCCACGTGCCGGTCAACTACCAGCTGACGAAGGACGAACTCGACTACATCCTGTCGGATTCGGACCCCAAGCTGATCCTGGCCGAAGAAGCCCTCATGCCATTCGTCGAGGAAACCGAAGCCGGCCAGAAGCGTGAGCGCATGCTCATGGAAAGCCTTGTGGAACCGGCACTGAAGGTCGACGGTCCGGCTCGCGATGGCGAGTTCTCCCCTGTCGACACCGACCGCGTGCAGCTGCTCTACACCTCGGGAACCACGTCGTCGCCCAAGGGTGCTGTCATGACGCACCGCAGCCTCATGCACCAGTACCTGTCGGCGCTGACGTCCCTGGACTTCACCAGCTCTGACCGTTTCGTCCACGCTCTGCCGCTGTACCACTCGGCTCAGATGCACGTGCTGCTGATTCCCGCCCTCATGCGCGGCGCATACAGCATCATCGTTCCCACACCTGTTCCGCAGCAGCTGCTCGAGCTCATCGAAAAGGAGCGCATCACCGCGTTCTTCGCCGCCCCGACCGTGTGGGTTGCGCTGACCAACAACCCGGACTTCACCACGCGCGACCTTTCGTCGCTCAAGAAGGCCTACTACGGCGCATCCATCATGCCCGGCCCGATTGTTGAGCGCCTGCAGAAGCAGCTGCCGGAGCTCGGCCTGTACAACTGCTTCGGCCAGTCCGAAATGGGCCCGCTGTGCACCGTTCTGCGTCCTGAAGAGCACGCCGACCGCCCGGCCTCAGCTGGCCGCCCAGCGCTGTTCGTTGAGACCCGAATTGTCGACCTCGACGGCAACGATGTCGAAGTCGGCCAGCGCGGCGAAATCCTCTACCGCTCACCCCAGCTGGCCGAAGGCTACTGGAACAAGCCGGAAAAGACCGCCGAGGCCTTCGTGGGCGGATGGTTCCACTCCGGTGACCTCGTTGTGGCTGACGAAGAGGGCTACATCACGGTTGTGGACCGCGTGAAGGACGTCATCAACACCGGTGGTGTTCTCGTGGCCAGCCGCGAAGTCGAAGACGCCATTTTCTCGATGGACGGCGTGGAAGAAGTCTCGGTTGTCGGCATGCCGGATGAAAAGTGGATCGAGGCGATCACCGCCTACGTCGTCCTCAACGACGCCGGCCGCGAAAGCCTGACGGAAGAAGCCGTCATCGAGTACGTCAAGGACAAGCTCGCAGGCTTCAAGGTTCCCAAGGCCGTGCACTTCGTGGACGCTCTGCCGAAGAACTCGGCGGGCAAGATCCTCAAGCGCTCACTGCGCGAAGGCACGCACTCGTGACCTGAGGCTCAAACCCAAGCGGGGATGTCCTGAAAGGGCATCCCCGCTTCTGTTGGAGGCAATGAGAAAACCCGCTCTCGACGCTTAAGTCGATGAGCGGGTTTCTGTCTGTCGGGATAGCGGGATTTGAACCCACGACCTCCTCGTCCCGAACGAGGCGCGCTACCAAACTGCGCCATATCCCGTGATTGGCAACGGGGACAACTATAGCCCACCGCGGGCTGATTGCGAAATCGCGTCTTCGACCTGCCATGATGGACCCCATGAGCTTGTCTGTTCACCGCATTGCCGATGCCGCGGTCGCAATTCTCACTGACTACGGCATGGGTGACCTATCCATGCGCAGGCTTGCTCGCGACCTCGGAGTCGGCCCTTCCGCTCTGTATTGGCACGTGAAGAACAAACAGGAGATCTTCGTCCTTGTTGCCCGGCGCATCGCCGGTGAAATTGACGAGGCCCTCGGAGACGGCAGAGACCTCGCCCCGACCGAAATCCTGTTGCACATGCACGATGTTCTTCTGCGCTACCGCGATGGCGCCGACATCTTTTCTCTCGCCTACGCCCATTCGGGTGATTCTGTTCTGCCCACCGCTGTCCGAACCCAGATCGCTGACGAGGCGGAGCGGCACTCTTCTGTTGTTCTCACCTGTGGGACGGTCGCCTTTGAGCAGAACCGCTCCCTGTTCGATTCGACGGCAGGACCGGCTGACAGCCGGGCGGCTCTTGCCGCCGCTCTGACCCGAATTGGCAGGAACGCCGACTGACTGTATCCTTATCCTGGTCAGGGCCTATAGCTCAGTTGGCTAGAGCATCTCGTTTACACCGAGAGGGTCGGGGGTTCGAGTCCCTCTGGGCCCACCGCTACAAGAAAGTCGGGACCCGCGAAATCGTGCGGGTCCCGGTTTTCTTTGTGCCCGCTTCAGCTGCTAGCGGGTCATTTGTGGGTCATTTCTGACCAGAACCGGCGTTCTTGATTGGAGCACGGCCAGAAGCCATGCCGTGTCGTTCAGGCAATACACAGGAAAACATCCCAGCGTCGGCTGCTTAAATCACTACCGTTGTGTTCACGGTCACTCTTTCGGGGAGCCTCCCCGGGCCGAGAGGAGTACCCTGTGAACCCCTCTTCAACAAATACAGTCAAAAAGAAGCGCACGGGAGCGCTGTTCGGCCCCGGTCTTATGATCGCGGCTTCGTTCATCGGTCCCGGCACAATCACCACAGCAATCGTCACCGGCGCAGACTTCGGCTTCACACTCGCGTGGTCGGTCATCTTCTCGATCATCGCCACCCTTGTTCTGCAGGAGATGTCGGTCAGACTCGGCCTCGGCGCCGGACTCGGGCTCGGCGAAGCTATGCGGCGTGCATTAGAGAACCCCGTCCTGAGAACGCTGATGATCGTGCTCGTCGTCGCTGCAATCGGAATCGGCGGGGCTGCCTATGCCGGCGGTGACACAACAGGCACATCGTTGGCCGTTTCAGCGGTTGCGCCAGTAGACCTCAGGATCATTGTCGGTGCAATCATCATCGCGATCTTCGCGCTGCTCATCAGCGGCAGCTACAAAACCATCGAGCGGGTTCTCATGGTGATGGTGGTCATCCTTGCCTTCCTGTTCGTCATCACCGTCTTCGTCGTTCAACCTCCGATCGGCGACATTCTCAGGGGAATCTTCGTCCCCTCGATGCCCCCAGGGTCCGCACTGACGGCAATTGCACTCATCGGAACCACCGTGGTTCCCTACAATGTCTTCCTCCACGCCAGCCTCGTACAGGAAAACTGGGCGAATGTTCCACAGGAGACAGCGCTGAAAGAAGCCCGCATTGACACCGTCGCTTCGATTTCCTTCGGCGGGCTCATCACTTTGGCAGTCATGGCGACCTCCTTTGGCGCGCTGTTCATGCACGGTATGAGCGCAGAAACGGCTGAGGACCTCGCGGTATCGCTCGAGCCGCTGCTGGGAGAAGCTTCCACATGGGTATTCGCACTCGGCCTGTTTGCGGCCGGCTTCACGTCCGCCCTCGCCGGTCCGCTCGGGGCGGCTTATGCCATTACGGGGATGCTCGGCAAGAGCACAGATATGAAAAGCCCGCTGTTCCGCGCAGTGTGGATCGCAGTGCTCGCCGTCGGCGCAGTCATCGCTCTGACCGGCTTTGAGCCGATTCAGCTCATCGTCATTGCGCAGGCGGCCAACGGCCTGCTCCTGCCAATCATCGCCATCTTCCTGCTGGTGACAATGAACAGCAAGAAAGTCGTCGGCGAACATGCAAACGGTGTATGGGCCAATATCTTCGGCGGTGCAGTGACTCTGATTGTCATAGGGATCGGCAGCTACCAGCTGGCTGACCTTCTGGGGCTGCTGCCCGGCTGATCGAATCTCTGTCACAGGCGAGGTTGGGTGCGGTGCAGGCCGCGTCCAGCCTCGTCACTTCTGGCACTCGGGGCACCAGTAGAGTTTGCGCCCCTCCATTTCTGTCATCGCGACGAGAGTTCTGCACACACGACACGGCAGCCCTGTGCGGCCATAGACAAAATGGCGGAATTCACTGTCATCCACTGCGCGCTGCCGACCAGCGCCTCGCAGTCTCGTGCGGGTGAGCATGACACCCGTGTCAACACCGACGGGCAGCAGGCGAACCCAGTCACGCCACAGCGCAGCAACTTCGTCATCAGTCAGCTCGGTGCCGGGTTTGAACGGGCTGAGCCCAGCCCGAAACAGCATCTCAGCCCTGTACACGTTGCCGATACCGGCAACAACAGACTGGTCCATGAGCAGACTTCCGATCGGACGGCGTCTGCGCACATTCTGCGCAAACCTGCGGCCTCCTCGAGCGTTCCCGTCGACCAGCGGGTCCGGTCCGAGAGAAGCCAGCTGGGCCTCCACCTCGTGAGGAGCGAGAACCTCGCACACCATCGGGCCGCGCAGATCAGCGCACACGTCCTCGGTCAGCAGGCGCAGACGCACCTGGCCGACCGGCTCCGGCGGCCACACAGCGTCGAGCTCCTCCGCCCTTTCGACCTCACCGGCACGCACCCGCCGAGGTGCCCCCAGCGATCCTGCATACTCCCCTGTCTGCCCGGCACGGTCAGAGGCGCCGGCAGCGTACAGAAAATCCCAGGCACCGTAGATCCCCAGGTGGACCCGCACAGTACGCTCACCCTCGAAAGGCAGGAACAGGTGCTTGCCAACGGCATAGCACTCCCCCAGCTCACTGCCGCTGATGAGCGCGGCACCGTCGGAAAAGCGTCCCTGGGGTGACGAAGCGGTCACCGTGCGCCCGCCGAAATCAGCGTTGAAGCGGCGGGCAATGCGGTGAATCGAATGGCCCTCAGGCAAGCGCGGCCTTGATCTTCTCGGCGGCTGCAGCGATGTCTTCGGCGTCAGTCGATCCGCGGGTGTTTTCCAGGCGGAAGTCCTCGACCGAGTTCGTGGGCCACACGTGAATGTGCACGTGGGGCACTTCGTACCCCTGAATCAAGACCCCAATGCGCTCACAGGAGAACGCCTTCTTCTGCGCCTTGCCGATCTTCTGGGCAACCGCCATGAGGTGGGAGGTGAGCTCTTCCGGCATGTCGAGCCAGTGGTCAATCTCTTCGCGCGGGATGACGAGCACGTGCCCATCGGTCAGCGGACTGATGTCCATAAAGGCTGCGCAGCGGTCGTCTTCGTAGACGAACGTGCCGGGAATGTCACCGTCGAGGATTTTCGTGAAGATGGACGCCATAACCCCTCCTTGGGAAGAACGACAGGTCATTCCCACCCTATCCGCTCAGGCGGCAGCGAAGCAGGCTCAGAAGCTCCCAGCAGGATTGAGGAAGCGACTGAAGTCGCGCTTGCTGCCAGTCAAAGAGTGCTCCGTGTCGACCACAACACCCTCGCCATCAAGAAGAAAGGTCAGTCGGCGTGCAAAGCCGCGCTGCTCATCGAAAGCCCCAAAGGCCTTCGCGGCTGCACCGTGGGGCCAGAAGTCAGACAGAAGAACAAAGGGCAGCCCGAGGTCCTGCGCCCACGCAGCCAGCGTGTACTTGGGATCGCAGGAAACAGCGACGACCTCTGTGCCGCCGGAAAGCAGACCCTCATACATTCCGGCAAGCTCACGCATTTCGGAACCGCACACGGGCGAGAAGGCAAAGGGAAAGAACACCGCGAGAACGCGATCAGCGTCGGCTCGGCGCCTGCACTCGTCCAGGGAAAGCTCCTCACCGAAATGGGAGGCCAGAGAATACGAAGGTGCCGCCGCACCCACCTGGGGTCCGACGGCACCGGTTTCCACAGTCATCAGTCGAAGTTCTTTTTGCTCATCAAGCACACGGCCGACCAGTCAGCCGCCGCACGGACCGTTTTCGTCACGTGCATACCGGCCACGGGAGCGGCATCGTTGATGTCGACGGGGTCAATGTGTCCCGGACGACCGGCCTTCGGGGTGAGAAGCCACACAACACCGCCGTCCTTCAGTGTTGTCTGCGCGTCGACGATGCCGTCTGTCAGGTCATCGTCATCGCTGCGCCACCACATGACGATCACGTCGAAAACATCGTCAACGTCGCCGTCAATCATCTCTTCGCCGGTAACTGCGGCGATGTCATCGCGCAGCTGGAAATCAACGTCATCGTCGTAGCCGATTTCCTGAACATACTGTCCGCTCGACAGAGACAGAGGGTTAGCAACCTGTGCTGCCTGAGCGGAATCGAGCGTCCTTCCTGAGGGAGTTGTACTCATGGCTTTATTCTCACCAGAAACGCCGCGTTTCGCCAATCACAGGGCCGACACCCCGACAAAAAGCGCGAAATTGGCCATTTTGCACAATCTGCGTCCATAAGGGTGGAGCATTTCACACCAAGTTCGGCACCACCCGGGCTCGATGTGCAATAGCCTAGACACATATCCGAAGTCCCTTAAACGCGAGAGGAATTGCTTTGGACAACAAGAACAAGGGCCCCATCCTCAATGGTCTCCCCGCGAATGTCCCGGACATCGACCCACAGGAGACGCAGGACTGGATCGACTCCCTTGACGCGCTTGTAGAAGAGGGCGGCACTGCACGTGCCCGCTACATCATGCTCAACCTCATCCAGCGCGCTCGCCAGCAGCGAATCGGCGTTCCCAGCCTGACTGCCACTGACTACGTCAACACCATCGGCGCTGAAGACGAACCGTGGTTCCCCGGAGACGAAGAAGTCGAACGTCGCTTCCGCAGGTGGATTCGCTGGAACGCAGCCGTGCAGGTCCAGCGCGCACAGCGCGAGGGCATTGGCGTCGGCGGACACATTTCGACGTATGCCTCTGCCGCGACCCTCTACGAAGTGGGCCTTAACCACTTCTTCCGCGGCAAAGACCACCCCGGCGGCGGCGACCACATCTTCTACCAGGGCCACGCTTCCCCCGGCATGTATGCACGCGCCTTCCTCGAAGGCCGCCTCAGCGCCGAGCAGATGGACGGCTTCCGCCAGCAGTCCTCCCACTACGTCAACGGCAAGCCCTTCGGTCTGCCCTCCTACCCGCACCCGCGGCAGATGCCGGACTTCTGGGAGCACCCCACAGTCTCCATGGGCATCGGCCCCCAGGCCGCCATTTCGCAGGCGCAGTTCGACCGCTACCTGCACAACCGCGGCATCAAGGACACCAGCCAGCAGCACACCTGGGCTTTCCTCGGCGACGGCGAAATGGACGAGCCCGAAGCACGCGGCATGCTCCAGTACGCCGCCTACGAAGAGCTCGACAACCTGACCTTCGTCATCAACTGCAACCTGCAGCGTCTCGACGGCCCGGTCCGCGGCAACGGCAAGATCATCCAGGAACTCGAATCCTGGTTCCGAGGTGCCGGTTGGAACGTCATCAAGGTCATCTGGGGCCGCGAGTGGGACCCGCTGCTGGCCAAGGACCGCGACGGCGCCCTGGTCAATCTGATGAACGCCACCCCGGACGGCGACTACCAGACCTACAAGGGCGAGTCCGGTGGATTTGTCCGCGACAACTTCTTCGGTCGCGACCCCCGCACGAAGGCCATGGTCGAGGACTACACCGACCAGCAGATCTGGAACCTCAAGCGCGGCGGCCACGACTACCGCAAGGTGTACGCGGCGTACAAGGCAGCACTTGAGCACACCGGCCAGCCGACCGTCATCCTCGTCAAGACCGTCAAGGGCTACTCGCTCGGACCTCACTTCGAGGCCCGCAACGCGACCCACCAGATGAAGACGATGGCGCTCGAAGACCTCAAGGCCGCTCGCGACCACTTCTCCATCCCGATCTCCGACAAGCAGCTCGAAGAGAACCCGGAACTCCCGCCGTACTACCATCCCGGTGAGGACGCACCGGAGATCAAGTACCTCCTCGACCGCCGTCGTGAACTCGGCGGCTTCACACCCGAACGCCGCTCGAAGTACGTCGACATCAAACTGCCCGACGACAAGGTCTTCGAACCAGGCATGCGCGGCTCCGGCAAGCAGGAAATCGCCTCGACCATGGCGTTTGTCCGCATCCTCAAGGACCTCATGCGCGACAAGGAGTTCGGCAAGCGCGTCGTGCCGATCATCCCTGACGAAGCCCGCACTTTCGGCATGGACTCCTTCTTCCCCACGAAGAAGATCTACAACCCGCACGGCCAGAACTACATTTCGGTCGACCGTGACCTCTTCCTGTCCTACAAGGAAGCGACTGACGGCCAGCTGCTGCACATGGGCATCAACGAATCCGGTTCGACAACCGCTCTGACCGCCGCGGGCACCAGCTACGCCACGCACGGCGAACCCATGATTCCGTTCTACATCTTCTACTCGATGTTCGGATTCCAGCGTTCGGGCGACCAGTTCTGGGCGGCCAGCGACCAGATGGCACGCGGATTCATCCTCGGTGCCACCGCAGGACGCACCACCCTGACCGGTGAGGGTCTGCAGCACGGCGATGGACACTCCCACGTCCTGTCTTCGACCTTCCCGTCAATCGTGTCCTACGACCCGGCCTACGCCTACGAAATCGCGACCATCATCCGCGACGGTCTGCACCGGATGTACGACCCCGAAGACCCGCGCCAGGATCCGAACGTCATGTACTACATCACGATGTACAACGAACCGATGGTCCAGCCGAAGGCACCGGAAGACCTCGACACCGAGGGCATCATCAAGGGTCTGTACAAGCTCAAGGACGGCAACAAGACCGAAGGCCCGAAGGTTCAGCTCATGGCCTCCGGTGTTGGCGTGCCGTGGATCCTCGAGGCCCAGGAGATCCTGGAAAAGGACTGGGGAGTCAGCGCCGACGTGTGGTCTGTCACCTCGTGGCAGGAGCTGCGCCGTGACGGCCTGGAAGCCGACGACGCTCGTCTGCTCGATCCGGAGGCTGAACACCGGGTCCCCTTCGTCACGCAGAAGCTGCTGGGCTCGGAAGGTCCGGTCATCGCCACGAGCGACTTCACCAGGACCGTTCCGGACATGATCCGCCAGTACGTGCCGAACCACTTCACGAGCCTCGGAGCTGACGGCTACGCGATCTCCGACACGCGTCCGGCAGCCCGCCGTTACTTCCTCATCGACGCTCACTCGGTTGTCGTTCAGGCCCTCATCAGCCTGGCAGACACCGGAGAGATCGACATGTCGAAGGCTGCGGAGGCCGCTAAGAAGTATGGACTCGACGACCCGCGCAAGGGCGTATCGGGCACCACCGGCGGCGACGCCTGATGAGCACAGCCGCGCGGCAGTGATTCCGCCGCAGAAGGGGCCGGGGCCACTCCCCGGCCCCTTTTGTGTATCAAATACAAGACTTTTGTCGTTTTAGCGCTATTGTTGTGCTCATGCCCGACCATGAAGCACCTGGCGCGAAGACCGCTGATCGCGCTGACACGATTCGCCGCCTCGAGGCCGGTCAGCGCACGCTGTCGAACCTGACGCTGAAGCGCATTGAGGGACGCCTGCGCTGGTTCTCCCAGCTGTCCTCAGCTGACAAAGGTTGGGTCGTCGTGCTTGCGAACTCGGGAATTTCGTCATTCATCGAGTGGTATCGCAATCCCACCCGGCACCTGCGGGTCATCAACGACATCTTCAAATCCGCACCGAAGGAACTCGTCCGGTCGGTTTCGCTGCAGCAGACTCTGCAGCTGCTGCGCGTAGTCGTCGAAGTGGTCGAAGAGCGGGTGAGCGATCTTGCGCGCGCTGGCGAACAGGCCGAACTGCGCGAGGCGGTGCTCATCTATTCGCGCGAAATCGCCTTTGCCGCCGCCGATGTGTATGCACGCGCCGCCGAGGCGCGGGGCAGCTGGGACGCTCGACTCGAAGCGATGGTCATCGACGCTCTCGTTCGCGGCGATTCCGTTGACGAACTGGCCAGTCGCACCGCCGCCTACGGCTGGAACTCTGAGGGATCCATTCGCGTCATCATGGGACGCGCGCCGCGCCGCAAAGACCGCGCCTCGATCGAAGAAGTGCGTGCAACGGCTAAAAAATGGGCCGAAGACGCGCTGGTCGGCGTCCATTCCGATCGTCTGCTCATCGTGCTTGGCGGCGTGTCTGACATCGAAGCGGCCGCTGAGGACCTATCGCCGTTCTTCGGACCGTCGGACATCGTCATCGGCCCGGAGGTCAGTTCGTTCGCCGAAGCGGGAACGAGCGCATCAGCGGCCGTGTGGGGTCTGCGCACAGCACGCGCCCGGCCCGACACTCCCCGTCCCGTCTTCGCCGATGATCTTCTTCCCGAACGCGCCATGGCAGGTGACCGCAGCGCCGTGCGCGCCCTTGTGACTTCCTACTACGAACCCCTGGCAACAGGGTCCGGCCAGCTTCTGGCAACCGCCGCTGCCTATCTCGAATACGGCGGTGCGCTGGAAACAACCGCACGGGCCCTGGATGTTCACCCGAACACCGTCCGCTATCGACTCAAGAAGCTCACAGAAGCTCTTGGGATCGATCCGACCGAAGCGCGGTCGGGCTTCGTCATACGGATCGCTTTGGTGTATGGCCACCTGCACAGCGCAGGGCAGTTGTACGCCCACAACAATTCACGCTGAGGTTTCAGCCAAATACACTATCGTCATTGCGCAGTCGAGAAAGTTGGAGAGCTTTGCTAGTTGTTGCCTGCCCGGGTCAGGGCGCCCAGAAGTCCGGATTCCTCACGCCTTTTATGGAGATCGACAGCTTTAAGCAGACGATCGCCAGCGCTTCCGAAGCGGTCGGCCTTGACCTTATTGCCCACGGCACCACATCGGATGACGAAACCATCAAGGACACCGCTATTGCGCAGCCGCTCCTTGTTGCATCCGCAATCGCCTCGGCACGCGAAGTCCTCGGCGACACCGCACCCAGCTTCTACGCGGGACACTCGGTGGGTGAAATCGGCGCCGCGGCACTCGCGGGCATTCTCACGGATTCTGACGCCATGAACTTCGTCGGCGTCCGCTCCCGGGGCATGGCCCAGGCTTCCAAGGCCGTGCCCACGGGTATGGCTGCTGTCATCGGCGGAGTCCAGGATGACGTCCTCGCGGCAATTGAGGCTGCGGGCCTTCAGCCGGCCAACGTCAACGGCGGCGGACAGATCGTCGCCGCCGGAGCCCTTGAGAACATCGACAAGCTCAAGGACAACCCTCCGGAGCGCACCCGCGTCATCCCACTGCAGGTGGCCGGTGCATTCCACACCGACTTCATGGCATCGGCACAGCCTGAACTGCAGGAACTGGCCGATTCACTCAACCCAAACGACCCGACCGTGTCGATCCTGTCGAACCGCGACGGCCGTCCGGTCGAGAACGGCCGCGAGTACGTCCAGTCCCTGGTTTCGCAGGTCACCTCGCCCGTCAGATGGGACCTGTGCCAGCAGACTCTCGTGGAGGCCGGGGTCACTGGTCTGCTCGAACTCCTACCCGGTGGAACGCTGACCGGAATTGCCCGACGCGGCATGAAGGGCGTTGAGACCTTCGCTTTGACATCGGCCGATCAGCTCGACGAAGCACGCGCCTTCGTCGCCGCCCACGCCTAAGAAAGGGATCAACGTGGCAACTCTCAAGACCGCGACCCCGCAGGGATATTCCCGCATCGCCGGCATCGGAGCCGGTCGATCGAACGTTGTCGTACACAACAACGACATCGTCGGCCCCATCGATTCGTCTGACGAATGGATTCAGCAGCGCACCGGCATCGTCACGCGCCGCCGCGCCGACAAAGATACGAGCCTCATCGACATGTCCCTGGAGGCGTCCAAGGAGGCAATCGCGAACGCCGGGCTTACGCCCGAAGACATCGGCGCGATCATCATCGCGACCGTAACCTTCCCCTACCCGACGCCGTCAGCGGCAGCGAAACTCGCAGCTGAACTGGGCACCGGCCCGATCCCCGCCTGGGATATTTCAGCCGCGTGCGCCGGCTACTGCTACGGCATCGCCCAGGCCGACGCTGTCGTGCGCTCGGGCATGGCCGACAACGTCCTCGTGGTCGGCGCTGAGAAGCTCTCCGACTGGATCGACCCGACAGACCGGACGATTTCCTTCATCCTCGGAGACGGTGCGGGAGCTGCCGTCGTGCAGTCTTCCGACAGGCCCGGCATTTCACAGTCGGTTATCGGATCAAACCCGCAGAAGTGGGACACCATCAAAATGCACGCATCGTTCTTCGAATACCGGGACGACCGCGAAGTTGGATTCCCCACACTGCGCCAAGACGGACCGTCCGTTTTCCGCTGGGCCGTCTACGACATGGTCGAGATCGCCAAGGAGGCGCTCGATGCCGCCGGCGTTCAGGCTTCCGACCTCGCCGCATTCGTGCCACACCAGGCGAACATGCGGATCATCGACAACCTGGCAAAGCAGCTCGGCGTTCCCGACTCCGTCGTGATCGGCCGAGACATTGCAGAGAACGGCAACACATCATCGGCGTCCATTCCGCTGGCAACCCACCGCCTGCTGAAGGAAAACCCGGAGCTGTCCGGCGGCCTGTCCCTGCAGATAGGCTTCGGCGCCGGCCTGGTGTACGGAGCCCAGGTAGTGCAGCTCCCCTGATTGACTTGGAGACCGCTGAGTCACGGGACACAGCGCGCCTCCTGACGTAATATCGATTCGGGCATTCGTCGAATCAATGTCACACGACTGCAAGCAGTCAAAGAGAAAGAGGAAACTATGGCTAACACCGAAGCAGAAGTCCTTGCAGGACTCGCAGAAATCGTCAACGAAGAAACCGGCCTCGCCGTCGACGCTGTTGAACCGCAGAAGTCGTTCACCGATGACCTCGACATCGACTCGATCTCGATGATGACCATCGTCGTCAACGCTGAGAAGAAGTTCGACGTCAAGATCCCGGACGACGACGTCAAGGACCTGGAAACCGTCCAGAACGCTGTTGACTACATCGTGAAGGCTCAGCAGGCCTGATCTCCCTAAGCCGCCGGGCTCGCACGAGCTCGGCGGCTTACCCCCAAGATTCGACGAGGTAACCACATGACTTCCACAGTTGTCGTCACCGGCATCGGCGCTGTCACCCCTCTGGGCGGCACCGCCGAAGAAACCTGGGAATCAGCTCTCGCCGGCACGTCCGGTGTCAAAGCACTCGACAACGACTGGCAGGAAAAATACGACATCCCTGTCAACTTTGCGGCTGCCGTCGATCCGGCAGTTGTCGAAGACAAGCTCACACGAGTCCAGGCCAAGCGCCTTGACCCCTCCAGCCAGTTCGCACTGATCTCCGCCAAAGAGGCTATGGCTGATGCCGGCTTCAGCGAAGAGGGCGCCGAAGTCGATGCTGATCGACTCGCCGTTTCGTGGGCCACGGGCATCGGAGGCGTCTGGAGCCTGCTCAACGGCTGGGACACTCTGCGCGAAGAGGGCTCCCGCCGCGTTATGCCGCTGACCGTCCCCATGCTCATGCCCAACGGCCCCGCCGCTGCCATCGGCATGGAATACCACGCCCACGCAGGTGTGCAGACGGTTGTCTCCGCGTGCGCTTCGTCCACCGAAAGCATTGGCCACGCCTTTGACGTGCTCAGGTCCGGCCGCGCTGACGTCGTGATTGCAGGCGGTTCAGAAAGCGCCATTCACCCGTTCACAATGTCGGCCTTCTCATCGATGCGCGCCCTTTCGCGCCGTACCGATTCGCCTGAAACCGCATCGCGTCCCTACGACGTCGACCGTGACGGCTTTGTCATGGGCGAAGGCGCTGGCGCTCTCGTGCTGGAAACCAAGGAGCACGCAGAAGCGCGCGGCGCGAAGATCTATGCGGAGCTCGGCGGCTGGGGCGTCACCAACGACGCGCACCACATCACCGCCAACGAACCCGAAGGCAAGTACGCCCTGCGGGCCATGCGCCAGGCGCTCGAATGCGCCGAGCTCAAGCCTGAGGACATCAAGCACATCAATGCCCACGCAACCTCGACGCCGGTCGGCGATGTGCCGGAATCCCTGGCTATCAACGCACTGCTCGGCGAGCACACACACGATGCTCTGGTGACCGGCACGAAGTCCATGACCGGCCACCTGCTCGGCGGTGCGGGCGCTGTTGAAGCGATCTTCACCGTCCTGGCTCTGCACAACCGCGTGGCCCCGCCGACGATCAACATTGAGAATGTCGATCCGAAGATCGATCTCAACATCGTTCGCGATAAGCCAGCAGAACTGCCCGACGGTCCGATCGCCGCACTGTCGAACTCGTTCGGCTTCGGCGGTCACAACGCCGTCGTTCTTTTCAAGAGCGTCTGATCTTCAGCAGCTGACTGTTTCGGGGTGGGTATCGCTGCGATACCCACCCCGAAGTGTTTCTGCCACAGGGCCTAAGCCGACGCGCGGTCAGCGGCTCTGATGGCTGAATGAGAGTCCCCCCGGCCGGACTTGAACCGGCGACCAAGGGATTATGAGTCCCCTGCTCTAACCAGCTGAGCTACAGGGGGTCAGAACATCGACAGCATAGCAGTGCGCACACGGGGACGGTATTTCTCTTCTTAGCGTTTTGCACTATCATGGCTAGGAACCTCTTGGCGTTTCGATTCGTGGGGAAGACGTTTTCGGAACGATCAAGGAGGCAAAGTGAATAACACTCAGGGCGTACTGTTCGTCCACTCTGCACCGCGTGCGCTGTGCCCTCACATTGAATGGGCCGCAGGCGGTGCTATTGGTGCCCAAGCAAAGTTTGACTGGTCACCGCAGCCGGCAGCTCCCGGTCTGCTGCGGGCAGAAGTCTGCTGGGCAGCCCCGGCTGGGTCAGGCGCTAAGATCGCGTCTGCTCTCAAAGGCTGGGCCAATGTTCGCTACGAAGTCACCGAGGAAGCGTCCCCGGGATTCGACGGCGCACGGTGGAGCCATACACCGGACCTCGGCATTTTCCATGCGCTGACCGACGTCCACGGCAACATTGTCGTCGGCGAGGACATCATCCGCGCTGTCATGGCACGCTCCGCCGGAGACTCCGAGCGCATGCAGGCCGAAATGTCCCTCGCCCTGGGCCAGGCCTGGGATGACGAGCTCGAAGCTTTCCGTCGCGCCGGAGAAGGCGCACCGATTCGCTGGCTTTCCCGCGCAGTCTGAATTAAACGCTCCACCGAGCACCACTCCGCCCGGTTCCGTTGGCTTTGCCTCTTGGCCAACGGAACCGGGCGGTCTTTGCAACCGAAGTGTTCTTGGCCTTCAGCGCTTCTGCAGGCGAATGCGGGAAAGAACTGACCGCGCGGCGTCGACGCTGGTGTAGCGCTCGGTCGTAATGAACAGGTCGAATTCGCGGCGACCGTCCGAGCCCAGCTCGTTGCGGCGGTGCGCACTGACCATGCTCGACCAGTCCGGCCCGACAACGATGACCGCGTATTCGTCGCGCAGCGCATCGGAATGGTCAACCGGTCCAGACCGGACACTCGGCATCGGCGATTCTTCGAAACCACCCGATAGGACCGCAGCAAGCCCCGCAGTCCTGCCAACAGACCGATACACCTGTTCGACCTTGTCGGGCAGCTTCTCTTCTTCGCCGAACACACCGACGACGAGCGCTGAAGATCCCGCCGAGGACGCCCGCTGCAGCAGCTGCACCATGTGCTCGATCATGAAGTCGTAGTCGACGACCAGCGGATCAGTCTGCAGCCCCAGCGCGATTGAATAGGGCGTACCCTGAATCTGTTTGTTGCGGGTGTAGTGCCCAGACAGCGCATCTTCGGGAGGGATGGTCACCGGGTTCGGCTTTTCCGTAGGCTCGGCGTACAGTTCCCCCGTGGCGAACCGCGCACCAAGCGCATTCACCATGATGAGGTCGTCCTCGGAATCAACACCCTCGGCAACAATGACCGCCCCGGTGCGTTCAACGTGGGCTCGCAAGAGCATATTGAGCTTAGCCAGGTGTTCTTTGTCTTCTATTTTGAGCACGCCCGGGTGGAGAGCCACCACCGCGGGATTGACCAGCGGCAGATAAGCCGTTGTAGCAAGGTCGAGCCCGACGCCCGATATCCCCATCGACCAGCCCAGCTGGCGGGCGGAGCGCACTGAACGCAGCACTGACCCCGGCTGAGCGGCGATGCTCAACGGGTCGAGCTGCAGGATGATCCGAGCGTCGCGATCCGTGCGGTCTTCAAGAGTGACGAGCGATTCCGGTTCAGCGTTCACAAACAGTCGCGTGTGGGATTCAAGACCCGCGGCTTCGGCATCCCGAAGAGTCTGTTCGCGGATGGACGAATCGATGTCCCCCACCATGTGCGAATCGCGGACGGCCCGTCGCAGATCTTGGGGGCTGATCGGTGCTCCGTCGGTGTCTGCACTGTGTCTGACGCGGTACCCGGCGTCCATGCCGGTAATGACATCAACGACTGGAGAAAACAGCGAACGCACTCCCCCGGAGCGCACAAGCTCTTCGAGGTCCGGACCTCCGATGGCGTTGGCATCGTGTGTCACTGGCGCTACTCCCCTTTTCCTTTTGCGGGCGCTGCCAGTGTCTCACACACAGGCTGCCGCGGTCAGAAAACCGTCACGTGCGCGCAAACTTCGCACAGGGTTCAGCTGGAAGATACGGTCTGGCGGCCCGGAGGCTGACTGCCGCCCCGGCGGCCCGAAACGATCACATCCCAGACGGCCACCGCGGCGGCCGCACTCATGATGACGCCGATGACGGTGAAAGCAGTGATGAACGCAGCGTCCCAGCCTGCAGTCGCTTGGACCGCGAACAGGGTTCCGGTGATGGCGGCGATGCCCACCGCCGTACCGACCCTCTGCCCAGTCTGGAGCACCCCGCCGGCGGCTCCGGAATCCCGGACCGGCACCTCGAGCAGGGTGAGAGTCTGGTTGGGACTGACGATGACGCCCTGTGCCGTGCCCAGAACAGACAGCGGGAGCATAAGCCACCAGATGCTCACGAGCCCCGCCTGAGCAAGCAGAACAACACCGATCGAACCGGCAACGCACACAATGGCGATCACCATGCCCCAGAGAACCAGGCGTCGACCGTAGGCGAAGACCCTGCGGCCGGCCCAGGCAGAGGTCCCGATGGTTCCGAGTGCTCCCGGAAGTCCAATAAGACCAGCCTGCAGCGCGGTGAAATCGTGACCACCCTGCAGGAACACCGCAGACACAACCCAGATGCTGGTCGTGCCCATGAAATACAGGCCGATGAGCAGTGAGCCGTTTGCGAAGCTCGGGATCCGGAAGAGACTGAGATCAACCATCGGTTCGCGCCCGCGGGCCTTGTAGCGCTTCTCCCAGGCAACCCAAACGCCGATGAGTGCAAGGCCCACAAACACGAGCGAGAACACCCAGGCACCGAGTGCGCGCTCCATGAAGGGCAGCATGATCAGCAGGATCGCCAGCGCGAAGAGCACTGTTCCAACCGGGTCCATGTCGGCGCGGGACTTTCCACGACCGTCAGTCTCGGCTGTGTCAGCAGCACTCGTCCACGCACTCGCCGGGAACAGGCGAAACGCTGCAAAAGCCCCGATGAGCGCGAAGGGAACGTTGATGAGGAAGGACGCACGCCAGCCCCAGCCGTCACCGAAAGCAGCCATGAAGACCCCGCCGAGCACAGGACCGATCGCCACCGAAATGCCGACCGTCGAACCGAAGTAGCCGAATGCGCGGCCGCGTTCAGGGCCGGAGAAATACTGTTGGATGATGCCGACGGTCTGCGGATTCAGCAGCCCGGAACCAAAGCCCATGAGGACGCGGGCAATGTTGAGCACGATGTCGTTCGGCGCCAATCCGGCAAGCAGCGACGCTGCGCCGAACAGGATCGAACCGATGACGAACAGGCGACCGCGCCCATACACGTCTCCAGCACGCCCGGCTGCAACCAGAAGCACGCCGAAAGACAGCGTGTAGCCGGACAGAACCCACTGAAGAGCCGATGACGGCGCGTCAAGATCCCGGCCTATGCCCGGCAGGACGACGTTGACGATCGACACGCTCAGCAGCGACATGAACACCGGAATGAGCACTACCAACAGAATCTGCCTCTGCTGCTGTGTCAGCTTTCCGGAACTCACGCTGTGCGCCGCCTTTCGTCATTCAGCAGGAGGATCTGCTGCCTTCGGTAGTCAGATGTAAACCGGTTCCCGAGGTGGAACTCAGTTTTTCGAGTTTCTTCAGTTCTGAAGACAACCCGAGTAGATCTCTTCAAAGGTATCGAGAGTTGCTGAGATATCGTGACGAGCCGCAATCTTCTGCGCGGCCAGGCTCATAGCCTCGCGCTCATCAAGAGGGGCCGTGGCGATTTCAGTGAACGCCTGCGCGTATCCGTCGATGTCCCTGGGTGCGATGAGTCGACCGTTGACTCCGTCCTCGCAAAGGTGCGGGAGGGCCACCGCATCTGCAAGAACCACGGGAACACCCGTAGCCAGAGCCTCGAGTGTTGCAATCGACTGCAGTTCAGCGGTTGAGGGCATGCAGAAAATGTCTGCTCGCTGGTAGGCGGCCACGAGTTCAGCATCGCTGACCTTCCCGCGCAGAACCACGCGATCAGCAACTCCAAGCTTGTCTGCAAGGTCCGCCAGTGCTTTTTCCTGTTCGCCCGCGCCGATGATCTCAGCCCGCAGGTCCAGCGCCGGATCGGTCTTGGCAATTGCCTCGATGATGTCCTCGATGTGCTTCTCAGCCGACAGACGACCGACAAAGAGGATTGTCGGCGAGGTGCCGGCCTTGTCCTCTGCTGGGTCGGCAGGGTGGAAGTGGGACAGGTCGATGCCGCAGGACACTGCTCGGATCGGCTTGTCAAAGCCGTGTTGGTGGAGCAGGTCCGCGGCCAATTGGGTGGGAACCGTGATGTAGTCAGCAGACTGGTATTTCTTCTTCAAGTCCCACCATGCGGCCTTTTCGGCCGCAGCGACGATCGCCCCGGGCGCACTGACGTATGGCACGACGTTCTGGGGCATGAAGTGGTTGGTGCCCACAATGGGGATGTGACGGCGACGCGCCGTCGTAAAAGCACGCCGTCCGATGACGAAATGTGCCTGGGTATGGATGATATCGGGCTGAATCTGGTCGATCAGCCGGTCGAATGCCGGCGCGACGTCCCAGGGCATGCAGATCATCCACGTGGGATGCAGCGGCCAGCGCAGAGATTTGATGTAGTGGACCTCAACGCCGTAGTCGTCCGCTCGATGGTAGGCCATGCCCGAGGGTGAAGGGCAGATGACGTGGACTCTGTGCCCGCGTCCAGCCAGACCTTGGGCGAGCTGCTGGGCGAATGTTGCAGCGCCGTTGACTTCCGGGGCGTAGGTTTCGGCGGGAATGACGATTGTGAGGGGACGGTTCATGCTCGCTGTGAGGTTGGGGACTGGGTGCTCTCGTCACGCTCTCGGCGTTCAAGCACATCGGGGTGAAAGCGAGCGAGGACGATAACTCCCAAGCACGCTACCAGTCCGGCCGCAACCATAATCACAGGAACCCACAACGGTGCGGCAGCGGCCTCATCGAGTACGACAACACCGAGGATCACCGCGACGATCGGGTCGATCACCGTCAGGCCTGCAATGACGATTTCCGGCGGTCCCGAAGCGTAGCCGGCCTGCACAAACCACGAACCTATTCCACCGCACGCGGCAACACACAAGAGGTTGCTCCAGGTCACTGCCGGCAGTCCCCCGGCAAGGAACTGAGACGCGCAGATATGCGTATTGGTTGCCACACACGCAAAGAGAATGGCCGCGCTGACCACGTTGAACAGCTGATGCGGTCGGCGCTGAACAAGGCGGCCCACAACGGTGATTGCGAGAAGTGCCGCTGAGACCCACACCATTGGGAGGGCCTCAGCACCGAATCTGACGCGAGACACGGCAAAGAGCGAAGAAACTCCTACAAAACCGGCGACACCGGCGACACAGAGAAGAACCGACGTGTAGACGCGCCTCTTGAACACCAGACCACGAGCGAATCGGGCGATGAGGACGGAAACGGCCAGCGAGATGGCACCGACGGGCTGAACAACCATGACGGGGGCAAGAGCAAGGGACAGGACACCGGCGGTGACGGCGATGACCATGATCGCGGTGCCCAGCAGCCACCTGCCCGATTTGAACAGTTGGAAGAATGAGCGAATGCCGAAGCGCTCGGAGTCGTGCGATGTCGTTACACCGGAGTGCTGCACAGCCGCACCTGCGGCAAGTCCTACCGCAGATACCAGTGCAAACCCCAAGGCTGCCCAAATGATCACTCCAGCACTGTACAGGGTTCGAGTGCAGACCCGCTGAGAGAACTGGCGGGGAGGGAAATCGAAGACGGAAAAGCCCCGATCCTGAGATCGGGGCTGAAGCGCTCCTCCGGCTGGGCTCGAACCAGCGACCCTTCGATTAACAGTCGAATGCTCTGCCAACTGAGCTACGGAGGATTAGTGCTCTTCTTGAGCACGAGTCATAACTCTAGAACACCCTGCGCACAGATGCAAATCCATCCCACGACAGCCAACGAGGTCCACCTCGGGAGCGGTCAAGAGTTCGCCCTGCAGAGCAGAGTTCGCAGGAAATCCAGCACAACCACATGAGGAGCAAACCGCCCGCCACCGGCGAAAACTCGCACTATCTAGGGAATGTTCAAGCCGACGCGCCGGTCATTTCATAAATTCCCTGTGACAATGTTGCAGTTTTGTCATATTATGGCTTCTTGAAACTCAACAGCCTAGGCTTCGACCTTCTTCCTCCTTCGAGTCGGGCCGTTAGTTTTTATACGGGGAAACATGTCTCTTTTGAATAAAGTGACGGTCGCCGCAACAGCGACTGTCATGCTATTCGGCACGGGCATCGCATCCGGTTCCGCGGTCAGCGCTGCCCCCGCTACTTCCCAGGGAGACACTGGCGAGACCAGCAGCCTGGGTGGTACGCAGATTTCAACCGAATCTGAAGAAGCCGGACCGGCGCAGATGGCCTCCGCTGCCGCTGAGCACGCACAGCTGCTCGGCAATGCGACCGGTGAAGTCAAGTGCGTCATCAAGGACAACGGCTGCTACCAGGCGTTCGCGCAGGGTGCGCTGTTCTTCTCACCTGTGACGGGCGCCGAACCGGTCGTTGACAAGATGTGGCAGCAGTACCGCGCCAACGGCTTTGAAAACGGCTCGTGGGGCTACCCGCTCGACGCACCCGTCACCAACGAAGACGGTTCCGTCACCCAGCGCTTCCAGGGCGGCGTGAAGGAGGTTGCGGCTCCCGCACCGGAGCCTGCACCGCAGCCGGAATCTGAAACGCAGCCGGCACCGGGCGGCAACACCGACAACGGCCAGGAACAGAGCCCTGAACCTTCTTCCGAAGCTTCACAGGAGCCTTCGGAAGCACCGTCGACGCAGGCACCGCAGCCGGCGCCCAAACCCTCACCGAAGCCGGAATCGAAGAAGCCTGCTCCGAAACCAAAACCGAAGCCGAAGCCTAAGAAGACGGATTCGAAGCCCAAGAAGTCGAAGAAGGTTTCTGAAGACCAGCTGCGCAAGAACATCATCAAAGAAGCGCGCAAGGGAATCGGAACCCGCTACGTGTGGGGCGGCACAAGCCCCACGAAGGGCTGGGACTGCTCGGGCTTCACTCAGTACGTGTACAAGAAGAACGGAATCAACATTCCGCGAGTGTCCGGCGCACAGCGCAGCGCCGGCAAGGTGGTCAAGGCATCTGAGGCCAAGCCCGGCGACATCATCTGGGTACCCGGTCACGTCGGCATCGTGTCCGACAAGAAGGGCAAGATGATCGACGCGGGTTCACGCCGCACCGGCACATCCGAGCGCAGCTACGCCTGGATGGTCAAACGCGGAGCGAAGTTCATCCGCTACATCTGATAAGCGCAGGTCAGCTCAGCTGACACCGCGTTGAAAGACACAGAAAGAGCCGCAGACTTAACTGTCTGCGGCTCTTTCTATCTGCCTGCGCTTCCGCAGTGGTGTGTTCCGTCGGCGCTCAGCCTGCGGAGACGATCTCCGCTCCTTCTGCGCGCAGCTCGACCTTGCGGATCTTGCCCGAAACCGTCATGGGGAAAGACTCACGGACTTCGACATAGCGTGGAATCTTGTAGTGGGCCAGTTTGCCCTGAGCGAATTCGCGTACATCTTCCGCTGTCAGTGTTTCCACTCCTTCGCGGAGGATGACCCAGGCCATGAGCTCTTCGCCGTACTTGGGGTCGGGCACACCGACCACCTGCACATCGCGAATTGACGGGTGCGTGTAGAGGAACTCTTCGATTTCGCGCGGGTAGACGTTTTCGCCGCCGCGAATCACCATGTCTTTGATTCGTCCCGAAATGTCGAGGTATCCCGCTTCGTTCATGATCCCGAGGTCCCCGGTGTGCATCCAGCCATCGGCATCGAGCACCTCGGCGGTTTTGTCGGGCTGATTCCAGTAGCCCTTCATGACGCAGTAGCCGCGTGTGCACACTTCGCCCTTCTGCCCCCGGGGCAGGGTCTCCCCCGTCACGGGGTCGACGACCTTGACTTCCGTGTGCGGCATGACCGTCCCGACGGTTTCCGTGCGGGCTTCGAGTGAATCATCAACTCGGGTCATGGTCGACACGGGCGCGGTCTCCGTCATTCCGTAGCAGATGGCAACTTCGGACATGTGCATCCGCTCGATAACAGCCCGCATGACTTCGACGGGGCACGTGGATCCCGCCATGACGCCTGTGCGCAGCGTTGAAAGGTCGTAGTCGTCGAAGTTCGACAGTTCAAGTTCGGCGATGAACATCGTCGGCACGCCGTACAGCGATGTCGCTTTCGTCTTCTCCACCGCGCTCAGGGCAGCACTCGGTTCGAATCCTGCGCTTGGGATCACAGCCGTGCTTCCGTGGCTGAACGCAGCGAGGATGCCGATGACCATGCCGAAGCAGTGGAAGAATGGCACGGGAAGGACGACCGTGTCCTCTTCTGCGTACGCGAGGTTTTCGCCGATCAGGTAGCCGTTGTTGAGGATGTTGTGGTGGGTGAGCGTCACACCCTTGGGGAAGCCGGTTGTTCCCGAGGTGTACTGCAGGTTGATCGGCTCGTCACAGCTGAGCGAATCCGTGATCTGGCGGATGCGCGTGCGCACTTTGGCACCTTCGTCCGCCAGAAGCCTCTCCCCGGCTTCGAGGAGAGCGGAGAACTTTTCCTCCGGCGCGATCTCGTGTTGTTTCATCGGTATTGCGGTCGGTTCGTGCGATGTGTCGACGTAGACCACTGACAGGTTCTCAAGTTTTGCGGCGACCGCCCTGCTCACTTCGACGAAGTCGATGTGAGGAGGTGCCGATACCTGGCTGATGAGCATCGTGGCACCGGAGTGCTCGAGGATGAACTCGAGTTCGTGTTCCCGATAGGCCGGGTTGATGTTGACGATAATGACGCCGAGTTTGGCCGCCGCGTACATCGTCAGCACCCATTCGGGAATGTTCTGGGCGAAGATCCCGAGGCGGTCGCCCTTATTCAGGCCGCGTTCCATAAGGGCGGCGGCCAGGCGATCGGTGTCACGCTCAAGTTCGGCATAGGTCCACGTGCGGCCGGTGGGTAGGTCGAGAAGCGCTTGCGCGTCGGGCGTCTGCGCTGCCTGTGTGGCGAAATTGCCGGCAATCGTGTCTCCGAGAAGCCCTGCTGAAGCGGGGCCGGATGAATATGACAGGGTCACGACTCTGTGCTCCTTGCTGTTGTTTTTCACACGCCTGTGTGCGATGCGCATCACTTTGCCACAAACGAGGCACTGTTTCTACAGACACCCGCGACCACCCGGATGTTCGCACCTATCATGGGGGTATGGGCAAAGTCATAGTCCTCGGTTCGATCAACATCGACACGGTCATCCGCGCTCCCCGCTACCCCAGACTGGGTGAAACACTCATGGCGAACAGCGTGCGCACCATGCCCGGCGGAAAAGGAGCCAATCAGGCTGTTGCCGCACACCGGTCGGGCGCTGAAACGCTCCTCTTGTCCTGTGTTGGTTCGGATGCCCAGGGGGCGTTCTACCGCAAGCATCTTCAAGCTTCCGGCCTGAGTACGGAGTTTGTGCGCACGACCTCGGGGCCCACCGGGTCCGCGACGATCGTCGTCGAAGATTCCGGCAACAACGCGATTCTGTTTGATCCGGGCGCGAACGCCGCGGTCGGCGAACCGGAGATTGAGGTCATTCTTGAGCATGCACAGCCCGGGGATGTCCTGACGATCGTGTTGGAAATCCAAGACCAGGTGGCTTTGCGCGCCCTTGCAGCCGCTCAAGAACGCGGCGTGACAACCCTGCTCAACCCCTCCCCCTGGACGCAGGCAGCCCAGAGCCTCGCCGACTCCGCTGACATCGTGATCGTCAACGAACAGGAATCAGCACGACTCAACCGCGTTGACGAAAGGGTGTGCATCACCTTCGGCGCTCAGGGCGCTCTGTGGCGCGGCATTCACGCACCCGCGCGCCGAATAGAGGCCGTCGACACAACGGGCGCGGGCGATACGTTCGCGGGAACACTGGCCGCAGCCGTTGCCCGGGGACTCTCGACCGAAGAAGCTTTGCAGGCCGCAACAGAAGCCGCGACCGACATCTGCGAACGCGATGGCGCGCAGGACTGGCAAACACTGAGCAACTAAAACTTTGCCCGGCGTTAATTTGGCGTTAACGTAAACCTTGTCATCATTCGGTTCCACACCGACCCACATCCGCCTGAGCACGCTCTGCGGTCACGGGTCCTTCACCGCGCGGAGCCGATCTCGCACATAAGCGGAAGAAGACAGTGGATTTCGTCGTACTCATCGTCGTGCTCGTCATCGCCTTGGCGCTGTTCTTCGATTTCACCAACGGCTTTCACGACACGGCCAACGCAATGGCGACCCCGATTGCAACAGGGGCCCTCAAACCGAAAACAGCCGTGGGGCTCGCAGCAATCCTCAACCTCATCGGCGCGCTCCTGTCGACGGAAGTCTCCAAGACAGTCTCGGGCGGCATCATCAACGAGGACCGGATAGGCGGGGATCTGTTCCCCTCCCTCATCTTCGCCGGACTGATCGGCGCCATCTGCTGGAACATGCTCACGTGGCTCTTGGGCCTGCCCTCAAGTTCGTCGCACGCTCTTTTCGGCGGACTGATCGGCGCGACGATGGTCGGTATCGGGTTCACAGCCGTCAACATCGGCGGCGTCCTGTCCAAGATCGTTCTGCCAGCCATCCTCTCGCCGCTGACAGCCGGCATCATCGCCTTCGTCGCGACCAAGGTCGCATACGGCGTTACCCGCCGCTACGACAAAAAGCCCTCGGGCCGTGACGGGTTTCGGTGGGGTCAGATCCTCACTTCAAGCCTCGTTGCACTCGCCCACGGAACGAACGACGCGCAGAAGACGATGGGCGTGATCACCCTCGTCCTTATCGCGGTCGGCTGGCAGTCGTCTGCCGATCACGATCCGCAGATGTGGGTTGTCCTCGCCTGCGCCTTCACAATTGCCCTGGGTACGTACATGGGCGGCTGGCGAATCATCCACACGCTCGGCAAGGGCCTCACCCAGGTGCGCCCAGCCCAGGGATTCGCCGCGGAGTCCTCCACAGCAGCGACGATTCTCGCCTCGTCCGCCCTCGGCTTCGCACTGTCGACAACCCAGGTCGCGTCAGGTTCTGTCATCGGTTCGGGCATGGGCAGGCGCGGTTCAACCGTGAAATGGTCCATGGCCGGAAAGATCGTGCTCGGCTGGCTGGTCACTCTGCCGGCCGCAGGCCTCATCGGGGCTCTTGCCGCGATCTTCGTTGTTCTTCTGGGCAACATCGGTCTTGTCATTGACTTCATCGCAGCCACTGCAATTGTTCTCGGCCTCTACCTGTACTCGAAGCGCGACAGCGGCGAACCCGACGAAGCGCTGTCACACGATGTCGCCGATGCCGGTTTCGCGGTGGATGTCGACACGGATCCCCCGCCCACGCCGCGGCAGGCACGCGCCCAAGAGCGCCGCCGCAGTGAACGGATTGGCATCGACGGCGACAGCGGAAAGGAAGAATCGTGATCACAATCGACTGGGCCGCATTCCTCCTGGTGTTTGTCTCCGCTTTGGCGGGAGCCGTGTTCCTCGTGGGCTTCTATGCCCTCGGGCTGCGTCTGCTTGTGGCCGGCGGCAAGCCTCCGGTGGTGCACCCGGCAGAATTCCCCGATGCCATCACCGTGATGTCACCCAAGCAGATCCGCAAGGCGGAAAAGAAAGCAGCCAAAGCAGCCAAAAAGGTGCCGCTGTCGCCTGGTGCGCAGAAGCTCGTGCTGCTGTGCGCCTACTGCTGCTTTGCCCTGTGCGCAGCCGTCATCGTCTTCGGTGTTCTGCTGCTGTTGGTGTTCCGCTGATACTCCCGCTCTCCCAGGATTTGTGACGGTTGGGCCGATAGGGTGAGAAGCATGGCCGAAAACTCACCTCACAGCTCCAAGCAGGGGCGCAGTCGCACCGCCTACATCATCATCGCCATTATCGCGGTGGCTGCCTTCATCGCGGTTGTCGCACTCGCACAGCTCACGTCCGGCGGCACGCCCTCCGGTGACGAGCAGGCACAGCGCAGTGCCCCCTCCGCCTCGTCCGCCGATGGGGACAATGCGCAGGAAGAAGGCGATTCATCGGAAGGCGCTGAAGCCGCCGCAGCCGGCGAGGAAGGCGAATGGGTTCGCCGGGACGCAGACGACTCCGCCGCTGTTGGCGATGTTGACGCTCCCGTCGTCATCACCGAATGGACCGACCCGCGCTGCCCGTTCTGTGCGCACTTCCACAACAACATCCTTCCGGACCTGCAGAAGAAATACGTTGACACCGGCAAGGTGCGCTTCGAATTCATCACCGTGGCGTTCTTCGGCGAACAGTCCGCGGCCGCCGGCGCAGCTATGGAAGCTGCCGGCAAACAGGGCAAGTACAGCGAGTATTCGGATGCCCTCTATGCGGCCGCGCCCGACAAGGGCCACCCCGATCTTCCGGAAGACAAGCTGGTGGAGTTTGCCGAAACCGCTGGTGTTGGCGATATCGAGAAGTTCCGCAAAGACATGAACGACCAGGCGCTCATCGACAAGGTCAATGACGAAACTGCGAAGGCTCAGCAGTACTACGGAATCCAGGCAGTGCCCTTCTTTGCATCGTCCGATGGCGAAAGCGCACTGCGCGGAGCGCAGCCGGTGGAGAACTTCGAAGAATTCATTGACGAACAGCTGGAGAAGGCCGAAGCTCAATGAGCCTGGGGCTTCTTGGAGCTTTTGCCGGCGGAGTTCTCACACTCTTGAGCCCGTGCTCGGCAATGCTCCTGCCGGCATTCTTTTCCTACGCTTTCACGTCACCAAAAGAGCTGCTGGGAAGGACCTTCATCTTCTACCTGGGGCTGGTGACCACGCTCGTCCCGCTGGGAATTCTTGCCGGTTCAGTCGGCGCCTTTGTCACGATCCACCGCGAAGCTGTCGTGGCGGTGGCCGCTGTCGTGGTCGCCATCATGGGTGTTCTCACAGCTCTCAACGTGAATCTCCCGTTCATGCCCTCAGGCGTCCAGAGTGCAGGGCGTTCATCCGCATCGGTCTATCTTCTCGGTGCTGTGTACGGGGTGGCGGGTGTCTGTGCGGGGCCTATTCTCGGAGCTGTTCTGACGGTCGCCGCGGCAAGCGCATCCGCGCTGTGGGGTGGCCTGATCCTTGTGTTCTTCGCTGCAGGCATGGCTCTGCCTCTTGTACTGCTGTCAGCCCTGTGGACGCGCCTGCCCGCTGTCCAGAAAATGGTCCGCCCGCGACCGGTTTCGTTCGGACCCATCACAACCACGTGGACGAACCTGATCGGCGGTCTGCTCATGGTGGCACTTGCCGCACTGCTGTTCTTCACGAGCGGCACGGCCAAGCTGACTGGCTTCCTCGGCGCAGGAACGCAGGCGCGCATTGAAGGGTGGGTTCTGCAGAATTCATCAGCCGGCGTCGAGTTCGTCATTCTCGGTGCCATTGCCGTGATCACTGCAGTAATCGCCGTCGTTGTTCTCAAACGCCGCGGTCCGCGCAATGACTGACTTCACGGACCGTCGATTTTGCATTGGTCCGATGCATGGTCTAAGCTAGTACCTGTTGCCCAGACGGGTTCTGGGGGATTGGCGCAGTTGGTAGCGCGTCTCCATGGCATGGAGAAGGTCAGGGGTTCGAATCCCCTATCCTCCACTCGTGTGAAGTCCCGGGACATCGTTCACTCGAT
>NZ_KV786009.1:50366-84867 GCF_001806795.1 Brevibacterium sp. HMSC22B09 | reverse complement strand
GCGCGGCCGGCGGCGCGGCCGGCGGCGCGGGTGGCTCCGTTGTTCGCGTTGGCACGCTTGGTTTTGTTCGCGGCATGGCGCCGGAGGCGTTTGAGGTTGAGTTCGAGGCCGGACAGACTGTCGCTTATGTGTCGATCGGCAGTGAGTATGCCGGTGCGCTGATCCTTGATGATCAGGCGAGGGACAACGCCGGACAGTTGGTTTCGGAGCTTAGGCGTCATGGCTTTGAAAAGGTCACGATGCTCACTGGCGACAATCCGCACACTGCGCAGGCGATTGCTGCGGAGGTCGGGATTGACGATGTGCACGCTTCGCTTCTGCCGGAGGACAAGGTTCGTCTGCTGCACGAGATCGAGCCGAAGCCGGTCATCATGGTCGGTGACGGTGTCAACGATGCGCCGGTTCTCGCGGCTGCCGGGGTTGGCATTGCGATGGGGGCTCGCGGCGATACAGAGGCCTCCGAAGCTGCTGATGTCGTGATCACCCGTGACGATATTTCCCGTGTTGGCAAGGCTGTCGACATTGGGCGTTGGACTTTGGCGGTGGCGAAGAGCGCCATTTGGATCGGCATCATTTTGTCGCTCGTGCTGATGGGCTTTGCGTTCTTCGGCTTCATTCCTGCGGTTGTCGGCGCGCTGCTGCAGGAAGTCATCGACCTGGCCGCAATCGTCTACGCACTGCGAGCACTGAAGGGCCCCGAACGCTTCAAGGTGTAGTTAGGGTTTCCAGCCTCGTGCCCGCAGGGCGTCTCGAATCACCGCGAGGTATTCAGCGGGCGGCATTGATTTGGTCACCCGGATGACAGTCCAGCCTGCCGCCTCGAAAGCGCGGTATCTGCGGATGTCCGTCGACCACTGTTGTGAATCGGTCATGTGGTGGATGCCTTCGTATTCGCAGCACACCTTGTACTCTTCCCAAGCCAGGTCGGGTTTTCTGCAGTCGCCGATGCTCGGCAGATAAACCCGCGGGTTGACTGCCGGTTCGGGCATTCCTGCATGAATGATCTCGAGGCGCAGGCTCGTTTCCCGAGGTGACTGCACCCCTGGTCTGGCCAGCGGCAGGGCTTTGCGCAGAGTTCTGTAGGTGCGGGACTGCGGCAGCTCCCGGATGAAGCTTTTAAGTTTGGCGTGATCGACTTTCGGGCCGCCATTCCACGTGCCCAAGAGTCCATCAAGAAGCTGCACCGCCTCACGGAAGTTCAATTCCGCAGCGATTTGAGCCATAACTTCCAGTCCGGATGCGACTGGAAGGTCGAACCAAAGGACTCTTTTATCTATGGGTTTGCGGTTGGACCTGACGTTCTTCATGCGAATCTGTCTGCCTCCGCGGCCGGTACTTACGAACACCAGTTCTTCACGCTGGAGTCTGTAAGGCAAAACCATGCCGTAGAGCGCCCCCGCAGTAGGCCCTACTCCGGTCGCTTCGGGGTATTTGCTCTGCACGGCAGAAAGCAGTTCCCGCTGTTTAAACCACAAGTCATCTGCCCAACGTGGCGCACTGCCGATGCTTCGAATGTCACCGAACGCTCGTACGCCGTGAACCAGCTGTCGGCTGTTGGCATCGATTGTCCATCTGCTTACACCGTTGTTCAGAAGGCTTCCCGTGGTGGCAATACCTGTGGCCGGTTTCCATAAACCGGACGTCGTGTTTTCTCCATGCCCCATATTCGGAAGGTAGGAGCGCTCGAGCAGCGGGCGCCACGGGTTTCTGGACCCTGTGGATAGCACCGGAGTTGTCCCCTGCACGGAGCACCGAAGTCAAAGCTCTGGAGAATCTGCTCTCAAGTGCAAAAACTCGGGCCAAAACAGGGTTTTTGGCCGAGTTTTTGACCACCTAAGCAGACTCCGGAGTTTTTGCACGCAGGAGCAGAAGCAGAAGCGAAGGTCGGGGCGGGGCTAGTCGGCTTGAGTTCTTGAGTTTGCCTGTAGGCCATGCCGGTGCGCGTTGCCGTTTGTGCTTTACGCCGCGGTGAACGCGTCGATGAGTGCTTCGGCGCTCGCACGGCCCTCGGCGATGGCGGTGGGGTAGTCCTCGCGCAGCATCAAGGACATCGTGCCCGTGTACGCGACCATGAGCGCCGACGCTAAGGCCTCCGCTCGGCTGCCAGAGCCCGCCGCAGCAGAACCCGCCGAGGCGCCGCTCACCTCTTCACTCCCATTTCCCGGGGCGTCGCCCGCCTGGGCGGACGAGGCGCCGCTCACCTCACCAGCGTCCTCACTTCCTGCCGCCTCGCCTGTGATTTCGCGGGCCGCGGCCAGGAGTCGTGTGCGCAGCAGCTGGGTTTCTTCGTCGAGAACGGCCTGCAGCTGAGCGCTGGGGTGTTCGATGGCGGCAGCGGTCCCGCTGAAGGCGCACCAGCGTTCGGTCATGTGTTCGCCCTGGTACGTCGTGAGCGCATCCCACAGAGCGAGTGCCCGGTCCTTCGGACAGTCAGCCGCGGCGATTTCGGCATCCCACACGCCTGTCCAAATATGCAGACGACGGCGCAAAGCAGCCGCGATCAGCCCTTCTTTGCTCCCGAAGTGTGAGTAGAGACTCGGCGGGGAGGCCTGTGCGTCTTTGAGGATCCGGTCGACGGGTGTGGAAATAACTCCGTGGATGAACAGCAGCGCGTCGGCGGAATCCAACAGTCGTTCGCGGACCGGCTTGGTCGCCTGCTTACGCACCGAACTCGCCGCAGGCCTACCCGCTGGCTTGGTCACCTGCTTACGCACCGAACTTGCCGCAGGCCTACCCGCAGGCCTACCCGCCTGTTCAACAGGCTGATTGCCTGCTGACCCATCCGTGGGTGCACTTGCAGGCTCACTCGCCTGCTTAGCCGCTGTTTCAGTTGCCTGCTCGGACGGCTTCATGGTTTGCAATCGTACTCCTGGACCTCGGCAGCACTTGGGTTCAGACTCGCCGGTGCCTCGTGTGCTCCGATCTTGTATCTCGACAAAAGTATAACGCTCGTTTTATTTTCGATATAACGTGCGTTATCGTTTTAAGTGAGCGTGAAGGGAAAACGCAGCAAACCTACAAGCCAAAAGCGAAGGAAGTGCCGTGCCGAGCATTTACATCAACGGACAGTGGCAAGAAGCGGAATCAAACGAAACCCGAGACATCCTCTGCCCGGCCGATGGATCGCACGTCATCACTGTCAGCGAAGGCGACCGTGCTGACGCCCGCCGCGCCATCGAAGCCGCCCGCACCACCTTCGACGAAGGAACCTGGGCCACGACCCCGGCAGCCGACCGCGGCGCCATCGTCAACCGCCTGGCCGACATCCTTGAGCGCGACAAGGACAAGGTCGCCCGCATGGAATCGCAGGACACGGGCAAGCGCTTCGTCGAGTCCCAGCAGGACATGGACGACATCATCAACGTCTTCCGCCACTTCGCAGCCCTGGCGAACAAGCACGCCGGCCGCGTGGTCGACCCGGGCGACCCGACCATCTCCAGCCGTGTCGTCACCGAACCGGTGGGCGTGTGCTCGCTCATCACGCCGTGGAACTTCCCGCTGCTGCAGACGGCCTGGAAGATCGCTCCGGCCATCGCCGCCGGAAACACCTTCGTGCTCAAGCCGGCCGAGCTGACTCCCCAGACCGCCATGTGGCTCATGGATGCCCTTGACGAGGCGGGGCTTCCGGCCGGTGTCGCAAACCTCGTCACCGGACCGGGTGCCACCGTGGGTGCCGAAATGACGGAAAACCCGCAGGTGGACCTCGTGTCGTTCACGGGTGGTCTCGAAACCGGCCGCGTGATCATGGCCGCTGCCGCTCCGACCGTCAAGAAGATCGCCCTGGAACTGGGCGGGAAGAACCCCAACATCATCTTTGCCGACGCTGATCTTGATGCGGCAATCGACAACGCTCTCACCGCGATCTTCCTGGACTCCGGCCAGGTGTGCTCGGCTGGTGCTCGTCTGATCGTCGAAGAGTCGATTCACGATGAGGTCGTGGACGAACTCGTCCGCCGCGCCGAACTCATCCGCCTGGGCGGCCCGTTTGACGAAAACGCCGAAACCGGCCCGCTCATCAGCGAAGACCACCTGAACAAGGTGCACCGCTACGTCGAAGAGGCCATCGAAGACGGCGCTGTTCTGCGCACCGGCGGCAAGCGCGGCGAAGGCGAACTGGCGCAGGGCTCTTACTATCTGCCGACCATCCTCGACCGCTGCGACCAGTCGATGCGCTGCGTCCACGACGAATCGTTCGGCCCCGTGCTGACGGTCGAAACCTTCTCCGGCGACACCGTAGAGGCGGCCGAAGACGCCGCAGTGGCACTGGGCAATGACACCATCTACGGCCTTGCCGGTGCCGTGTGGACCGAAAACGCCGGCCGCGCCGAACGAGTCGCCGGCCGCCTGCGCCACGGCACCGTCTGGATCAACGACTTCCACCCCTACGTCCCGCAGGCCGAATGGGGCGGCATGAAGCAGTCCGGCATCGGCCGTGAACTCGGCGAAGACGGCCTGGCCGAATACCAGGAGGTCAAGCACGTCTGGCACAACACCAAGCCGGCACCGGCCGACTGGTTCTCCGGCCGCAAAGCCTGACTCGCAGAGCCTGACCCACCCCACAATCTTCTGTTCTCAATTCCAAGGAGTGTTCCCGTGAAGAAGCACTACGACTATGTGATCGTCGGCGGCGGTTCCGCCGGTTCGGCGCTTGCCAACCGCCTGTCAGCTGACCCCAGCACCAGCGTGCTCGTGCTGGAGGCCGGACGTGCGGACTTCAAGTTCGACCCGCTGATCCACATGCCCGCAGCGCTCATGTTCCCGTCGGGCAACCCGATGTACGACTGGCGCTACCAGACTGACCCGGAACCGCACATGGGCGGCCGCCGCGTGGCGCACACCCGCGGTAAGGTGCTGGGCGGTTCGAGCTCGATCAACGGCATGATCTTCCAGCGCGGAAACGCCGGTGACTACGACAAGTGGGCCACCTTCGAAGGCATGGAGGACTGGGACTACGCCCACGTCCTGCCGTACTTCAAGCGCATGGAAACGACGCTGGCCGGTGCCGATGAGTGGCGCGGCGGCGCCGGTCCGCTGACCCTTGAGCGCAAGAAGGCCAACAGCCCGCTGTTCCAGGCCTTCTTCGAGGCCACCCGCCAGGCCGGCTACGCTCCGACGGATGACGTCAACGGCTACCGCCAGGAGGGCTTCGCCCCCTTCGATGCGAACACCTACAAGGGTTCGCGCATGAGCGCTTCGCGTTCCTACCTGTGGCCGGTCAAGAATCGCAAGAACCTCGACATTGCGACTCTCGCTTTTGTCACCCAGCTGCGCTGGAACGGCACCCGTGTGACCGGGGTCGACTTCGTACGAGGCGGAAAGAAGCCGCACAGCGTCTCCGCCGGCGAGGTGATCCTCTGTGGAGGTGCCTTCAACTCACCTCAGGTGCTGCAGCTGTCCGGTGTGGGCGATCCCGACCACCTGCGGTCGGTCGGCATCAAGCCGCGCGTCGACCTGCCGGGTGTTGGTGAGAACCTGCAGGACCACCTCGAGGTCTACCTGCAGCACGAATCGGTGCAGCCGGTTTCCATCCAGCCGTGGCTGAAGATGTGGAAGGCCCCGTGGATCGGTGCGCAGTGGCTGTTCGCCAACGCCGGTGTGGGTGCTTCGAACCACTTCGAGGGCGGCGGCTTCATCCGCACCAACGACGACGTCGTCTACCCGAACCTCATGTTCCACTTCCTGCCGATCGCCGTGCGCTACGACGGCACCGGTGGCGACCACGAACACGGATACCAGGTGCACATCGGCCCGATGAACTCCGACGTTCGCGGCCACGTGAAGATCAAGTCGAACGACCCCAAGCAGCACCCGTCGATCCTGTTCAACTACCTGTCGACCGAAAACGACCGTCGCGAATGGGTTGAGGTTGTGCGCGCTGCACGCCACATCCTGTCCCAGCCGGCGTTCGCACCGTTCGACGGCGGCGAACTGTCGCCCGGTAAGGACGTTGAAACCGACGAAGAGATCCTCGACTGGATTCGCCGCGACGCAGAAACCGCTCTGCACCCGTCGTGCTCGGCGAAGATGGGTGTCGACGACATGTCGGTTGTCGACCCCTCGTCCATGAAGGTCCACGGCACCGAGGGTCTGCGCGTTGTCGACGCTTCGGTCTTCCCGACCATCACCAACGGCAACATCTACGCACCCGTCATGATGGTTGCTGAGCGCGCTGCCGACCTCATTGCCGGCAACACCATGCTCGAGCCCGAATACCCGCCGGTCTACAAGGCCAAGTCCGGTATGCCGCTCTACCCCGAAGGCGACCCGCGCAACAGCGCGTGGAACGCCCGCACGGACATCCCCAGTGCGCTTGAGGCAATGGCTGCAGGTGATGACAAGTGAGCAGCACCCCATCAAACCCCAAGCCGCAGTCCCAGACTGCGGCGGGCGGCACCTCGTCAGCTGTTGGAGAAGTCGAACCTGAGCTTCGGCCCCAGGTGACCAGCCCCAAGGTCAAGCCGGTTGTGCTCGGCGTGACCGGAGTGTTCATCGCGCTGGTCGCCGGGTGGGCGCTGTTCTTCACGGAGTCGGCCGAGGCGACACTCGGCTTGCTCGTGGGATGGATCGGCAACTGGTTCGGCTGGTTCTACATCCTGCTGGCCACCGCGATTTTGGTGTTCGTGGTGGTACTCGCCCTGCGGTACTCCAAGATCCGCCTGGGCAAAGACACGGACCGGCCCGAATACTCGACGTTCGCGTGGGCATCCATGCTGTTCGCAGCCGGCATCGGCACCGACGTGATGTTCTTCGCAGTTGCCGAACCCGCCTCGCAGTACCTGGCGCCTCCCGTGACGGAAGCCGGATCGCTCGATGCGGCACGCGAAGGCACCGTGTGGACGCTGTTCCACTACGGCATCACCGGCTGGGGCATGTACACGCTCATGGGCATCGCCCTGGGCTACTTCGCGCACCGCAAGGGCCTGCCGCTGGCAGTCCGCTCGGCGCTCTATCCGCTGTTCGGCAAGCGCATCAAGGGCGGCGTGGGCAACGCCGTCGACATCGCAACGGTGCTCGGCACCATCTTCGGTGTTGCAACCTCGCTCGGTATTGGCGTGGTCATGCTCAACGTGGGCCTGGACATCATGTTCGGCATCGACCAGGGCACTCCCGCTCAGGTCGGCCTCGTGGTCGTCGCGGTTCTCGTGGCAATCGTGTCGGCAACATCCGGTGTTGATAAGGGCATCCGCATTCTCAGCCAGCTCAACGTGGTGCTCGCACTCGTGCTGGCCGGCTGGGTTCTGGTGTTCGGCGACACTGCGTTCCTGCTGCGTGCGGCAACCATGAACGTCGGCGACTTCATCAGCATGTTCCCCGGCCTGACGCTCGACACGATGGCATACGACCACCCGGCCGAATGGATGAACCTGTGGACCCTGTTCTTCTGGGCCTGGTGGGTTGCCTGGGCAAGCTTCGTCGGCATGTTCCTGGCCCGCATCTCCAAGGGCCGCACGCTGGGACAGTTCGTCATCGGCACGCTCACCATCCCGTTCATCTACATCCTCATGTGGGTGACGATGTTCGGAAACACAGCGATTGCGCGCATCCGTTCGGGCGACACCGCGTTTGCCGAAGCTGCAGTCGACACACCGGAATCCGGTTTCTACATGCTGCTGCAGCAGTTCCCCGGAGCGTTCTTCCTGGTGGGACTGGCAACGTTCGTCGGTCTGCTGTTCTACGTGACATCGGCTGACTCCGGTGCACTGGTCATGGCAAACCTCACCAGCCGCCTGCCGGATGCCGAAACTGACGCCAAGCCGTGGGTGCGCATCCTGTGGGCCGTGGCAACCGGTGTTCTGACGATCGCCATGCTGGTGGTCGGCGGCATCACCGCGCTGCAGTACGCCACGGTTGTCATGGGCTTGCCGTTCGCATTCGTCATGATCTTGGTTGCCATTGGTCTGCTGCGCGCACTGGAAGGTGAACGCAAGCAGACGCACGCCATGATGGATTCGCTGCGCTCGCAGGTTGTCGGTGCTGGTGGTGTTGTTGGCAGCGGTGCTGGTGCTGGTGCGGCGGGTGGCACTGGTGCTGGCAGCTGGCGGAATCGTCTGCGGCGCCAGTTCGGCAATGTGTCGCTGCGATCCACGCAGGAGCGCATGTCCGAGGTCGTCATCCCCGCGCTGGAAGAAGTCGCAGCGGAACTGCGTGAGCAGGGTGTTGACGCGCAGATCACCCGCGAAGACGACGTGTCGAAGAAGATCAAGCACTCCGTGTCGCTCACTGTTCAGGGCACGCACGAAATGCTGGAGAACTTCGACTACACGGCGCAGATTCGCCAGATCAAGGCCGCAACCTACGGCACCCGCATGCGCGAAGCAGACGATGTCTCAAGCCAGCTTGAGGTCAAGGTGCCCGGTGGCGGAACCTACGACATCTTGGATTACTCGCGTGAGCGGATCGCCCACGACGTCCTTGACCACTACACGTGGTGGCTGAACTCGAACGTCGCTGTGACGGAGGAGACCAAGGTAGGGGAGTAACTCTGCTGACACGTGCAAAAACTCCGGATTCTGCTTATACGTGCAAAAACTCGGCCGAAATCGCAGTTTTCGGCCGAGTTTTTGCACGCCAGAGCAGATTCGGCCCGCTTACGCCGTCCGGCCTAGGCGTTCAGCTAGGCGGTGGAAGCCCGGGTCTGGGTCGCCGAAGCGGTGCAGTGTCATCGAGATTGCCTGCTCGTGCAAGTAGTAGCGGCCTTCGATGCGGCCCGAGGCGGTCACCGGTTCATCGAGCACTGCCACTTCCGGCCGGTCGACAATGGCTTCGAGCACTTCGGGTTCCGCCGCACCAATATTGCGCACGCGGGCTGCTCCGTTGACCAGAAGCTGGCCATCGAAAAGGCGCTTGCCGAACTCAGCGGCTGATTCAAGGGCGACGCCGCCACCCGTGCCGTTCGCACTTCCGCCAGCGTCAGCTGCCGCGATGGCTGCCGCGCGGACAGATCCTTCTGCATCAGAGGCAACACTCCAGGTCAGCGGTGCACCCAGACGCTGAGCAGCTTCGGCAACGCGGGTGATTTCCACAGGCTTTGCCTCAGCAGTCACGCGCACGGTCACAGCCGTGGGCAGGTAGCGGAAGATGTTCGCCTCCGATTCGAAACCGTCCGAGTCGCGGGCAATGCCGAACTCGCGGCGAATGGCTTCGTCATCAGAGCGGCGGGCGCGTTCAAGCCAATCGCGTTCATCACGCGTTGCCGCAGTGCCCGAAACCGAACCACCCGCAGCACCCGCAGGGTTCGCGACTTTCGGTGCCTCCACCTCGTCAGCCAGAGCAGCCGAACCAGGCCTGTCCGCCCAGGTGCCCATCATGTGGACGTAGTTGGGCCCGCCGGCCTTGGAGCCCAGCCCGACCGACGACTTCTTCCAGCCGCCGAAGCTCTGCCGGCGCACGATCGCGCCCGTGATTCCGCGGTTGACGTACAGGTTGCCGGCTTGGACGCGGCCGAGCCATTCGTCGACTTCGCGCGGATCAAGCGAGTGAATGCCGGCGGTCAGGCCGTACTCGACGGCGTTCTGCAGGCGGATGGCTTCGTCAAGATCGCGCGCGTGCATGAGCCCGAGCACCGGCCCGAAGCACTCCGTCATGTGGAAGAACGACCCCGGCTGCACGCCGGTCCGGATACCCGGACGCCACAGCGGACCGGGCATGCCCGGTGCCCGCTGGTCCGAATCTGACGAGGTGCCGCCGGCTCCCACCCGCTTCTCACCAGGGGAAATGTCTCCGGTTGGGATGCCGGGTGCCGCAGCGAGCAGTTTCGGTTTGATGAGCCATTCTTCGCCGACTTCCAGGCGGGTCAGCCCGCGCTGGAGCTTGTCACTCGGGGCTCCCGTCAGCGGTCCGACTGTGGAGGCCAGGTTGAGCGGGGAGTCCACAATGAGAGATTCTGTCGCGTCGACCAGCTGGCTCAGGAAACGCTGTGATTCGTACATTGAGCCCACAAGAATGCCGAGCGATGCGGCCGAGCACTTCTGCCCCGCGTGTCCGAATGCTGAGTTCACGAGGTCGGCCACGGCGAGGTCGCGGTCGGCTGACGGAGTGATGATCATGGCGTTCTTGCCGCTGGTTTCGGCGTTGACCGCCAGGGAAGGTCGGAACGAACGGAAAAGCGCAGCTGTGTCAGAGGCTCCTGTCAGGATGACCCTGTCAACGTCCGGATGGCTGATGAGCGCCTTGCCGGTTTCGCTTTCAATCGGCGGCACCAGCTGCAGGACGTTGCGCGGGATGCCGGCTTGCCACAGCGTTTCGACGATCATCCGCGAACACTCGGGCGTCATGCCCGAAGGCTTGTGGATGACGGCTGAACCTGCGGCCAGCGCTGCCACGGTCGATCCCGTTGGGATTGCTACGGGGAAGTTCCACGGAGGTGTAATGACAGTTACTTGATCAGGTGTGAACTGCACGCCGTCGCGGGTTTCGATTTCTTCGATCTCGAGGGCCTGGTCGGCGTAGTAGCGGATGAAGTCGATGGCTTCGGACAGTTCGGGGTCGGACTGGGCGAGTGTTTTGCCTGCTTCGGCCGCTGCGACTGCGAGGAATTCGCCGCGTCGCTGTGCGAACAGTTCGGCTGCCCGCTGGAAGTAGGGCAGGCGGCCGCGTGCGCCGAGTGCTGCCCAGTCGGCTGCTGCCTGCTTGGCGGTCTGCACGGTTGTGTCGACGTCGAAGTCATCTGCGGTTCGCGGGCTGATGTCGATGCGCTCTGCCGCTGCGATCACCTGCCTGGACCATTCTTGGTTGGCCGGCAGGGCGGGGTCGGTGTTCGGCTCGTTTGCGAAGCCGCGGACGGGGGCCGCTGCGGGGGAGCCGGGGTTGGCTGCTGGTGCGGCTTCGGTGCCTTCGCTCGAGGTGCCTGTGCTCGAGGTGCCATCCGGGTTGGGCGAGGGTGTCTCCGCAGGACCCACGCCCGAGGTGCCTTCACCTGCCGCGCTTCCCTCACCTTGACCGGCGCCCGCGCTCTCACCCGAGGTGTCGGGCTGGGTGGGGAGCGACGCCTCGTGCAGTCGGTTCTGCGTGCGGTTGGGGCCGGGAGGTGTGTCGCCTTCGCGGGCGAGCACGGTTTCGAGGTCGCTCAGCGAGGCCAGGAAGCGGCTGCGTTCGCGTTGGAAGATCGGCCCGCCGTCGGTCAGGTCGAAGATGCCGGACATGAAGTTTTCGTTTGCGGCGTTTTCTTCCAGGCGGCGGACCAGGTAGGAGATCGCGACGTCGAACTGTTCGGGTGCGACGGCCGGGACGTACAGGAGGACGTCGCCGACGTCGGCTGCGACCTGCTCGGACTGTTCTTCGGCCATGCCGTGCAGCATTTCGAATTCGATGCGGTCGTCAACGCCGCGCCGCTTCGACAGGTGGTGGGCGAAGGCGATGTCGAACAGGTTGTGTCCGGCGGCACCCAGGCGCAGTCCCTGCATGTTCTCTGGGGTCAGCAGCCAGTGGAGGACGCGCTTGTAGTTGGCGTCGGTGGCCTGTTTGGAGGGGTTGACGGTCAGGGGCCATTCGGCGGTTTCGGCGTGCACGCGTTCCATGGAAAGGTTTGCGCCCTTGACCAGGCGCACTTTGATGCCGGCGCCGCCGTCGGCCACGCGCTGTGCCCCGAATTCGGCCAGCCGCTGGGTGGCTTCGAGTGCATCCGGCAGGTAGGCCTGCAGCACGATGCCGGCTTCCAGGTTCTTGAACGCCGGTTCGCTCAGCAGGCGTTCGAAGACGTCGATTGTCAGGTGGAGGTCCTGGTATTCCTCCATGTCGAGGTTGATGAACTTCGGGCCGCGGCCGGCGGCTTCGAGTTCGACAGCGTCTTCGTACAGGGGGCGCAGGCGGTTGACCACGTAGTCGACGGTGCCGGGGTAGTCCCACATGCTGATCTGCGAGGCGACAGAGGACACTTTGATCGATACGTAGTCGACATCACCCCTGGCCAGAAGCCTGCGGGTGTCCTGCAGGTGGCGGTCGGCCTCTTCTTCGCCGAGCACCGCTTCGCCCAGAAGGTTGATGTTGAGACGGTGTCCGGCCTCGTGCATTGCCTTGACAGCTTTGCCGAATGGTTCGGGGCGGGCGTCGATCACCATGTGCCCGACCATCTGCCGCAGGCGAGCCTTGGCGACGGGGATGACCACGTGCGGCAGCTTCTCAGCCATGGCGGCGCCGGCCTTGATCTGCATGCGCTCTGCCAAGGGCAGGGATTTGGGGGTGAGTTCGGCGATTTCGGTCAGTGCTTTTGCGGCGGCCCGAGGGTCTTCCGTGCGGATGACTCGGTCCACAAAGCCCTGCGTGAACGGCAGTCCGTTGGGGTCTTTCAGCACCGCCGCCAGGAGGCGCGCGCCCTTGTCAGCCTGGCGGGTGGCCTTGTTGGCTGCCTCTTTGGCTGCGGTTGTTCCGGTCGAGCCAGCTGCCGAGGTGGAACTTGCCTCACCCTGCTGGTTCGCCTTGCGCAGCCACTTGCGGACTGTGTCGATGGCTTCGGCGCTGACTGCGGACAGTTCGGCGTCGGTGATGAAATCTGCTTCTGTATGCGACACGATCGCTCCTCTTCACTGAGATGCTCAGGCCGCCGGGTGGCTGTGGCCTTCTGGCTCTGGCCGCCCGGTGTGTGCTCACGCCACGGTGCATGAGCCGTTTTCGACATTGTGGGTCTGAATGGCTGACATCAGAGCACAGCAGGCGATAATCTGAGTCAAAAGTCACTCATGCCCAGGTGAGTTCAGCCTGCACGGAAGTTGTGCGCGCAAGGTGGGCGGCACCTCGGCGGGGGAGAAGGCTTCGAAGAGGAGGCCCTGTGTCAGGTGTGGAACGCGGGCGGCGGCTCCGGGGTGCACCGGCTGCCGGGCGGGTGCAGAACGCTGGGTCCGAACGGGTGCGCGGGCAAGCCGCCCAGCGGGAGCGGATGGGTCGGCCGGAAAAGCAGTCGCGCGCGAACCGGGCAGTGGCGCGAGCCTTGGCGCTGGCCGGTCGCGATGTCGTCGGCCAGGCGTACGGCACGCGCGGACTGGCAGAAGAGTTAGGTCTTTCGCAGACCCTTGTTTCACGTGCCTGCCGGTGGTTGGAGGGTGTGGCTGACAGTGCGCCGAACGCGGATGAGTTGCCGACTTGGGTGCTCATCGATGAAATCCGGGTGGAAGACAGCCGCCTAACGCTCATCTTCAGAGCGGGGGAGGGTGTCGCCTCTGATGCGCCCGAGGTGGGTGTTCCCAAAGCGGGCCCGAGTGCCAGGGTTTTTGCATTTTGTGGTGGCGAGGTTGGCGCTTCCGAACCTGCCCCTCGCCTTCAGTGGGGTTCTACGAACAGACGGCGTCGCGGCTGGGCGTTTTTGGGCGCTTTGCGGCAGTGGGCAGATCGGGATGCGTTCAGCATTGAGCTCGTCACACCGGACAGCCCAGTCCGCGTGCGCGAGTTTCATGACTTTGACGTGTTCGCCAGGGTGGTCGCTGGGTTGCTCACCTGCGTGAGCAGCGGGGTTGCTCTGGGAGGTTCGCTGGGACACGGCGGCGAGCCCAGCCTGAGCGAGCCGGCGGGCAATCCCGCCGGTTCGCCCGGCAGTGTAAGCATCCTCGCGACCGACGGCGTTCCGTTCGATGTTCTGGAATTTTTGGCCGATGCGGTCGCCGCGGACGTCAACACGTTCTTCTGGAGAAGGCCCGTTGAGGCGCTCCAAATTCCATCTACTTTTGACTCACTTTCTAGTGATGTTGGCTCTCTTGGTGCATCAAGCACTGCAGACAGCTCAAGTAATTCAGCTGCGGCAGGCAGAGCCAGCGCGGGCGGCCAACATTCGGGCAACCACCACCAGAACAACCAGGCCGATACTCGACGCCCATTCCTGTATCCATGGCGCGAGGTCGGCGACACGGTATGGCGGCGAACCCTGGTGGCGGAGTTAGAAGCCGATATCCGCGAACGCGATCTGCATGCGGGCGATCAGGTGTCGGTGCGGCATTTGGCGGATCGGATGGGCGTTGCGCAAAGGGAGATTGTGCGCGGGCTGGGCCAGCTGCAGACCAGCGGTGTGCTCGAACGCGCTGGCAGTACTTTCCGCTTCCCGGTTGTCTCCGGTGAGAGCGTGCTCGACCTTTACGCCGCGCGGTATGCGGTGGGTGTCGTGGTGTTGCGGGGCGCCTCGTCAGGCAGAGCCGCGCGCCAACCCACAGCCGGACGCACGGCCGCGGGAAGCGCCAACTCCCACCAGGCGTCAGCCGGTCACACCACCCCCAGCCAGCGCACCTCAAGCGAGCTGAGTGGGAGCCGACTGACACCTCGTGCGGAGCAGGCTCGCGGATCCCTGCACATTGCGGACCGCGCCCTGTCGAGGCTCGAGGCGGATGATTCCTTGGGGCCGCGGTCGGTGGATCGGTTGGATCTGCAGTTTCAGCAGGGGCTTGCGGAAGCGTCGGGTTTGGAGCACACGGCGGATGTTTTCGATTCGCTGGGGCAGAGGCTGCGGTTGTTGATTGCGATTCTGCGAGTGGATTACGCGCCCGCGGCGGCGAAAATCTGCTCGGATAATGCCGCGATTCTGGCGGCTGTGCGCAAGGGCCGGGCAGACGAGGCGATTGCGGTGTGGCGCAGCAAGATTGAGAACGCGGTGCGCCACATGTCATCCGTCGCGGGTCTGCGCCGCTTCGATGTGGCCGCCTGGCAAAGCCTGGTTGAGTAAAGAAAGGCGGGAAGGCCAGCCCAAAAGGCCCGCTACTGATTGAATCTTCAATCTGCAAATGTGACAATCGAAGCATGACCGATCGCGAAAACCTGCACCCAGAACACTCGAAGCCGGGCGTTTACGTGTCCAAGGGCAAGGCGTTCGAGCGCGACATGCGCTACATCGACGACCGCATTGTGGCCGACCCGGTAGGCACGCCGAAAAAGCACGATGACCAGATTCTGTGGCCCGTCGAGGCCGGGCGGTACCGCCTGGCGGCGGCGAAGGCGTGTCCGTGGGCGAATCGCACGCTGATCGTGCGCAGGCTGCTGGGTTTGGAAGACGCGATTTCGCTTGCGTTGGCTGGACCGACGCACGATGAGCGTTCCTGGACTTTCGACCTGGACGAGGGCGGCGTCGACCCGGTGCTCGGCATCGAGCGGCTGCAGCAGGCCTACTTTGCGCGCTTCCCCGACTATCCGCGGGGGATCACTGTTCCCGCAATTGTCGAGGTGGAAACCGGGCAGGTGGTCACGAACGACTTCAATCAGATCACCTTGGATTTCTCGACTGAATGGACCGCGTTCCACCGTAAAGGCGCGCCGGATCTGTACCCTGAAGCGCTGCGGGATGAGATGGACCAGCTGATGCACTGGGTGTTCACCGAGGTCAACAACGGTGTGTACCGCTGTGGTTTCGCGGGATCGCAGGAGGCTTATAACGAGGCCTTCGAGCGTCTGTTCACAGCTTTGGACCGGCTTGAGGAGCGCCTGACAGGTCAGCGTTTTCTGATGGGTGAGTCGATTACCGAGGCGGATGTTCGTCTGTTTACGACCCTCGCGCGGTTTGACGTTGTGTACTACTCGCACTTCAAGTGCAATCGTCAGCAGCTGCGCGACTTCCCTGCGTTGTGGGCGTATGCCCGTGACCTGTATCAGATGCCCGGTTTTGGTGACACGATTGACTTCCAGCAGATCAAAGATCACTACTACATCGTGCAGAAGTCGGTAAACCCGACCGGCATTGTGCCGTTGGGTCCGGACACTTCGGTGTGGATGGAACCGCACGGGCGTGAGGCACTGTCGGACCGCCCTTGGGGCGACGGCACAGCGCCACAGCCGGTGGGCTGATTTTCAGTTCCGAACTCACGAGGCGCCGGGCCGGTTCGCGCGCCAAACTCACGAGGCGCCGGGCCCGGGTGGCGGGCCGAGCCTCGCCACCCGGTCGGGCCTCACCTCCCGGCCGCACTCACCACCCGCTGGCCACCCCGACGTTGGAAACTCACAGCCCTCGGCCGATGAGTTCCTTCATGATTTCGTTTGTGCCGCCGTAGATCTTCTGTACGCGCGACGATGCGTAGGCCCTCGCGATGGGGTATTCGTTCATGAAGCCGTAGCCGCCGAATACCTGCAGTACCTTGTCGACGATGGTGTTCTGCATGTCGGTTGCCCAGTACTTGGCAGCCGAAGCCTTTTCGGTGGAAAGCTTGCCAGCGGTGTGCTCAGCAATTGCGTGGTCAACGAAGGTGCGTACGGCCAATGCTTCGGTGGATGCTTCGGCCAGAACGAATTTGGTGTTCTGGAATTTGACGATCGGCACACCGAACGCTTCACGGTCCTTGGCATACGAAATCCCTGCCCGCACTGCGGCTTCGGCAACTCCGGCACCGCCGACGGCAATGGCTAGACGTTCCTGCGGCAGCTGGTTCATCAGCTGGTAGAAGCCCTTGCCTTCGCCGGCCTCGCCACCAAGAACGTTGCCAACGGGTACGCGCATGTCGGTGAAGAACAGTTCGCGCGTGTCCTGTCCGCGCATGCCCATTTTGTCGAGCACTCGGCCGCGCTCAAATCCAGGCGCCGACGTTCCAGAATCACCGACAACGTCTTCGCCGCCGACTTCAGCGACGATAAGCGAAATACCTTTCGCACCCGGTTCGTCCGAGGTGCGGGCCACGATGATCACGATGTCGCAGTGGGTGCCGTTGGTGATGAAGGTTTTGGAGCCGTTGATGACCCATTCGTCGCCGTCGCGCTCGGCCTTTGTGCGGATGGACTGCAGGTCGGATCCGGTGCCGGGTTCGGTCATGGCGATTGCGGCGACGTATTCGCCGGAGGCCAGTTTCGGCAGCCAGGCTTTTTTCTGTTCTTCGGTGCCGTATTCGAGGATGTAGTGCGCACAGATCGACGAGTGCACGGAGTAGCCCCACGCGTCGTCAAAGGCGAGTCCCTGTTCGTGCAGCACAATCGCTTCGTGGCGGAAGTCGCCGCCTCCGCCGCCGTATTCTTCGGGTACGGAGATGCACAGCAGGCCGGCCTGCCCGGCTTTGCGCCACACGTCGCGGTCAACGCGGTGCTGCTGCGCAAAGCGTTCCTGGTGGGGTGTGATTTCGTTGGCGATGAATTCGCGGGTCAGTTTGCGCAGTTCGCTGGTGTCTTCGTCTTCCCAGGTTCCGCGGTAGTCATCCAGGATCATGGTGTCTCCTTTGTGTGGGTTTCGGTTGTGTTGCTTGTGTAGGTGACGCGGACGGCAAGGTCAGTGGTGTTGCGCGGGGGCAATCCGTCTGAGCTTTCGAGGCCGTCCCATATGTGGTCGAGCATGGGCACCAGGAAGAGCCGGCCCAGGTAGCGCACCAGGAGTTCGGCAACCTGAACTGCTTCTGGCCCGGTCGAGGTGGAAAAGCCTGCATTGCGGGCCCCCCGGATCACGTCGCGGGTGAGTTCGGTTATCCGGTGGGCCAGGCCCGAGGCGCCCTCGGCATCCGCTCCCGGGGCCAGCAGGATGCGCCGGGTGTAGTCGACGATCTCGGGGTTGGCCTCCAGCAAGCGCCCGACGTTGGCGTCGCGGATGCGGCGCAGCTCCTCGGCGGTGCTGATGTCGGGTGGGAGGTCGTCGAGGGCTTCCCTCAGGCGGGCGAGGATGTCGTCCTCGATTGCCCGGATGAGCCCGGCTTTGCTGCCGAAATGGTGGACAACGGAGCCGTGGGCAATCGGGGTGGCTTCGGCGATCTGGCGCAGTGACACAGCATGGTGGCCATGTGCTGCGAACAGTTTGAGTGCGGCTGTGCGGATGCGCGCTTTTGAGGACATATCGCCGTGTGTCACGTCAGCCATGTGCGTGTCCTCTCGTGCTGTGGGCCTGTTGTGAGGCCGGTCGTAGGCCTGTCGTCGGCCCTGGATTTCGGCTGTTTCTGAAGCCCCGGCCCTAACTCTTCTCCAAATGGATAATAACCAATACACTTGGAGAACAACAGGGTTTGAAGGAGAGCCCCCGTAGGTCGGGATGACCATCTCAAAGACGCGAAAGGATCACCCATGGCCCACTTGTCCACCATTCTTGAACGCACAGCACAGCGCCGGCCTGAGGCCACAGCGCTCATCAGCGACGAGCTCACCATGTCCTATCCGCAGCTGAATGCCGCGGCCAATCAGTTCGCCCGAGTGCTGGCCGATCACGGTGTGGGCAAGGGTGACCGTGTGGTTCTCAACAGCATCAACAGCCCGTACTTCGTGGTTGCCGCCTATGCGGTGTTCAAGCTCGGGGCTGTTCTGTCCCCGGCCAATCCCCAGTCCACGGGCCCGGAGCTGGCGTACTTCCTGCGCGATTCCGGCGCGAAAACCTTTGTTGCCCACCCGGCACTTGCCAAGCCATCAGCGGATGCCTTCAACCGCCTCGGCGGCGGGGAAGAAGAGACCCCCGCCCCCGAAGCCCCCATCGGTCTGAGCCTCGGTCCTGTTGACCCCTCGACCCCGGGTGCTGACCGGTTCACAGACGCGCTCGCCCTGGCAACCCAGGCCGATGACACCAACCTGGGCACAGCGGTAGAGGAGAGCGATAACGCGCTCATCCTTTACACCTCGGGAACTACGGGTAATCCCAAGGGAGCGGTCCTGGATCATCACGCGGCCATTTGGGCCGGTATGTCGCTGGGCTTGAGCACGGGTCTGCATGAGGGTGAGCGGGTGCTGATGATTGCGCCGATGTACCACTCGGCGCCGTTGACGAACGTTCTGTTCCCCACGATTCTGGCTGCCGGCGCGATCGTCATCCGCCCGACGTTCGATCCGCAGGATGCGCTTAACGCAATTGAGAAGCACAAGTGCACGTTCACGTTTGCGGTGCCGACCATGTTGGCGCTCATGCTGCGGGTGCCGAATGTGGAAAGCATTGATGTTTCGTCGATGCAGCGGATCTTCTACGGGGCTGCTCCCATGCCGGGTTCGCTGGTCACCAGGGTTATTGATGCGTTCCCGAATGCTCGGCTGACCCAGGGTACGGGCCTGACTGAGGGCGGTCCCGGTGGTGCGGTGCTCACGCACGAGGAGATCTTGGAGCGCCCGTGGGCTTCTGGCCGTGGGGCGAATCCGAATGGTGTGTACCGGATTGTCGACCCTGAGGGCAATGATGTTGCCGAAGGTGAGGTCGGCGAAATGATCCTTAAGTCCGAATCGATGATGAAGGGCTACTGGAACAAGCCCGAAGAGACCGCGAAGACCATCCGGGATGGTTGGCTGCACACCGGTGACCTGGCAAAACGTGAATCTGATGGGTTCATGACGCTGGTCGACCGGATGAAGGACATGATCATCTCGGGTGGGAAGAACATCTATTCCGCCGAGGTGGAGAATGCTGTCTCTGGTCACCCCGGTGTTCTGGACGTGGCTGTTGTGGGTGATCTGCACGAGGTGTACGGGGAGACCGTTGTTGCGGTGATCGTGCCGGCTGATCCGGAGAACACGCCCACCTTGGAGTCGATTCGCGAACACGCAGCGCAGACGCTCTCGAAGTTCAAACTGCCCAGGAAGGTGCTGTACAGGGACATTCCGCGCAACCCGTCGGGCAAAATCCTCAAGCACCGCCTGCGTGATGCCGTGAGGAGCGAGTCCGCGGGGGAGTGAGCCTGTGGTGTGAGTCGGTGCTGTGGGCCCGGCGGGTGCCTGGTGAAAGGTGCCCGCCGGGACTTTCTTGCCTCGTGGTGTTTGCGCGGGTGCTTACGCAGTCCCTTATGCCGGTTCGAGGGCTGCGTTTCCGTTCTTTTCGTCCCTTTTGCCGGTTTTCTTCTTGGCTCGGGGCAGGGGGATGAGGCCGCGGAGGGTCAGCAGGGTTGCGTAGATGAGGGTGTAGAGGACTGCGCGGTATCCCATGGGGATGAAGTTGTTGATGTCGTAGATCATGTTGCCGTCTGCATCGACAACGATGTTGTCCCCGCTGACAACGGTTTCACTCTGGGATGGGTGCGTGGTGTGCACTTGTGCGCTGAGGTATTGGCCTTCTTCGAGGAACAGGGCTTCGAAGGGGGCGTTGTAGATGGGGTTGCCGGGAACATCGAGCATGGTGCTTAAGAAGACCGCGACCATGAATACGATTGTGCCCGCGACCGTCCACCCTCTGATGGGGATGAGCACGAGCAGGAAAACACTCGGCAGCACGATTGAGGCGACCCAGGTTTTGCCGAGCATGATGGTGATCAGTTCGAACAGAAGCCAGAGGGCTCCGGCGATGATCGCAAAGTTCAGCATCACGATGAAGCCGATGATGAGCACTTTGATCGGTGTGGGAAGCTTCAGGCCCGATTTCGCCATGGCAGGGTCCTTTTCTCATGAACCAGGTGACGTAGTTGGTCGGATATTACCCCGCGATTGTTACGGCAGAGGGCGCTTTGTGAGGCTTAGGGGTTAGGGGGGTCGTCTGCTGGCGGTCGACATTGCCGGCAGCTTAACGAAAACAGCTGCCCATTGGAACGAACCAATGGGCAGCTGTTTTCTTTGTTCAGCTAGACCGTGGGTGGCCTATTCCTGATAGAGGACTTCGGGCAGCCACGTGACGATCTCGGGGAAGATCGAGAACAGGACAATGGCCAAGCCCAGCACCACGATGTACGGGGCTGATCCGGCGAGGATGTCCGTCAGTTTGATCTTCGGTGCGATTCCCTTGATCACAAACAGGTTGAGTCCAACCGGTGGCGTGATCAGGCCCATTTCCATGTTGATGGTCATGACGATGCCGAACCAGATGGGGTCGAATCCCAATTCCAGAATCAGCGGAAGCAGGATGGGGGTCACCATCACGACGATGGACACCGGTGGCAGGAAGAGTCCCATCGCCAGCAGCACAATGTTGATGAGGATCAGCACGGCCCAGCGGTTGAGCTCGAGGTCCGTGATTGTCGATGCCAGTTCTTGCGGCACTTCCAGGTAGCTCAGCACCGTGGCGATCACTGCCGAAAACGCTGTGATCATCAAGATCATCGAGGACTGGGATACCGAAGACTGGAGCACCCCAAGCAGCTCCTTGCCGTTGTGTTCGCGGTAGAACACGATCACGAGCAGAGCAACCAGGATGACACCGATTGCGGCTGCTTCACTCGGCGTCGCAATACCGCGGTACAGAACAAACAGAACGGCTGCCACGAGAGCACCAAACGGCAGAACTTTCACCAGGGCGGCAAACCGCTCGCCCCAGGTCCATGTGACTGGGCCGTCTTCCGACATTCCGATGACGCGGCTGGTTTCGCCGTTCGACTGCTCTGCACTGAGGCGTTTCTGATCGCGTGCGACTGCAATGTAGATCCAGATGCAGAACATGATCATGACGACGATGCCCGGAATGATGCCCGCGGCGAACAGCTGGCCGATGGACTGTTCAGAGGCAATGCCGTACAGGATCAACGTGACGCTTGGCGGGATCAGAATTCCGAGAGTTCCGCCTGCCGCCACAGCACCCGTTGCGATCCGTGCGGAGTACCCGCGGGCCTGCATTTCAGGGATCGCAACACGGCCGATGGCTGCTGCGGTTGCGGGGGAGGACCCTGTCATTGCGGCGAAGACAGTAGAGGCGACGACCGAACTCATCGCCAGTCCACCACGGATCCGCGACAGCCACGCCTCACCGGCGACGAACAGCTGACGGGACGCTTTCGACCCTCCGAAAAGGTTGCCCATGAGGACGAACAGCGGGATCGCCAGGAGCCCGAAGTCGTTGAGCGAATCGAAGGTGAGTTTGCCGAAGAGCTCAGTGTGCTCGGGGCCAAGGAAGATGAGGATGGCTATCAGGGCGGTGATTGCCAGAGCAAAGGCGATCGGCATGCCCGATGCGAAGAGGACAAGCGAAATGACAATGATCAGTCCGCCCGAAAGCAGGGGGTTCATGGCCGTTCCTCCTGTCCTGATGCCTCAAGCAGAGTGTCCGCCTGTGCTTCGGCGGCTTCACTCGTGCTTCCCAGCAGGGTGACGTGTTTGGGATCCAGGCGGCCGATCAAAGCGAGCACCGCTTCGATGAGTTCGCCTACGTACTGGAGAAACACCAGGCCCATGCCCAGAGGGATCAGGGCGTACGGAATCCACAGAGGCGGTGCCCAGGCGCTCGCCGAACGGGTATCGAGCGCATAGGACTGAAGCCAGATCTTTCCGCCGGTCCACGCAACGACTGCGACAACGGCGAGGACCATGATGGTCGTGATGATCCGCAGGACGAGGCGGGGCTTGAGCGGGAGGGCTTCTGGCAGGAGGTCGACACCGACGTGGGCGTTGTGTCTGACTCCGTAGGCCGCACCGAGGAACGCCACGCAGATGAGCAGGTAAATGGTGGCCTCAGTCTGCCAGCCGGTTGGCTCTCTGAGCACATAGCGGACAAACACTCCCCATCCGGTGACCAGGGTTGCGGCGATCATGGCAATGCCCGCAGCAAGGCCTGAAATTTCGGAAATTGTGTCGATGATTCGGCACACGGCCGGCTTAACCGTGTTGTTCTTCGTGTTCATTGCTCACCGTGTCCGTTCTTCCTGGCAAGCTCCATGAGCTCAGCACCGCCGGGCACATCCTTGCTGTAGGCATCCCATTGTTTGCGGGCAAGCGGAAGCCACTTGGCGAAAGCCTCATCGTCAATTTGAGTGACTTCAACACCAGCATCGGCAAAGATCTTTTCGACCCGTTTGTCATCGGCTTCTGAATCGGCGTAGGACTGTTCTTGCAGGTCTGCCGCTACGTCCCACAGGATTTCCTGCTGTTCAGGGCACAGCTGCTCGAAAGCGCTTCTTGTCAGCGCTAAGGGTTCGTACATGAACCAGAAGGTGTTCTTCGTCGGCGAAACGTAAGATTTCACGAGCTCTTCGAGCCTGTAGGAGGCGAAGGAACTCGATGACGTGACAGCGGCATCGAGAACACCGGTCTGCATGGCCGAATAGATTTCGGAGCTGGGCAGACTGGTAATACCTGCGCCGGCTTCATGGAGCATGTGCTCCACGTAGTTGCCGGCGGCCCTCAACGTCGTTCCTGAAGGAAGGTCCTCAGGCGTGACAATTGGGGCTGATTTCGAGCCGATCCCTCCGGCGTTCCAAACGTGAACCAGGCGGATCAGCCCGTTGTCCAGCATTGACTGATCTATTGCTTTGCCCATGGGACCTTCGTCCCATTCCTGTGCTTCGGTGTGACTGCGGACGAGGCCAGGCATCAAAGTGATCGACCACGCGGGGACATGCCCGGACGCGTAGTCCAGAGGCATGATCGCTCCGTCGATCGAACCGGCAAGCATCGCGTCGTACTGGTCATTCGGTTTAGAAAGCGTCGAATTCGCGAAAACCTTGATGTTGACTTCACCATCGGTTTCTTCTGTGACCTTTTTGGCGAAGTCTTCGGCAAGCTGCGACCGGAAGTCACTGTCGCCATCGCGAGCTGCGGGCCATTGATGGGACAATCGGAGACTGTGGCTGGTGCAGCTTGATGCTGCGCCGATTGTGCCGTCTCCGCTTTCTGTTTGTTTTCCGTAGCCTGGCGCACATCCGGCTGCAGTGACCAGAGCGAGGGCTGTCATTGCTGAAATAAGAGCGCTAGGGCGTACCATGTCCACCTCCTTGTGGATTGTGTGTGGGTATAACCTATGTCACAAAGGTGGGTGGCGATAGAACCATATCGCTATCTGAGCAGGGCTTTTGCAGCATTTCAGCGCATTCCGGCGACAACGATCCTCGCTTTGCTCCAGCACTGCGGGTGCCTGTCTGGTTGGCTCCCTGCCGCTGCTCGTGCAGGATCGCCGGAGTCACGTCAGAGCGGTTATCATAATTATCATAAACTTTCATAAGCGATCGTGAGAGTGGCACATGACTGATGCATTCGATATTCCGCCGGTTCCCGATGGCGATTACGTGCGCTCGCCATTCACGCCGACCTTCGGGGTGATTCCGCCCCGCCTGGCTGACCGACAGCAGTTGGTTGATGCTTTCGCGCGGATGCTTGATGAGGGTCCCGGGGCTCGCGGCCAGGCCACTCTCGTCACCGGACAGCGCGGTATGGGCAAGAGCGTGATGTTGAAGGTGTTTCAAAAGGTCGCTCAGTCGCGCGGTTGGATATGTGCTCAGGACCAGGCCAGCCCAGGTGTTGTTCAGCGGTTGACTGAGGCCCGAATCCCTGAAGCTATGGCGACGCTCGATTGGGAATCGCAGTCGAACATGCGCATCACCGGGGGAGGATTCAACGTGATGGGTTTCGGCGGCAGCGTTTCCACCACAAGTGAAGACCGTTTCCCCGTAACTCCCGATTTCCAGCACCAGCTCATACGTGCAGTTGAAGCACTTGCTGAGCGGGGTTCAGGACTGCTCGTCACTCTGGACGAGGTGCACAGATCAAATATCGATGAGCTGCGTCAGGTTACAGATGCCCTGAGCGCCGCTGTTTCCGAACGAGCCCCCGTCGCATTCGTCGGCGCGGGCCTGCCAGCCTCCATCGATGACTTGGTGAATGACCGTGTGTCGACGTACCTGCGGCGTGCAGAGCGCATTGACCTTGAGCTTCTAACGGAGGCCGGAGCCCGGGAAGGGCTTACCCGCCCTTTGGAGAAAACGGGCAAATCGATGTCGGAACAGGCTCTAGAGGCGGCTGTCGCGGCTTCCGGTAGGTACCCGTACTTGGTGCAGTTGATCGGCGATGAAGCATTCAAACTTGCAGGCAGTGAAGACGTCATTACGATCTCGCACGTGCGTCAAGCGGCGGCAGACGCTCAACGGGCCATGTACCGGCAGATTCACGAACCTACATTTGCTGGGCTCTCCAAACGCGATCGTGACTATCTGTACGCCATGTCTGCAGACGAAGGGCCATCCATGACCGTCGAAGTGGCCAAGCGCATGGACATGGACCCCCGCAATGCTGGAACCTATCGCAACCGGCTGTTGGCCGCAGGCGTCATCGAGTCGCCCGCACGAGGCGTCGTGACGTTCACGATGCCCTACACGCGTGAATACATTCTGGAGCGTGAACGCCTGTCCTGAGGCGTAATTTCTCGCGTGTGCCTGTTTCGAGGCCGTAAACGGTACGACCTTGACAGAAGTCGCGGCATCAGCGACGCGCTGGGACAACGCGCGCCTTAGTTTCTGTGGCCAAACCGTCTAATCTGACTAACGATGTGAAGCTCGGGTCGGACCCGTATGCCCCGGTATGTGGAGGTTGTTGTGGGAGCTCTTTCGCGTGAAGTTCAGCGTGAACGTCTGCACCGGACCATCTGGGAGGTCGCAAACGAACTCCGCGGGTCCGTCGACGGCTGGGACTTCAAAAGCTATGTGCTGGGGCTGCTGTTCTACCGCTTCATCTCAGAGAACCTCTCCAACTTCATTGAAGCGAACGAAGGCGCTGGCTTCCGCTACGCCGATCTGAGCGATGCTGAAGCCGAACCGATCCGCGAAATGATGGTGGATGAAAAGGGCTTCTTCATCCTTCCCTCCCAGCTGTTCGAAAACGTGCGGGCGCGTGCAGCGCAGGATCCCAACCTCAACGAAACACTGGAAAAGGTATTCCAGAGCATCGAAGGCTCGTCGCTCGGCCACCGCAGCGAAGATGACATCAAAGGCCTGTTCGACGACCTCGACGTCAACTCGAACCGCCTGGGCAACACGGTTGAGCGCCGAAATGACAAGCTGAGGAACCTTCTCAACGCCATCGGTGACTTAGACCTGGGCGAAAAGCATGATGAAGGCATCGACATGTTTGGTGATGCCTACGAATTCCTCATGCAGATGTACGCATCACAGGCCGGAAAATCCGGTGGCGAGTACTACACGCCGCAGGAAGTCAGCGAACTGCTGGCTAGGTTGACGACCATCGGCAAAACACAAGTGAACCGCGTGTATGACCCGGCGGTCGGTTCCGGTTCTCTGCTTCTGAAGTTTGCCAAGGTTCTTGGACCGCACGGTGTGCGTCAGGGCTATTACGGGCAGGAAATCAACCTGACCACGTACAACCTGGCCCGCATCAACATGTTTCTGCACGACGTGAACTACGACAAGTTCAGCATCGCGCACGGCAATACCCTCACCGACCCACAGCATTGGGACGATGAACCGTTCGACGCGATTGTCTCGAACCCGCCCTACGCCACCCGGTGGGAAGGCAAGAACAACCCGCTGCTCATCAACGACCCCCGGTTTGCTCCGGCGGGTGTTCTGGCGCCTGTGAGGCGAGCAGACCTTGCATTCACGATGCACGTGCTGTCGTGGCTCGCTGTCGACGGAACAGCTGCACTGGTGCAGTTCCCCGGTGTTCTGTACCGAGGTGGTACAGAACAGAAGATCCGTCAATACCTTGTCGACAACAACTACGTGGACGCTGTGATCCAGTTGCCGGAGGACATGTTCTTCGGCACCACGATCGCGGTGTGCATCCTTGTGCTGAAGAAGTCGAAGTCAGTCAACGATGTGCTGTTCATCGATGCGTCGAAGGACTTTGTTCGCCAGGGCAAGAACAACGTCATGACCGAGGCGCACCGCGACAAGATCGTGAGCATGTTCGAAGAGCGCCGCGAGGAACAGTACGTGTCCAAGCGCGTCAGCGCCGAAGAAATTGCGAAGAACGACTACAACCTGTCCATCAGTTCCTATGTCGAATTCGAGGACACGCGCGAAAAAATCGACATCACCGAGCTCAACGCAGAAATCGCGCAGATCGTAGGCCGCCAGTCGGAGCTGCGCACCAGCATCGATGCAATCGTCGCTGAACTCGAAGCAGGTGCACCCAAGTGAACCGCATCGAAAAACTGATCCAGGAGCACTGCCCAGACGGGGTTCCGTTTCAAAGGCTTTCAGATCTTGGAATCCTCATCTCGGGGCTTGCCGGACGAACGAAAGTGGACTTCGGTCACGGCGATGATCAGTTCGTAACGTACAAGCAAGTGTTCGGCAGTCTTTCCGTGGACTTCACGAAACTGGAACGAGTGGATCTATCGGACGGCAAAAAGCAGAACAGGCTTGCGCTGGGGGATGTCCTATTCACAGCATCGTCAGAAAATCTAGACGAAGTTGGCATGTCTTCAGTCGTGACGAGACAGCCTGAGTCGGACTTATATCTGAACAGTTTTTGTTTCGCGTTTCGACTTAAAGATAGGCAGATTCTCGATCCAGAGTTTTCGAAATATCTGTTTCGTGCACCTCTCGTACGTAGGCAGATTATTCGATCTGCACAAGGTGTGACGCGAATCAATATATCTAAGAAACGGTTTCTTGAACTGGCAGTTCCCGTTCCTCCGCTGGAGGTGCAACGGGAGATCGTTAAAGTTCTTGATCTCTTCACTGAGCTCGAGGCTGAGCTCGAGGCTGAGCTCGAAGCGCGCCGCAAGCAGTACGAGTACTACCGCGACCAGCTGCTCACATTCCCCGAGGATGGGGCGGCAACCTGGGTTGAGCTTGGTGATCTGTTTGAGATGAGAGCCGGGAAATTCCTTTCGGCTTCCGAGATAGGGGAGAAGCAAACTCGGGAACGAAACATTCCTTGTTATGGGGCTAATGGGGTTCGCGGATATACTTCTGAGGCTAATAATTTCGATTCCCGCGTGCTGATTGGTCGACAGGGGGCGCTGAGTGGAAACGTGCACCTGGCCGCGGCACCTTTCTATGCCACCGACCATGCTGTCGTTTGCGATCCGCGAATTTATCTAGATTTAAATTTCTTTTACCATTTACTTTCGCACGCTCACCTTGGACAATATGTAACGAAAAGTGCACAGCCCGGGCTTTCTGTTCGTCGGTTGAAGACTGTAAGAGTTCCGGTCCCGCCGATGGAAACTCAACGGAGGATCGCCAATGTCCTCGACAAGTTCGACGCGCTGGTCAACGACCTCTCTTCCGGTCTGCCAGCTGAGATCGAGGCTCGGAGGAAGCAGTACGAGTATTATCGGGACAAACTGCTGACGTTCAAGGAACTGGAATCTGACGCCGCATAAACGCGCGCTGTTTCAATGAGTGGGGCTGGGATGGAATTTTCGACCGGGGACGAACTCAAGCGCAACAGAATTGCGCCCATTGCAGTCAGCGACGAAGCCACTGTCGTTGCCGCCTACGAACCTGATACCCAGTCTGATGACTCCTACCAGTCTGAAGCTCAGCTCGAAGCTGAGCTCATCAAACAGCTGCAAGCCCAGGCCTACGAATACGTCACCATCCGTGATGAAGCAGCCCTCGTAGCGAACCTCCGCAAACAGCTTGAGGCACTCAACGGCGTTGAGTTCTCGGACAGCGAGTGGAAGTCGTTCTTCGAAACAAACATCGCCAGCAAGAACGACGGTCCCAAAGAAAAAACCTGGCGACTGCACAACGACAACATCCAGCTTCTTCGTCGGGACGACGGCACCACACGGAACATCCGCCTGCTCGACAAAACATACATTCACAACAACAAGCTGCAGGTGATCAACCAGTACGCAGTTGTAGCAGGCACCTCGCCGGGCAGTGCGACCCACTCCAACCGGTACGACGTTACGATCCTCGTCAACGGGCTGCCGCTCATCCACGTGGAACTCAAACGGCGAGGCGTCAGCCTCCGGGAGGCGTTCAACCAGATCGCCCGCTACCAAAACCAGTCACTGTGGTCGGGGTACGGCCTGTTCGACTACGTCCAGGTGTTCGTGATCTCCAACGGGACACTCACCAAGTACTACTCGAACACCACCCGTCCCAAGAAAAACGACAGCACAAAACGCACAGTCAACACGTGGGCATTCACAAACTGGTGGGCAGACGGCAACAACAAACTCATCGCCGACCTCCACGGGTTCACCCGCACCTTCTTCGCGAAACACACAATCCTCAACATCCTCACCCGGTACTGTGTGCTGCGCGAAGACGGCACTCTGCTGGTCATGCGGCCCTACCAAATCGCCGCAACAGAACGGATCCTGCAGCGCATCGACGTCGCCGCAAATAACAAAATGCTCGGCAGCACAAAAGCCGGCGGATACATCTGGCACACCACCGGATCCGGTAAAACACTCACCAGCTTCAAAACCGCACAGCTGGCCACAGCCCTGCCCAGCAGCCCCAAGGTTCTGTTCGTGGTTGATCGCAAAGACCTCGACTACCAAACCATGCGGGAATACGACAGCTTCAAAAAGGGCGCAGCAAACTCCAACGCATCCACTAAAGTCCTCACGGAGCAGATGGGCGACCCCAACGCGCGCATCATCATCACCACAATCCAGAAGCTGTCGAACTTCGTCGCAGCCAACGCGAAGCACCCCATTTACAGCGAACACACTGTGTTGATCTTTGATGAGTGCCACCGTTCGCAGTTCGGTGCTATGCATGAGGCCATCACAAAGAAGTTCAAGAAATACAACATCTTCGGCTTCACCGGCACCCCGATCTTCCCAGCCAACGCAGGTAAGTCCTATGGTGCCCGCGACGGTCGTGTGATCGTGCGCACCACCGAAGAAACCTTCGGCGACCAGCTGCACACGTACACGATCGTCGACGCAATCGAAGACAAGAACGTCCTGCCGTTCAGACTCGCCTACAACAACGTGGTAGAGAAAGTTCGACACTTTGCCCAGGAGCACGCCACCCGAGCCGAACAAGAAGCTCTACTCCTGGAACCTCGGCGGATCAGTGCCGTCACCTCGTACGTCCTCAAACATTTCAACCAGCACACCCGCCGACAGACATTCAGCCCAGAAACCGACAATTCCTACGTCCACACCGTGACCGCCAACGTGGCTGATGTTGCCCGAAGGCGCAGCGGTCCGGGCAACGTGGAAACAGCTAAGCGGAAGATTGTCGGCTTCAACGCCATGATGGCGGTGCAATCAGTAGAAGCCGCGAAGCTGTACTACGAGGAATTCACGGCTCAACAAGCCGGGTTGCCACAAGCAGCACGTCTCACAGTTGCCACCATCTTCAGCTACAAAGCGAATGAAGATCCCGAAGTTGGCATTCTCGCTGAAGAAGGCTTCGACACAGGCAAACTCAGCGGAGAAGACCGCGAATTCCTCGAAAGCGCCATCGGCGACTACAACAGCATCTTCGGCACCAGCTACGACGTAGGCGGCGACAACTTCCAGAACTACTACCGCGACCTGTCCATGAGGGTCAAAGACAGGGAAGTCGACCTGCTGATCGTGGTCAACATGTTCCTCACTGGGTTCGACGCCCCAACACTGAACACTCTGTACGTGGACAAAAACCTGCGCTACCACGGGCTGATCCAAGCGTTTTCTCGTACCAACCGCATTCTGAACTCCGTGAAGCAGTACGGCAACATCGTGTGCTTCCGCGACCTGCAGAAGAACACTGAGGATGCGCTGGCGCTGTTCGGCAACAAAGACGCAGAGGGCATCGCCCTGCTAAAGCCGTACGAACACTACTTGAAGCAGTACAAGGCCAAAGTCGCTGAACTGCTGAGCTTCCACGGGATTGGCGAAGCCGTCCCCGCCAGTGAAACCGAACAGAAACACTTCGTGCAGGTATTCGGCGAAATCCTCAAGCTGCGCAACATGCTCGCAGGATTTGACGAGTTCGCCGAAGATGACGATCTCAGTCCGCGCGATATGCAGGACCTGCAGAGCGTCTACCTCGAAATCCGGGAAGAACTCGGTGGGGGTGACGATGGTCGAACGGATGATTCGGATTCTTATGAACAGCAGGAACTCGAATTTGAAATCGAGCTGCTGCGCCAGGTGGACGTCAACGTCGACTACATCCTCATGCTCGTCGAGAAACTGCATACGCCGAAGTCGAGCTCCACACCGTCTGACGACGACATCAAGGAGCAGATTCGCCAAGCGATCGATGCCAGCCCCACCCTGCGCGACAAACGCGACTTGTTCATGGACTTCATCGAAGCCGTCGACACGAGCAAAAACGTGGTCGACCAGTGGAACGCATTCGTTCAGCAGAGGCGTGAGCGAGAGCTCGGCAACCTCATCCAGGAAGAAAACCTGCGAGAACCGCAGGCGCGTGCCTTCGCGGACTACGCCTTCGAAATAGGCGAGGTGCCGACTACCGGAACCGATATCGTTGAGATCCTGCCGCCCATGAGCCTCTTCGGCCGCACCGCCGCCGGGGACAGCCGCGAGGACGTTAAAAAACGCGTAGTCAAAAAGTTCATCGAGCTTTTCGAGCGGTACCGAACTATCGGCTGACAATTAACCCCCACACAAAGCCGCACACACCCCCATACCGCACCTCCACCTCGCGATCCCTCAGGACCGGCGCAGGGGGCATGCAGAATCAGTCCAGATTCCGGTAGTACGTTCTTCCAGGATCTTTTCGGCAGCGCACCACAACCCGCGCGTGGGCGCTGCCGCTGTCACCGGAAGGGAAGTTTTGACGTTCGTAGGCAGAGCCTGGCGCTACTGTGTTCGCAAGCCAGTGAAAACACTCATCATCTTTGCTGTTCTGGCCATCATGGCCACCGTGGTCATGGCCGCCAGTGCCGTCACTCGCTCAGCCGACCACGTGTCCAGCGAAATCGAAGCAAAGACTGGCCGCGGGTTCGTCCTGGAGAACAACCCCCAGCACAACCTCGGAACACCACGAGGTGCCGGCACCGTCAAACCCGCTGACATCGACAAACTCGCGGGGCTGGACGGTGTCGAATCGCACGTGGCCCGCCAGAACGTCACCGCTGACCTCGTCGGTGCGAAAGTGCAGAAACTCGACCACGACGACTACGACAAACAGCGAGAAGAACAGTTCGGCAACGCCGTCAACGTGTGGGGTGTCAACAACAGCGAAATCGACAACAATTTTCGCAGCGGCACACTGAAACTCACCGAAGGCCGCCACCTGAAGCCTGATGACAAGAACAAAGCCGTCATTCACGAAGACCTCGCAAAAGCCAATAACCTCACCGTGGGCAGCAAACTCACGCTGAAGGGCAACAAGTACGACGTCGACAACGAACGCCAGTCCACCGAAGAGGTCACAACCGAAATCGTGGGCCTCGTATCCGGCGACAACCCCCGCCCGGCAGCAACGCGCAATGAGCTTTTCGCCAACACCGTCTTCACCGACCTTGAAACCACACGTGCGCTGTACAAGTTCACGCCGGATAACGAGATCTATCAGGACGCGAACTTCTTCATCAGCAAAGACGCTGACCTCGACCAGGTGACCGAAGCCGCGAAGGGGCAGGGCATCGACTGGCAGAACTACCAGATCTCCCCGTCGGCCCAGTACCTTTCGGGCATCACCGGCGCTGTTGACGGCATCAAGAGCATCATGCGCAACACCACCGTTGCCGCCACCATCTTCGCCGCCGCGGTCGTCGCCCTCGTTCTGTTCCTGTGGCTGCGCGAACGCAACAGGGAAACCGGCACGCTGCTGTCCATCGGTACCACCAAAACCAGCATCGCCGCCCAGTACTTCACCGAGATGATCCTGATCGCGGTACCGGCGTTCATCGCCGCCTACTTCGCCGCCGGCCGATTCGCCCAATGGGTGGGTGAGACCACCCTGGCCAGCGTCAACAAATCCGCCGCACAGGACATGGCCCAAGCTGGCCAGTTCGGTGCCGACATGGAATCTTCCGCATCCGCCCAAACACTGGAGAACCTGACAGTGGGCCTGACATCTGGCTCGGTCATCCAAGCCGCGATTATCTGTGCTGCGGTCATCGCCATTGTCGTTGCCATCACCACGGTGCCGATGATGCGCAAGAGCCCCCGCACAATCCTGGCGGACGCCACATGACCAGCCCCTGGTCACGCGCAATCCGCTGCGTCACCCGCAAACCCGGCCGCACCCTGCTCATGACCCTCATCATGACCGTGGTCTTCACAGCACTCGTCGCCCAATCCGGTGTGCGCTCCACCATGACTGAGGTCAAAAACGCCATCAACACCAACGTCGGTGCCGGATTCACGGTAACCGGGCCGGGTTCGGCAGGTGAGACCGCTGACGAGGTGGAGTCCGGTTCGGCAGGTGACCCGGCACCTCGGGAGGGTGGCCAGGTGACACCCGGTTCAGGTGAGACACCTGGGGCGGGCGGGAGCCCGGCTGCCCAGTCGGGCGGCACCTCGGGAGATTCTGCGGGAATCGATCGGGAGGTGGCTGAGCGTTTGGCAGCCCTGCCCCAGGTGGCGCGGCACAGTCTTGAGGCGGCCGTCTTAGCCCGGCCCGAAGGAGCGCAGCCGGTGTTGGGCGCCAGTGGAGTTCAGCTGGACCCGCAGTTCGCAGGCGATGTCAGTGTCACCGGCACCAGTGATTCCTCGCTCAACCCGGCATTCCAGGGCAAGCTGTACCGGCTTGTCGAAGGGGAGCATGTAGGTGCGAAGGGTGGCGCGGATGGTGGTTCGCGGGCGATCATTCACCGCGAGTTCGCCGAGCACAACAAGCTCGGGGTGGGGGACAGGCTCACGCTTACTCGCGATGGTGAGAAGGTCACGGTCACGATTGCCGGCATTCTTGACGGTAAAACCGACAACCCTACGGGGCTGCCGTCCGGGGCATCTGAGAACCACGTTTTTGTGGATCTAGCATCCGCGCAGAGGCTCGGCGCGCCCCTGACCACGGGCCGCTATTTCACGCAGAACGCGCAGCAGCTGCCGGAAGCGCTCGAAGCTGCCAAAGGCATCGCACCGGAGCTGACGCTGGAGGACAACTCGGCACAGTTCGCCCCTGTTCTGCAGGCGATTTCCGGGGTGGACCGACTGCTGGGAATCCTGCTGTTGGGCCTGTGCGTGGCCGGCGCGTGCGTGCTCACGCTGGTGAGCACTTTCTGGGCGCGCGGACGGATTCACGAAATCGGCATCCTTGTGTCCCTGGGCAAAAGCAAAGGCAATGTGCTGTGGCAGTTTGCTATTGAAGCAGGCATTTTCGCCGGTGTCGCGGCGGTGATTGCCGCGGTTGTCGGAACGGTTCTTTCCTCCCGGTTGGGACAGGCAGTCTTCGCCCAGGTGGGTGGGGAGGCGTTGTCGGCGCTTCAGCCGAGCACCGGAGTCGGTGATGTTGTCCTGGCGTTGGTGCTAGGAGCCGTCATTGTGCTTATCGGTGTGTCCGTGGGAGTCCTGCCGCTTGTTATGCAGCGCCCCAAACGAATTCTTGCAAAACTCAGTTAGGAAACATCATGGCCATCATGCAGCTTGATCACGTCAATTTCAGCTATCCCAATTCTGCCAAGCGGGTGCTCAGCAACGTCACCTATGACTTCGAAAAGGGCACGTTCTACGCGATCGTCGGTTCGTCGGGTGCGGGCAAGACCACCATGTTGAACTTGCTGGCGGGACTCGATGCACCCAGTCAGGGGACTGTTCGGTTTGGCGGCGATGACATTGCCGAAACCGGGTACACCCGTCACCGCAAAGACCAGATTGCGCTGGTGTTCCAGAACTACAACCTCATCGACTATCTGACTCCTCTGGAGAACCTGCGCCTGGTCAATCCCAAGGCCAGCGTTGACGACCTCACCCGGCTGGGCATTGATGCTGCTGCTGCGAAGCGGAATGTGCTTGCCCTGTCTGGTGGTCAGCAGCAGCGAGTGGCCATTGGCCGCGCGCTGGTTTCCTCTGCACCGGTCATCTTGGCTGATGAACCCACCGGCAACCTCGATGAGGAAACCGCCGAAGGGGTTATTGAGATTCTGCGAAACGCAGCCCATGAGCAGGGCAAATGCGTCATCGTCGTCACCCACT
>NZ_KV786009.1:48496-50346 GCF_001806795.1 Brevibacterium sp. HMSC22B09 | reverse complement strand
TCTCGTCAATACACAACAGGGGGCGGCACTTCTTCAGTGCCGCCCCGGTCTGTTCGATTTGCTGTTACTCCGCCAGTTCTTGCTGCTCCAACTGGCCAAGCGGAATACCGGACTCGGTTTTCCACTGCAGTTTGCCGTTGGCGGAAGCCCCCATAAGGAACTGCGCATCGGGTGTGGGGGCCGGGGCTGCAGCGGCAGATGCCTTGTCGTCGTCGGCCTTTTCAAAGATCCTGTACCCCAGCGACCCGATAGCGATAGTTGCAAAGGCAATGAACTCCTCGAGGTCCGCCTGCTTTTCCTCCGTCACAGTGCCCGGTGATGGGTCATTGCTGTTGAGCGTGCGCACGCGGCCAGCTGCGAGTGCTCGGCTGTGGAAAGCATTCTCGAGGTACGAAATCTCTGTGGGGCCAAGCGAATCGTCCGATGTGACCAGCAGACCGCATGCGTGAAGTACTCGTTTTTCTCCTGCCGGAAATGCTCCATGACCCGGTCCCTGGCCGCTCTATTCGCGTAAGGCTTCGCCAACCATGGGGCGTCGGTTTACGACGAACGCAGGTCACTGGTGTTGTGATGTGGGCCGCTGGGCGATGACATCGAGCACCCGAGAGTGGGCGGCGATCCAGTCTGCCGCGTCGGGATTGATGTTGCGGGCGACGGTGTCGATTGCTGTCACGTAACTGGCAAGCCTGCGAACCTCCGCTTGTTGGTCAAGATCCGCGTTGATGAGGGGTTCTTGGTGGGAGGCGCGGTTACGGACGCAACGGATGAGCTCCACGTTAGTTTCGAAATCGGCTCGGCTACGGCCCGGGTAGTAGGGCATGCCTCCGTTGCGAAGGTCGGCGAGTCCCACCAACACCGTATGCCAGCATCAGCGTTCAGTCGCACGTCAATGAAGTTTCGAAGTAATACCTCCACATGGCTGATGTCTTCCAAGAATGCTTTCGAGACGCGGGTATTCCACACGTACCACGCATCGACCGGCTCGATCCGGTAGCGGCTGAGCCTGGCGGATGAGAACCACTCCTGTAGCGTCTCACGGCTCACCGTAGGATCGTGGTAGGATTGACGCCGATAGGCCTCGGGAAGGTCAATGCCGCGAAACATCGGTACACCCCCGAGGTCATTGCTTTGCCCATGCCTTTCGCCGCGTGCCTGCGGGGCATCGTTGGATGGCATCATCCCGTCTCCTCCCTGTGCGCGCTCAGCCATGTTCGCGGGCAGGTGCAGCAATGAGATTCATCAACTGATTCTGCATACGAACCTCCAACGATCCTATGCTGGCCAGCACGCATACCTTTCTGTTTGGCCCCACCTCAACTCGACCATTTTCGCTGGGTTGAGTTGAGTAAATCGAAAAGGTCATTGGACACGAAGCCGCGTTTGCCTTTGCCGATGTTGCGCCGGTCAAGCACGCCGGCCTCCACAAGATGCTCAAGAGCATTCTGCGCTGAAGTGGAGCTTGTCCCGGTCAGCCGAGCAGCCACATCGACAGTCAGTGCTGGAAGCTTCGGCAGGACATCGAGGATTTTCCACACCGCTGAATCGCTGCGCGGAATCCGCGTTCCGGTCCGCTCCGCATATGCGGTGATGAGGGCGCGGCTATCGCGATCGAACTCATCAAGCTCATCCTTAAGGGCAAATGCGTCATCGTCGTCACCCACTCGAAGCAGCTTGCGCGATCAGCCGATGTCACGCTGCGCCTAGAACAGCGCAAACTGGTCGAACGCAAAAAGGCCTGACGGACGAGGTGGGCGGTGTCTCGTCAATACACAACAGGGGGCGGCACTACTTGAGCGCCGCCCCGGTCGGTTCGGTTCGCCGTTACTCCGCCAGTTCTTGCTGCTCCAACT
>NZ_KV786009.1:39237-48476 GCF_001806795.1 Brevibacterium sp. HMSC22B09 | reverse complement strand
GTTGGCGGAAGCCCCCATAAGGAACTGCGCGGCGGCTGACGGTGACGAAAACACGGTGTCTTTTGTGAGGACACCGTTGTCGATGCGGTCTTCGTAGTGGTCGCGATGCTTCTGAATGCTGTCCGGGGCTGACGCGGTCAACGACATGCGAAGTTCGGATCCCGCAAGCACAACGAAACCGTCGGCAACCTGGCGACCTTCACCTCGTGCACCTGCAGAATCCAGCTTCAGCAGAGGTTCTGCATCGGGTGCGGGGGCCGGGGCTGCAGCGGCAGATGCCTTGTCGTCGTCGGCCTTTTCAAAGATCCTGTACCCCAGCGACCCGATAGCGATAGTTGCAAAGGCAATGAACTCCTCGAGGTCCGCCTGCTTTTCCTCCGTCACAGTGCCCGGTGATGGGTCATTGCTGTTGAGCGTGCGCACGCGGCCAGCTGCGAGTGCTCGGCTGTGGAAAGCATTCTCGAGGTACGAAATCTCTGTGGGACCAAGCGAATCGTCCGACGTGACCAGCATGACCGCATGCGTGAAGTACTCGTTTTTCTCCTGCCGGAAATGCTCCATGACCCGGCCCAGCACACCATTGCCGTTTTTGCGCTCGCGAGCCTGACCCACATAGGCAATCTCATCGCCTGAATCAGCATCCGTGCCGAAAAGGAAGTACACGCCAGTCTGCTTGAGCTCTTCACGATCAGCGGAACGTGTAATTTCCGTGCGCGGAATGCGGTACACCTGACCAATCCAATTGCCCAGCGTGCACTTGATGCGCCCAGCGGGGGAGCCGTCCATAAGAAACAGAGTCACAGTCTTCGGCGCAGCCATGAGGTTCCTATCGAGTGGGGTTACTTCTTGCCGAACAGTCTGCCGAAGAATGAAGTCTTCTTCGGCTGATCATCGGCCGAGGTGCCTGCCACCTGAGTGCTGTCCGGCACGGTTCCAGCGTCGTCAAGGGAGGTGTGGGTGTAGGCAAAATACTGTCCGCGCACGGTGAACACATCCTCGTCCCCACTTACGGCCCCAACGGCACGCGGAAGTTCTTGGATGATCAGGTCCCCATCCACCTCGGCCGATGGTTCCGCCTGATCGTCGTCTGCGAACACAAAACCAGACTCATCGACAACAGGTTCACCCTCGTCCAATTCATCATCGCCTGACATCAGGTGCCGAACCAAGGTGCCATCAACGAACACCCGGTAATCCACAAAACCAGCAGAAGACACCGTGCTTGCCACATGCCAAGTACCAGGCAGCGCGATCGAATCAGCCTCGAAGAATTCAGCAACCACCATCTGCGGATCCCACAGGAGGGACCACTCACCTGCCTGAGCCAGTGTGAAGAACTGCTGTGCTGGATTATGAAAAGCAGTCCACAAGTCACCGTTGTCCTGCGTGGGGGCCAGCCCCCAGATCTCTATCTGCTGAGGCGAGATTTGTTCAGTTGTGAGGATCAGTGATGCTGTCAGTCCCATACCAAAAGCGTAGCGAATAAACGGGCTGCTGAGGCTTGTTATTTCTTGTTGCCGGGACTGCCTGGGGCCGGCCGGTTCGGTTTGCTGATGCGCGTATCGAACCGGGTGCTTGCCCATTTTCGCTGGGTTGAGTTGAGTAAATCGAAAAGGTCATTGGACACGAAGCCGCGTTTGCCTTTGCCGATGTTGCGCCGGTCAAGCACGCCGGCCTCCACAAGATGCTCAAGAGCATTCTGCGCTGAAGTGGAGCTTGTCCCGGTCAGCCGAGCAGCCACATCGACAGTCAAAGCCGGAAGCTTCGGCAGGATGTCGAGGATCTTCCACACCGATGCATCGCTGCGCGGAATCCGCGTTCCGGTCCGCTCCGCATATGCGGTGATGAGGGCGCGGCTATCGCGATCGAACTCATCAAGCTCATCTTTAAGTGCAGACGCCAGATCCACAGCCTCATCCGCCGCGGAAATGAAATGCCGAAGCCAGGCATTGATGCCGTCGCTGACGCTCAGTTCACGGACCGGTTCAGCGCTCGTGACAAATTCGGCGCCACGTGGGATGCCGCGGAAAGCCATGAGTTCCGCGACGTATTCGTCTGACCGGGTCAGCAGCACCTGACTGATGGGCAGAACCGACCCCTCCGTCAGACCACCGCGAACAAACACCGTGTGAATGAGTGCTCGCCCAATGCGCCCATTGCCATCAGCAAACGGGTGCAGCGTTTCGAACTGCGCATGCACAAGGCCCGCCTGAATCAGGCACCCTGTCGCAGCTCCGTTCATGAACTCAACAAGATCCTCAACCGCGGGAGCCAGCGCCTGTTCAGTCGGAGGAATGAACTCCGCCTGGCCGGGGTGAATCTCACTTCCTCCCACCCAGTTCTGCCTGTCACGAATGCCCGGCGTGCTCAGGCTGGGCAACAGCTCTTTCTGCAGCTGTTCGATGTCAGCCCATGTGATGCGCTCAGCCGTACCCAAACGTTCAACAGCGCTGGTCAGCGCGGCAATATTGTCGGCAACCTCAGCCGCTGTTGACGAATGTGCTTCAGCTGCCGTGTCGGTCGCAGTGTGCTCGAGCCGTTTGAGCTCTTCAAACACAATGTTCCGCGCATTGGACCGCAGCCCCTCAATATAGGAACTGGAGACTGCTTCGCTGCGCAGCAGATACCGCGAGACCGCTTCGAGCTTTCCTGCGGCCTCATGAAACTTCAGGTTGCGGATACGACGCTCTACACGACCGGCTTCAGTGGCCACCGTAGGATCGATGCGCCACTCAGGTTCAGTGAGCGAAAACGGTTGATACGCCCAATAGGTTCCCTGCCAGCGTTCACGCGGACGCCGCGCACTGTCAGGAGGAGTCCACTCCCGAGCCGTCCACGACATAAGCACTAACCTTTCCTTCAGCGCTGTTTTGTCCAAGGATAATGCTTATGCTTGGGTGAATTGCCGTGTTGTCCAAGGATAATGCTTATCCTTGGGCGATTTTCGTTTTTGGCTAAGGCTACGGGCGAGCCTTGACTGGGCTCGGCTCCAGCGCACATTCCACCCGGCCGCCCGGCGCTCACCTGGGCAGCCCGCCTCGGCGACCGGCACCTCGGCGACCCGCGCTCGCCCAGTTTGAACAGGGAACGTCTTAGCTACGATGAGGGGCGTTGCCGTCCGGCAAGCCGTAGTCAAGGAGCACCATGATTCGTCGTCAGGCCCTGCGCGCCACCGCGGCCGTCGTCTTTGCCAGTTCACTCGTCCTCACCGGGTGTGGAGGGTCCGGCGGCTCTGGTGATTCGGCCAACCCGGACAAAAGCGAGCCTAAGCTCGAATGGGGCTCCTGGCAGAAGCTCGATGCGGCGGCAACTGTCTTCGCTTCGAGTAATAACTTCGCGGTGCTCTATGACGGTGTCGCGCAGAAAATGCGCGCCTTCGACGGTGACGGCAAAGAGCTGTGGTCCAAATCATTGGCCATCCCACCCACCGATGCCGGAATCACCGGCCCCGAGTCCTACATCAAGGGCGACACTTTCATCTACCAAGACTCACAAACCGGCAAAATCCACGGCCTCAACACGGCAGACGGCGAAGAACAGTGGACCTTCGACCCGGGTTCGCTCGGCAAGTGCTCCGCCAAGGCGTACTGGCTTCTTGACGACAAACCTGTCACCGATTCCGACACGATCGTCCTTGCGCTCCAAGGACTTGGCCAGGATGCTCAGCAGGTCGCGGCCTGCTCAGGTGAGTCACCGGCAGTCGTGGGCTTGCAGTTGCCAGAAGGCTCCTCGGGAGCTCAAGAGATCAAACCCAAGTGGCAGTCGCCTGCACTGCCCAAGGGCAGCCAGGTCAGCATGCCGACCGTCGACCCCAGCGGCGAATACCTGACGCATGTGGGCTCGGCACCTGACAAGCGAGTCCTGCAGCGGACCTCCCTGAAAGACGGCAAAGCCCAAGCAGCCGTTGTGACCAGGCTCGATGGCGGGGATATCAACCCCGATGCCGTCGGCAACATCTACCAGCTGTCCGCCGTTGACGCTGACAACTACGCGCTGGAGCGGGAAACCCCCGACCTGTCGACAACATCTGACATCTACACCGTCAAGGAATGGTCGGACGTCGATGCTGCAAAGGACCCCGCCGTCACAATCAACACCGATGCCGATGGTGCCGACTGCATTGCCGGCGGCATGCACGAACTCGGCGGCAAGAAGTACTGCTACTCCGCAACGGAAGAGGGTGCAGTCTTTGCAGAAGTCGGCGACAACCTCACCGGCGGCAAACTCGAAGGCGTGCAGCGCAAGCCCGTGAGCGATGAATTCTCGCAGGGTCTGGCCGGCGCCGGACTGCCGTATGAAACGCCCGCCGGCATCACCAAGGACGGGAAGCTGTACGGGCTCGTGCCCAGCCCCGACAACACACTCGATGCGGTCTCCATGACCGATGGGGAGGTCCTCTGGTCAGCCCCCGCCGAGGCGGAAGCAAGTTCCGCTGCCCGTGACGCCGGGTATGTGGCGGGCGCGGATGCTGTTGTGTTCGCCCAGGATGATGCCGCTGTGGCCGTCGATGCCAACACCGGTGAAGAACTGTGGCGTGAAGGCGTTGGCGCCGGTGAAAGTGAAGCCGGGGAGCTGCGCCTGGGATGGCTGACGATGACTGATTCTGCTGTGGCTATGAAGATCGACGGTGGCGACAAACCGAACGGGCAGACGAAGTTCCGTGTGCTGAGGTCTGAGGAAGGGTGAGGCGCTCAGGTGCGGTGGGTCGAATGACGCGGCCGTGGGACCGGGGTGGTTTGGCCCCTTGGAGTCAGGCTACTGAAGGCTAGTTCTCTGACCTGAAATGCCGGTGGGGTATGCAGAACTGCATACCCCACCGGCATTTTCTGTTGGACGTTTGGGCGGATGCGAGCCCGGTGTGTTGCTGGCTCCGTCAACGGGCCTTGTTGTCCTGTTTACTTGTCTGTCACTTTGGGTGTTTAATTTACCGAAAGCAACAGGGTCTACCCGCGTAGAATAGGAGCGCCAGATGGCCGAAAACCTCGCAGCTGATGCAGAGCTGAAGTCCAAAGAAGGGAGATCGAATTTCATAACCGCTGTCGTTTCTTCCTGGTTGGGAACGACGATGGAGTACGTTGACTTTGCGCTTTACGGCCTTGCGACTGCTTTGGTGTTCAACACCCTGTTCTTCCCCTCGGAGTCGCCGGCAGTGTCCCTGCTCGCGGGCTTCTCCACCTACGCGGTCGGTTTCTTCGCGCGGCCGTTGGGGGCGATTTTCTTCGGCCGCCTGGGTGACAAGAAGGGGCGGAAAGTCGTCCTGGTCGTGACCGTTGCGCTCATGGGCGGGGCCACTACCGCTATCGGCTTGCTGCCGACGTATGAGCAGATTGGTCTTGGCGCACCGCTTCTTCTCTTGTTGATGCGCGTCCTTCAAGGCTTTGGTGCTGGCGCTGAGCTGTCGGGCGCGGCGATCGTGCTGACTGAGTACGCCCCCGCGAAGAAGCGCGGGCTTGTTGCGTCGATTGTTGCCATTGGCTCGAACAGCGGTACGCTCCTCGCTTCAGGCGCTTGGCTCCTTGTAGTCCAGATGCCAGATGAAGCGCTTTACTCCTGGGGCTGGCGAATTCCATTCCTAGCCTCGATTCTCGTTGCTCTTGGTGCACTTCTGATTCGCCGCACTATGAAAGAAACTCCGGTTTTCGCTCAGCACAAGGAAGAGCTCGAACAGCGTACGCAGAAGGTTCAGTCGGTTGCCGAGGAAGGCAGCTTTTGGCAGCGGAACCGCGCTTTCTTCGTCATGCTCGGTCTTCGCATCGGTGAAAATGGGCCGTCATACATGGCGCAGGGATTCCTTGTCGGCTATGTCGCCAACATCCTTCTGATCGACAAATCTGTTTCAACGACGGCGGTGCTCATCGCTTCATTCCTCGGATTCGCCGTTATTCCGCTGTCAGGGTACCTATCCGATAAGTTCGGCCGTCGCATCGTGTACCGCTGGTTCTGCTTCGCACTCGTTTTGATGGCAGTCCCCGTCTTTTGGATCCTTGAACTTCGCGATCCCGTGGTGACCGTTATCGTCATTGTTGTTGCTATGTGCGTAGCCTCGTTGGGAATCTTTGGTGTGCAGGCTGCCTATGGCGTGGAACTGTTCGGCGCAAAGAACCGCTTTACCAAGATGGCGGTCGCGAAGGAACTGGGATCAATTCTGTCCGGCGGTACCGCCCCGGCAGTCGCGTCTGCTCTCTTGGCCATGGCTGGAGCTTGGTGGCCGCTCGCCATTTACTGGATGGTGATGGCCGGAATCGGTCTGGCTACGACTTTCGTGGCGCCGGAAACGCGCGGACGCGACCTCAACGATATTCGAGACGCAGTCTGAGTCTGTTAGCTATTGTTGGTGCCCATGCTGGGAAGCTGGGATTGCGAGGCCGAGTATGCATGACCGTGGGGGAAGAGTCACCCGCAAAGACGTGGCCCGTGTTGCGGGAACTTCCGTCGCTGTCGTCAGCTACGTAGTCAACAACGGCCCGCGCCCAGTTTCCAAAGCGCTGCGAGAACGCGTCATCGAAGCCATTAAGGAAACCGGCTATCGCCCCAATGGGGTGGCCAAAGCCTTGGCTTTGGGTACGACGGGCACAATTGGACTGCTTGTTCCCAACATCAAGAATCCGTACTTGTCTGAGCTGGCACACGCGGTGGGCAACGCGGCGCGGCAGCGGGGCTTGAACATTCTGCTGGGCGATTCTGCCGATGATCGCCAGCAGGAAGCCAGCCTTTTGGAAAACTTTGTTCTGAACCGGGTGGAGGGTCTTCTTTTCTACGGTGTCGATGGGTGCCCTCCGGAACTGGAGAAGTTAAGAGACACAACCCGCGTGCTGGTCTTTGACTCTTGGGATAGCCCGTCCTTCGCGCACTGCATGCGGTTGGATGAGGGTGCGGCGGCGTTCAAAGCGGTTGATCACCTTGCCGAACACGGTCGGCAAAGAATAGCGATGATCACCGGACCGCTTGACCAGCGCAATTCGCGAATTCGCATGCAGGGGTGGGCCGAAGCGCTCCGGGCCCGAGGGCTGCAGGAAGACTCAAACTTGTTGCAAAGTGCGCCTTATAGCCGTTCAGGTGGATATCAGGCGGGAGAAAAGCTGATTGAGTCTGCTGTGGATTTCGACGGGCTGTTTGCGGCAAACGAATCCCAGGCTGTTGGATTCCTTGCGGCGTGCTCTGAGGCTGGCGTTTCTGTGCCGAAAGATGTCGCAGTCGCAGCTTTAAACGGAACCTCGATGGGTTCATTCACGATCCCCTCTTTAACGACGTTTGAGCAGTGCGTTGCGGACAACGCGGAGAGCGCAGTCGAGTGTCTGCTCCAAGCGAAAGAGCCGCAGCTTCTGGCAGCCCAAGGGGACCTGATTCGGCGGTCTTCTTGCGGTTGCGAGAGCAGTTACGTGTAGCGGACATGATGGAACGGGAGAACAGTTCTTTGCGTTTGGTGATTGATACCGATCCCGGAAATGGGATTCCCGGTGCGAATACCGATGACGGAATCGCCATCGCTCTCGCTGCGTATTCGCAGTTGGTTGACCTCGTCGGGGTTTCGACTGTCAGTGGTAATACTTCCCGTGAAGAAGGCGCAGCGGCTGCATCATGGCTGCTGAAAGAACTCGCGGTGGACGCTCCGGTTGTGTGTGGGGAGCCCTATGTGAACGCGCGGCGAGTGCGCGAATGGGTAGAGGAAGCACAGCGTAAGCGAACCGGGGAACTCGCTCAGAAGCTGTGGGGGCCTGCACCGTTCGCCGTGAGTTCAGCGGATGCTTTCAACGAAGGGGCCGTCGATTGGCTAGCGCAGACGGTTTTGGCTGACCCTGGAGAAATTACGATTGCAGCGATTGGGCCGCTGTCCAATATTGCATTGATGCTGCGGAAGTATCCTGAAACAGCTGATGCCGTCCGAAGAATTGTCGTAATGGGCGGGGCCTTTGACGCAGATCGGTTCCCGGTTGATACCAACTTTTTCTTGGATCCGGAAGCCGCGGCTGCCGTGATTGCCAGCGGAGCGCCGATGACGCTCGTCCCGATGGATGTCACGACGACAACCATGCTTACGCACGACGACCTTGATGCTTTCGAACGTTTAGACAACTCCCTCACGCGGGCTTTAGTGCCCACGCTGCGCCCGTGGGTCAGCTTCTCATCTGAAACCCGAAACATTCCGGGAATGTGGGTACATGATGCACTGACGGTTGCAATGCTGATTGATCCGACGCTCGTCAGTTCGGAGCACGCAGAGGTCGGGGTTGTCGTCAGCGACGATCGGGAAAGCGGCCGAACCGTGCGTCTAGATGGCGAAACGCTGAAGCCCCTCAGCGAATACGCGAGTATTCACCAAGGGGTTGTCGAGCTCGTGACCTCAGTAGATAACAGTCGGCTTTTAGCTCTTCTGCGGGAGAGCTTTCAGCGGCGGTTCTGAAGTTCCGCGCGAATGTCCTTGAGGATTCGGCACAAGCGCTGCAGCAGCTGAGCCACAACACCGAGACCGCCGACGACGACTGCTGAGCCCCACAGGGGAGCAGCCCGCAGGGGTTCGCTGGCTTCGCTGCTGATGACAAGTGCGATGACAACCATGAGTGCAGCGAGGATGTACAGGATGAATGCGAACATCGGTCGTCTGCTTTCGTGGTCGTATGCGACCAGGCGCGGTGCGGCGTCGATGTTGCCGGTGATGTGTGCAGCGTTAGGGGTGCCGTGCGACGAGCGCGAAGCCGATTCAGACAAAGCGGACCAATCTTTCTGTTCTGCCGAGGTGGCTGCCGGGACGAAAGTCGGGGCGCCCGTCGGGTAGTGCAGTGCCCTGTATGTACGCGGGAACTGGTGTGTTGTTCGAGTGGGCTCATTGTACTCGAGCCCCGTCATGCCGGGCTTCGTTGGGCCTTGTCAGCGCGGGTGGGAGTGCATCGTTGCTGCGCCGGAGCGGCCAGCCCAGCCAGCCCAACTTGCCCACCTCGGCCGGCGTGGGCAGTCCGGCCCGACCTCCGCCTCGGCTGGTTGCTGGCGTGTTCTCACGCGGTAATGCAGATTCACGCTTTAATGCGGCGCATTAGCGCGCAAATCTGCATTAAAGCGTGAGTCTGGGCTGGTTGGGGTGGGTTCGCTACTGGTTTCCGCCTCGTTCGTTCGGTGGACAGTAGGCTCTACAGGCGCTGCCGACCTCCGCCTCGGCTGTTTGCTGGCGCGTTCTCACGCAGTAGTGCAGATTTGCGGTTTAATGCAGCGCATTAGCGCGTGAGGTTGCATTAAAGCGTGAATCT
>NZ_KV786009.1:17478-39217 GCF_001806795.1 Brevibacterium sp. HMSC22B09 | reverse complement strand
GCGTGAGGTTGCATTAAAGCGTGAATCTGGGGTGGTCGGAGGCCGCCGAGGTGCCTGGAGCGCCGATGCCGCATCCCACAAGTTGGGTCGATTCTTGTGTTTCAGCGCACATGCGGTAGCGTGACTGCGGCCACTTTCACCAGGTGAAATACCATTTTCAGCCCATCCTGGTGCACACATGGACACACAGAGAGGCTCAACGATGAGCGATAAGCTCAACCCCGCCGCTGGCAACCCCGCCGCTGGCAACCCCGCCGCCGGCCCCGACGGTAACCCAGCCGGTGCCCAGCCCGGTAACCCAACAGGCACCTCGTCAGCTGCGAAAACCCCGGAAAACCCAGCCAAAGTTGCCTTTGCCAGCTTCCTCGGCACGGCGATCGAATGGTACGACTATTTCCTCTTCGGCACCGCGGCGGTGCTGGTGCTCAACGACCAGTTCTTCCCCAGCCTCAGCCCGGTGGCCAGCCAGATGAGCGCCCTTGCGACCTTCGCGGTGGCCTTTATCGCCCGGCCCGTGGGTGGTCTGGTGTTCGGGCACTTCGGTGACAGGATCGGGCGCAAGCAGATGCTCGTGTTGTCGTTGCTCATGATGGGCGGTGCCACGGTCGCCATCGGGTTGCTGCCCGGCTACACCACGATCGGCGTTGCCGCGCCCATCCTGCTGGTGATCCTGCGTCTGATCCAGGGCTTCGGTGTTGGCGGCGAATGGGGTGGTGCCGTCCTCATGGCCGTTGAACACGCGCCCAGGCACAAGCGGGCCTTCTATGGTTCATGGCCGCAAGCCGGTGTGCCCGCCGGTTCGCTGCTGAGCTCCGGCGCGTTCTTCCTGGTGCAGATGATGCCCGAAGAGCAGTTCCTCAGCTGGGGTTGGCGCATCCCGTTCCTCGTGTCCGCCCTGCTGGTGCTGGTCGGCTTCATCATCCGCCTGAAGCTCGAAGACTCCCCGGACATGCAGAAAATGCACGAGGACGAATCGCACGCCGTCGTCCCCGCCCTCGAAATGTTTCGCGACCACAAGCACTCGCTGCTCGTCGGCATTTTCACGCTGGTCGGATCGAACACCCTGTTCTACCTGGTCACCGTGTACCTGCTGGCCCTAGCGCCGGCCGAAACCGACATGAGCCGCGGCACCGTGCTGCTGGCCATTGCGTTTGGTTCGCTGCTCGACATCATCGCCATTCCGCTGGTCGCCATCTTCGCTGACCAGCACGGCAAGAAGAAGATGCTCATCATCGGCTCGATCGTCACCGCGGCAGTCTCGGTTCCGATCTTCGGACTCATGATGACCGGCCAAACCTGGGCCGCCTACGTCGCGATGGTGCTGGCGTTCCCCATCGGACACTCGTTCGTGTACGCGACATCCTCGGGCTTCATCGCCGAGCTGTTCGAGCCCCGCGTCCGCTACACCGGCGCATCGATCAGCTACCAGCTGTGCGGGCTGATCTCGTCCGCACCGGCACCGCTGATCTCAACCAGCCTGTACGCCGCCACCGGCAGCTGGGTGCCCGTAGCCCTTTACATGGCCGCAGCACAGTTGATCGCTGCTGTCTTTATTGCCACGGCCAAGCCCAAAGACGAGGTGAAGGCGTAGCGGGCCTGGGCCGGGTGGCCGGCCTCCACCTCGTCCGTTCGCTGGTCCGTTTTCTGGCGCGTTCTCACGCGGTAATGCAGACTCACGCTTTAATGCGGCGCATTTGCGCGTAAGGCTGCATTAAAGCGTGAGTCTGGGTTGGTTGGGGTCGGCCAAAGGCTGCCGAGGTGCCGGTTACCAAGTTCCCGACCCCCGCCCAGGTGCCGGTTGCCGAGGTGCCGGTTGCGGCACCTCGTCCCCGTTCCCCTTACAGCTTCTCGGCTGCGTCGACGAGGACGGAGCGGATGATCTGCTCCATTTCTTCGAAGTCCTCCGGTCCGCAGGTCAGCGGGGGAGCCAGTTGGATGACGGGTTCGCCGCGGTCGTCAGCTCGGCAGTAGAGGCCACGTTCGTACAGCGCCGGTGACACGAAGCCGTTGAGTACGCGCTCGCACTCTTCTTCTGTAAACGTTTCCTTGGTGGCCTTGTCCCTGACCAGTTCGATGCCGAAGAAGTAGCCCTCACCTCGGACGTCGCCGACGATCGGCAGGTCCGTCAGCTTTTCCAGGGTGTTGCGGAAAGCCAGCGAGTTCGATGCCACGCGGTCGTTCAGGCCGTCCTTTTCCATGACGTCAAGGTTGGCCAGTGCAACAGCGCAGGAAACGGGGTGACCGCCGAAGGTGTAGCCGTGGTAGAAGGTCTCCCCGCCCTTGCCGAAGGGGTCGAACAGGCGGTCCGAGGCGATCATCGCGCCCAGTGGGGCGTAGCCGGAGGTGATGCCCTTGGCGGTGGTGATGATGTCCGGCACGTAGTCGAAGTCGTTGCAGGCGAACATTGAGCCGATGCGGCCGAATGCACAGATCGTTTCGTCTGAGACCAGCAGAACGTCGTGTTCGTCGCAGATTTCGCGCACGCGCTCGAAGTAGCCCGGTGGTGGCGGGAAGCAACCGCCGGAGTTCTGCACCGGTTCGAGGAACACCGCGGCGACGGAGTCTGCGCCTTCGAATTCGATGACCTCTTCAATGCGGTCGGCAGCCCAACGGCCGAAGGCCTTTTCGTCGCCTGAAAAGCGGTCGTCTGCGCGGTAGAAGTTGGTGTTCGGCACCTTGTGCGCACCGGGTACGAGCGGTGCGAACTGGTTGCGCAGGTCCGGCAGCGAGGTGACGCTCAGGGCACCGTGCGGGGTGCCGTGGTAGGCGGTCGCACGCGAAATGATCTTGTGCTTGCCCGGCTTGCCGGTCAGGCGGAAGTAGTTCTTGGCGAGCTTCAGTGCGGACTCAACAGAGTCACCACCACCCGAGGTGAAGAACACCCTGTTCAGATCACCCGGTGCGTAGGCGGCCAGGCGGGTGGCCAGTTCAATGGCCGGTTCGTGCGCATAGGACCACAGGGGGAAGAAGCCAAGCTTTTTCGTCTGGTCGTAGGCGGCCTGGGCGAGTTCTTCGCGCCCATAGCCAACCTGGACGGTGAACAGGCCGGCCAGGCCGTCAATGAGCTTGTGCCCCTTGTCGTCCCACACGTGGTGGCCTTCGCCGTGGGTGATGACGGGAGTACGGCCGCCGGTGAACAGGTGGTCGTGGCTGGCCATGTGCATCCACAGGTGATCGCGCAGGCCTGCTTGAAGGTCGATGTTCGACATTGGAATCCTTGCTTTCTTGCCTCGGTCAGCGGGTTCGCTGACGAGGTGTCTGCTTCGGGTTTTGTGGGTGTTGTTTGGGTGGGGCGAGGTGCCGTTTGGCCCCGGTCGGTTCCTGGTGTTAGCTGGTTCTAGGCGCTAGCGGGTGCCCCAGTTGTACTTCTGGTCCCAGAGTTTGAGGTACATCATCGTGTCGGTTGATTCGACGGTTTCGAATGAGCGCAGCTGTTGGAGGGTTTCCATCAGTTCGTCGTCATCGGCGCACACGACTTCGATGAGGATGTCGTAGACGCCGGCGGTGACGACGGTGTAGTTGACCTGGGGGAGTTTGCTGAGTGCTTCGGCTGTGCCGGTGATGTCACTGTTGACTCGCACACCGATCATGGCCTGGCGGTTGAACCCAAGCTGCATGGGTGAGGTCACGGCGACGATCTGCATGACTCCCGCCGCGGTGAGCTTCGCCGCGCGCTGGCGGACAGCGGCTTCTGAAAGCCCGACCTCACGGCCGATTTCGGCGTAGCTGCGTCGGCCGTCCTGCTGCAGGGCTTCGATGATTGCCTTCGACTTGCTGTCGAGTTCAGCATCCGAAACTGCGTCTTCAGCAGCCATACTCAGCCTTTCCGTCGTAAATCGTTGTTTCAGCGTATCAGGCGACGGAATTAGTTGTCTAGGCGTGTTTAGATTCGGATTTCGTTGTGCAGTGTGCTGCTGGTGGTGCGTGAGCTTTATGCGGCCACCACGGCCTGCAGGCCCACCCGACCTCCACCTCGTCCCTTCACGGGCCCACCCAACCTCCACCTCGTCCCTTCACGGGCCCGTTCTCACGCGGTAATGCAGAGTCACGCTTTAATGCAGCGCATTACAGCGCAAATCTGCATTAAAGCGTGAGTCTGCACTGCCCGGAAGCCGCCGAGGTGCCGGGTCGGGCCTTGTGAGCGTGCGGCTGGCGGAGGGGTGCTGGTCTGCATTAAAGCGTGAGTCTGACCTCCAGAACCCCGCTCCAGCCCCTACTGTGCCCAGCGGTAGTCGAGCCGTTGCAACGCCCACGCCCAGTTGATGCGTTCCTGTTCCAAGCGCACATTGCGGCCCAGTCGATCCGACACCAAATCGTCGTACAGCGCTCGCTCCGTTGGGGTCAAATTCTCCAAATACGCATTCGTCGGCGCAGGTTCAGAACCCCACAATTTACGGTGCGCTTCCAGGGTGTCTTCATCCATCAACACTGATTCAGCTTGCGGCAGTTGTGTCCGCACCCCGTGCAGAATGCTGAACCCGTGTGTATCCACATCGCCCCAATACAACACATCCGATCCCGCAAAAAATGCGAGTGTTTGGCTGCGCTGACTCTCAAAACCCTTGCCCCACACTACGGCCCCATCGGCGGGCACAGGAACCGTGAGGAACGTAATTTCGTTCTCCACAATCAGGACGATGTCCGGTACGAAACCAAACTCCGGCAACTGATCCGCCCGCAGCGTGAACTCATCCACGCCGGGCACCGGCGAACGCGCAGGGTCCACCCGCATGCGCACATACGCAGGCTTTGTCGCCAAACCCAACGCCTGCTCGAACTTGCCCTTCGCAGCAGCCACCCCGAGCATTTCCGCCAACGGTCGCCGGTTGGACTCCACGAACTTCGTATCGACCCCGGCCGCATCCACCTGCCGCAAATAGCGGCCTGAACCCCGCGCTGCATCCAACCACTCGTAGGCCGCCAACACCTGCGGCCACTCCGCTGCCAACCGCAGCGCCTCCAGTGGTCGGCGCAAAACCCAGTGCCAGGGAGCCTCCAACTGCCGCTTTTTCGTCACCGACAACAACTCATCAAAGGCGGCAACATCCCGGCCGACCGAAAGAAGCTTCCAAGCCTGATCGAACCGACTGATCACGGCCCGGTGAGGGACCGAGTTCGCACCTACCGCACCCCGACCCCCAACAGACTTGAGTTCGAGGTCGTAGTGAGCCCCACCTCGCGAATCGTGGGAAAGGTCAGAAGACCAGGCGCGCCATTCGTCCCAGCGGGAGGCGAGCTCAGCGGAGGTCGGCCCGCCCAGGGGCACCGTGATCACCGGGAATTCCTCACCCTGGGCGTAGGCGCGCAGCAGCGACCCGTCTTTCCAGCGGCGCTGCACCGCAGTGCGGATGTCTTGCGGGGATTTCCAAGCGCGGACTCGACTCACACCGATCCCCCGGGCTTCGAACCTCCGGGTTTCGAGCCGCCCGAGTCGGCCATGTTGTTGTAGTACTGCTCGATGGTCATGGTCAGCAGGCGAGAATTATTGCCGCCCACGTTGTCGACGAAGCCGATGCTCTTGACGTACGGGGCGATGATGTGGACCTTCTGCAACGGCGTGACAATCAGCAGCTGCAGGCCCAGTTTGCGGAACAGGTCCAAGGCGTAGCGGGTCGAGGAATCGGAACCGCGGCCAAAAGCCTCATCAATCACGGCAAAGCGGAAGTCCTTCGATTTCGCCGCACCCCATTTCAGGTCAAATTGGTAGGCAAGCGAAGCGGCGAGGATCGTGTACGCCAGCTTTTCCTTCTGCCCGCCGGACTTGCCGTCAGAATCGCGGAAGTGCTCCCATTCCTCATCAGTTTCACGATCACGCTCCGAAGCTGAGAACGTAAACCAATTGCGCACGTCGGTAACACGAGCCGTCCATGTCTTGTCGGCGTCTGTGTGCCCCTCGCGGCCCTTGAATCGCTCGATGATCGCCCGCACATCCTGGAAACGCTGCTCGGAGTACAGGGACGAATCGTCGTTGTCACTGACTTCGGCGGTAACATCACGCAGATCACTGCGGAACTTGCGCACATCCTGGTTGATGGTGGCGGACTTTTCCAGACGAATGTAGCGGCCCTCATTGAAGTCCACAGCTGACAGGGCTTCGTTGATCTTGCCGATTCGCACGTCGATTTCATCCGCCTGCCGGCGGAGCCAACTGGAAAAACCTGCAATTTCGCGAATCGCGTTGGTGTTCAGCTGCTCCTTAAACTCAGTTTTGAACCTCGGGAGGTCGTCATTTTTCACTCGTGAGTGGAATTCGCGATAGGCATTGCGCGCGTGCACGCTGGCATCCATTTCCGTGGTTTCTGCAGGGAACTGTTCGCGCACATTGCCCATCTGCGTCAGCAGCGTTGTGGTGTGGCCGTTGATCTTCTCCTGCGCCGATTCGATCTCCTTCGCAATCGCACTGACTGTCGAGGCTTGGAGTTCGTCTGCCTGTTCAACGGACGCGATGCGCTTAGGCACCCGGGCCTGGAGGTCCTCGAAGGATTCTTGGGCTTTTTCGAAAGTGCCTGCCGCGAGGATTTCACGGTCACGTTCCAGCGCTGAACGTTCCTGTCCTAAGCGCACTTCGAGGGTCGTTGCCTTCCGGGCAACATTATCTAGCGCGTTCTCGTTTTCCTTAATCTGCTGTTCTACGGACTCAAAGCTGCGGGTGATCTCCGCCAGCTCCGAGGAGCCGCTCTCCAGGCGCTCAATCTCAGCTTCAGCAGCTTGTACACGGGCGCGAGCTGATTCCCAATCGACTTCATCCCATGAGTCAAAGTCCAGAACCGCACGCAGGGCTTCGGACTGAGCCTGGACTTCTGTCTGCCTGGCCGCAAGCTGTTCCCGATCCTCATTCAGCTTCGACTGACGCTGGTACTGTTCTTGGATTTCACGGAGCAGAGCTTCTTGTTTGCGCTCACTGACCCGGCCCAAGACCCAACCGCGTGGATCGTCCACACGACGCCGGTCGTCTTTTTCGTGGCGGTCACGCGAACGCACTTGGCCCTCACGCGTGACCGCGCGCTGCGCACCGCGAAATTCCTCAACGGTGTCCGCACACAGGTGGTCAGCGCGGGACTCTACCTCGCTCTTCAAGTAGGCGCGGAAGGGTGAATCCTCGATTTCGATCGTGTCTGCCAGTCGCAGCCCAGCCGAAGGTTTGCGCTGCAGCGGCACGTGCCGATCCGGTACACGTTCATACACCAGACGCACACCCGTGGTGCGGCCACCGCGACCCGTGGTCTGCAGCCGGGTTCTGTTCACCCATTCGGCAACCGCGGCGTAGTGTGCCTGCGGAACCAACATCGACAAGGCGAAGTTTCTAAGCACGCGTTCAGCGGCGCCTCGCCATTCTTCGAACTCCTCGGCAACATCCAGAAGCTCACCCGCGAAGGGGAGCTCGTCTTCAGCAATTCCAGTGGCCGCACTGAGCTGTTCACGGATATCCAGCAGGTTGCTGGGCAGGTTGTTCCGGCGGGCGGCCAGACTGTCCAGTTCGCGTTTGGTTTCGCGTTCCTGCCGGGTGAGCAGCAGCTTTTCGGCTTCGATGGCCGAACGATTCTTATCAAGTTCGGTGGCCTTTGGCTCCAGCACCGCCAGTTGTTCTTGAGCCTTGCCGGGCATCTGGTTGAAATCAGCCCGCGTTTTAACCTCAGCCAAGCCTGCATCCTGCAGTTTCACCTGCAGGCGCTGGTTTCGAGCGTGGCGCTGTTCTTGCTGTTCACGCGCAGACGCAGCCTTGTGCCTCAGGGTCTCCAGGCGCTCACCGCCGGCCGAGGCCCGCGCCGCGATGAGATCGTCACGTTCCGCAGACAGCTTGTCACGGGTTTCACGCTTTGCCACCAACTGCTGGTTGACGGTAGTGAGATCAGTTTCCAGCTGCTCGATACTGGCAGTTCGCAGCGTCGCGCGTATGTCGGAAAAGAACATAGCCACAGCATCACGCTGCTTGGCCAGATTGTCCTTCTTGGCAATCACGGCCTCGTACTTATCCGCGTTTTCTACCAGAGGGGTAAGCAGCTCCAACTGTTCCTGGGCTCGCTGCACGGCCTGGTAGGCATTTTCAAGATCATCGAAGTGGTCGATGATCTGCCTGATCCGACCACCAGCATCGGTGGGTTCGAGCATGTGAGTGCGCACAAACTCGTTGAGATCCCCCACGGCCTTCATTGACACCGTCTGCTGGAACAAGTCCATGGCCTGTTCTGACCGGATACCCAGAAGCCTGCGCATGCGGCGGGCGTAGTTCGGGAAGGTGTCGTCAACAGCGACGTCCTTCTTCCGCAGCTTGCGCAGCAGGTCGTTGATATCGGTGCCGAAGCCTGAAAAGTCATCCAGGATGGTCAGCCGCTTGGGTGCTGAGAAGAACCGTCGCCACGGCTGGCCCGTTGAATCGCGCTGCTGGAACACCTGGGCCAGGGTCACAGTTTCGCCGTATCCCTCGTTGGTGAAGGTCCCCAGAATCACCGAATAGGCATTGTGGCCGCGCAGAGCCACCGGGCGGGATGTGCCGGTTTGTTCGTCGCGCTCAGATTTGTAGTGGCCCTCAACGTAGCTGCGCAAACTACGCTCACGCCTACCGGCACCTGCGGCCTTGTTGTATTCAATCGTGTGCGAAGGCAACAGCAAGGTGCTCACAGCATCGACAATCGTCGACTTTCCACTGCCGATATCACCTGTCAGCAGCGCCGTTTCGCCATTCGGGCACAAGTAGCTGACGTGGTTGTCGAACGTACCCCAGTTGTACAGTTCAATCCGTTCAAGTCTGTAGCCCGGTTTGCCCGTCGCCTCAACTTCAACTGTGGAGAACAGACCTTCGCTCATTGCCACCCTGGTTCAGTACGGACTTATATTCGTCCAGCTTCTGCGCAAAATCAGACAGCGTCTGCGCATCGACATAGGCTTTCAGAATTCGGCGGACTTCCCACACATCGTTTTCACCGCGCAATTTGCGCAGAAAACCGAGCTTCTCGATCCTGCCTATGCTCTGGTCGATGTTGTTGATGATCCGGGCTTCGTCAGAAGAGTCAGCTAGAAAGACCCGGAGCGAATCAACGATGTCATCCCGATCCACCGCCAGGCGGCCCTGATCGCCGTGGGATTCGAATTCCACCAAGCGTCTGCGCAGCAACACCAGCAGCAGGGAGTCGTTGTAGGGAAGTTTGCGGCGTGTGATCAAACGGGGGAGTGGTTCTTCGCCCTCCCGTTCTTCCTGCATGCGCAGATAGGCGTAGCCCTCGTTTTCATCCACCACAACATCCAGGCCGATGGTGTTGAAATGATCGCGCACCGGGGCGGGGTTCTTAAGAAGGTCACGCCAGACGTCTTCTGCAGTTTCCTGGTACACCACACCGCGCATCAGGGCGATGATGCTGCGCGCCGCCGCTGTTTCCTCGGGAGTTCTCATGGCTGTAGTGTCCTCAAGATCTGGTTACCTTAATCTGAGCAAGCCGCACCTGGTACGTGAGTTCGTCATCCTTGGCTTCGATGGTCGATTCGACATCGTCGTTGATATCCACCTGAACATCCTCAGCCGGCAGGGACAGATAGCCGATGAGTTCGCTCACGCCCTGTTCTATCGGGTACATCTGCACAATGTCGTCCAGCAGCGCCGATTCGCCCTGTGGGATGATCGCGGCCAGCTGGCTTAAGAGTTTCGTCTGGTCAACAAAGACCTGTGATGTAAGCGCGGTGGTGTCGAGGTCTTCGGCCTCGCTGGGCTGCAGAAGGCTGTCGACCTCGGTGGTTGGACGCACGTCATACAGAGGGCGTTCCAACGGCAGCGCCACATCAACGCCCGGGACGTCGACTTCGATGCCGACGGGAGAGTCCTTCTTCGGCGCTTGCGCACGAACATCGACGGCATGGCGCTCGATGTCTTTTACCAGTTCCAGAACTCTGCGGTTTTCCACCCAGATTTGGTCATCCAGGAACCTGCGGAACTGTTCAGATATCTGGCGCACCGTCTGCTGAGTGCGCTCAGCGGCATCCGCCCAGTCGTGGTGGATAGTGCGCAACCGGCTGTCTGTCTGTATCTGAGCAAGTTCCGACACGCGGCCAAGCAGCTGCGACAGTTCTTCCTGTCTGGCCTCCGACAACAGGAGGTCATAAAATGCCTGGAAGCTGCGTCCCTGATCCGAACCATCGATATTGGCCCTGGTCGACACAAGTTCATCCAACAGTTCGCCGCGGCTGCCCTGCCACGTGGCGATCTTCTCTCGAGCACTCCGATCCAACGACCGGAAGTTTTCCTCCACCTGCCGAAAATCCGCCAACAGTTCCCTGGCGGTGGACGTGAACTGCTGATACCGATCCCTCAGCCTGGTGCCATCGAGCATGCCAAACTGCGGGTCCTGTTCAATCTGGCGAATCTCGCGATCAATTGAATCGCGGCGTCGCTTGAGTTCCGCAATACGTTCCTCAGGATCTTCTTCCGAACCCATCGAGATCTGCCGCAGCAGTTCTACAATCGTCTGCAGCCGCGACTCGGTGGCCACAAATGGGCGCACCTGCAGGCCGAGCACCCACGAATACGCCTTCTCCAGCGCAGGCGTGGCGTCGTAGTGAAGCTCGTCAGAATCCACCGGGTAGAACCTGCGCAGCCAACCAGAATCGTCCGCCGCCCAATCTTCTAAATAATCCGTAGGGTCCTTGGGGTACGGCGCAGGTTCGCCAAGGCTGACGGCCTGGTCATTCAGCCCGTAGAGCTCGTCATCCAGCGCACCCGTAAGTGTGCTGGCGGCCGTCGCGCCGTGGTTTTCCTCGATGAAATACCGGCCCAAAAACGACAAAATCAAGGGCGCGTTTTGAGCGCGCAGCAGCTTCCACGCGGGGTTTAGACGGCGCAGCCGGTCGATCTGTTCGGCATCCATGATGCTCCAAGGTTAGCCGGGAAATAAGGGGGATAACAGGGATGAGGTGGCGGCTACTTTTGGGGCGTCACCGGTCCGTTCTCACGCGGCCCGCCTCGGTCTCCTGCCTTCACGGGTCCGTTCTCACGCGGAAATGCAGACTCACGCTTTAATGCGGCGCATTAGCGCGCAAATCTGCATTAAAGCGTGAGTCTGGGTTGCCCGGAAGCCGCCGAGGTGGGGAGAGCCGCAACGACCTCCCGTGCCCGACTGAGCGTGAAAACGACTGCGCGAAAACGACTGCGCGCGAAAAACGATCAGCTCGTCTTCTTTGCCTCGATGACCCAATGGGAGCCATCGAAGCCGTCAACAATCATGCGGGCAGAAATACCTCGGCCCTGGCCGGTCACGATCCAGTTCGGCTTCAACACACCACGCGGCTGGCTGGTTTCAACATCGAACATGGCGCCCAGCTTGTAGCGTTTGCGCAGCGCAGCTCCCGCCAAGTTGCGGGCCGACTTCGCAACAGACTCGGGGGCAGGTTCAGCGAGCGGACCTTCAGCTGGAACTTCTTCACCGTCAGTGGGCACGTGCGTGATGAAGGACGAACCACCCATTGCATCAACAAACACATCAACAACACCCAACCGACCACGTTTGCGATGGGCAGTAATCCGCACATGCCAAAACGGGTGATGCACCGGCCGCGCGGATGCCTGCCCGCCGCCCAATCTGCGGCGAACAACCTCCTCGGCCTCAGGGGCCGAAACCGACGGGGTCAGCCGGACTGCACGCAGCCCAGCTGACCCCGTCACCTGGTTCGGGTCAGTCACGCGAGGTGCCTTCCACCTCGTCAGCTTCCGTCACCTGACCGCCCGCGGCACCCGCCGAACCAGCACCGCCCGCGGCACCCGCCGAGCCAGCACCGCCCGCCGCGGCGTCACCAGCATCACCCTCATCCTCCACAGGAACCTGCGTGGCAAGACCGGGGTTCTGCCCCATGGCCAGCCGAGCCGGAATCGGCCCAACCTTCGCAGTTTCGTTCAGGGCGTCGACAATGTGCTCCGGCACGGGGTTGGCCTTCTGCGTGGCAAGTGACACCACAACAAGCGTCAGTGCGGAGACAACAACTGTTGCCATCGGGTCGATCGACGTCTTCTCCGTCAGACCACCCAGCTGCCACACAACGGGAACAACAGCGCCGACGATCATCGACGAAATCGCTCCGGCGGTGTTCGCCTTCTTCCACCACACGGCGGCAACATACGCGGGAACAAACGACGTTCCAAGGATCGTGGTGGCGAAGATGACCAGGTCAGCCACACCGGGCGCACCCGTCACGGCAACAACAAAACCGATCACAGCAAGCACCAGCACCGTAATGCGCGAAACCCACACCGCCTGGCGCTGCGTACCGCTGCGGCTGATGAACCGCTCAAAGATGTCGTGCGACGCGATCGTGCCGCTCTGCAGCAGAAGCGCATCCGCCGTCGACATAATCGCCGCCATGATCGCAGCCATCACGATGCCGACAGCGAAGTTCGGCAGCACCGCCTCGGCAATTCCGAACACGGCCAGCTCCGGATCCGACAGGTTCGGAAGCAGCACCAGCGCCATAACACCAACAAGGTACGGGGCCGGCACGAACAGCAGGTTGAAGCCCGTGGAGTACAGCGCCGCAGTGCGCGCAACCGACGGCTTTTTCATCGCCATGTGGCTGACGTTGACGTGCGGGTAGCCCATGTAGCCAATCGAGAAGATCAGCAGCGCACCGATGATCACACCCCATTGGACAGACTCAAAACCGTCAGGACCCCACATGGTCAGCAGGTTCGGGTTGATCTCGGCAACAGCGTTGTTGCCCGCGGTCAGGCCGCCAACCGCCATGAGCGTGGCAATGAGAATCCACAGCATGCCGATCAGCATGATGATCGCCTGCGCGAAGTCCGAATACGCAACAGCCAGGTATCCGCCCAGGAACGTGTAGAGAACAATCACGCTGATCGCAATGAGCAGCGACCACTTGAAGTCAATGCCGGTGACCATTTCCAGCCCGCGCCCACCGGCAATGAACTGGGTCAGCACGTACAGGAACATGCACGCCAGCGCGATTGGTGCGGCCACTGCCCGCGTCCACGCCGACGGGTAGCGGTGCTCCAAATACTCAATCGAGGTCAGCGAACCGAGGATCTGCGACAGTTTGCGCATGCGCCTGCCCAGAATCGACAGGTTGAGCACACCACCGCCGATGTCACCCATCGCGTACCACATGCCGAAGTAGCCCTGCGTGTAGCCAAGCGATCCCGCGCCGAGGAACATGTAGCCCGACATCGATGACGACTGCAGCCTCAGAGCCGTGACCGCCGGACCCAGACTGCGCCCACCCAGCAGGAAGCCCTCTTCGCCGACCGAGCTGCGGCGCATGGTCCACACGCCGATCGCAATCATGGCGACAAAGTAGATGAGGAGGAATGTCAGTTCGATGCTCACAGGGCACCTCCTTCTTCAGGTGCGGCTGCCCCTGGTGTGTGGCCTGCCTGAGCTGACGAGGTGGAGCTCACCTGCCCCGCACCGGCATCGTTGGTGCCGGCTGGGGTTTCTTCTGCATCTTCGGCACCCCAGTGTGACGACGAAAAGAAGAAGATGAGCGTGTAGGCAATCCATCCCAGGGGGATGCCCACAATGATGAGCAGCGTTGCTGTGGGAAGTCCGAACATCGTGGCTCCTTACTCCGTGAACGTATCCGCGACATCGAGGGCACGGTCAATGGCATCCAGGCCCGCCGCAACGTCTTCGTCCGATGTGTTCAGCGGCGGCACCACGTGAATGCGGTTGAAGTTAGCGAACGGAAGAACACCGTACTCCTTGATCTTGGCGATCGTGGCGTTCATCGCCTCGCTCGTCGCACCGTAGGGTGCCAGTGGTTCGCGGGTTTCCTTGTTCTTGACCAGCTCAATCGCCCAGAAGCAGCCACGGCCGCGCACATCACCGACCGACGGGTGGTTGGCGTGCATCTTCACGAGCGCCGGGCGGATGATTTCATCGCCCAGGCGTGCGGCGTTTTCCACCATTTCCTCGTCGCGCATGGCCTTGATCGTCGCAACTGCAGCCGCGGTCGCCAGCGGGTGGCCGGAGTAGGTGAGGCCACCGGGGAAAACGCGGTCATCAAAGGTCTTCTTGATCTCATTGGACATGATGACCCCGCCGAGCGGCACATATCCGGAGTTCACACCCTTGGCGAAGGTGATGAGGTCCGGTACGACATTGAACTGCTCAAAAGCGAACCACGAACCGGAACGACCGAAGCCGGCCATCACCTCGTCGGCGATGTACATGATCCCGTACTTGCGGGTCAGCTCACGGACACCCTCGAGGTAGCCCGGCGGCGGAGCGTAGATGCCGGCGGTTCCGGGAATCGTCTCCAGAATGAGTGCGGCAATGCTCTGCGCGCCCTCGAGCACAATGACGTCTTCCAGGTGGCGCAGAGCGCGTTCGGTTTCATCCTGATCGCTGTCCGTGCCGAAGTGCGAACGGTAGGTGTGCGGCGGGAAGAAGTGAACAACGCCCTCACCCGGGGTGTCATTGGGAATGCGGCGGGGGTCGCCCGTGAGGTTCACCGCCAGGCTCGTGGCACCGTGGAAGCTGCGGTAGGCCGACAGCACCTTCTGGCGTCCCGTGTGCAGTCGCGCCAGACGGACAGCGTTTTCATTCGCATCCGCGCCGCCGTTGGTGAAGAACACGTAGTCCATGCCGTCTGGTGCCAGGCCGGTGATGAGCGCGGCAGCCTCAGAGCGCGGCTTGACGGCGTGGGACGGGGCGATCGTCGCAATTGAATCAGCCTGGTCCTTAATGGCCTGAATGACTGTGGGGTGCTGGTGTCCGATGTTCGTGTTGACCAGCTGCGACGAAAAGTCGAGGAATTTCCGCCCCTCGCCGTCCCACACGTGCGAACCTTCGGCGCGCGTGATGGTCATCGGGTTGATCTGCGCCTGAGCTGACCACGAATGGAAAACGTGGGCGCGGTCGAGTTCGTATGTGCGTGCGGCGTCATCGACGTCGATGTTCATAAGAGCCCCTTTGCTCACGGTGCCCCTCGCTGCTGCGATCCGATTCAGCGATGATCCAGTGGCTTTGCTGGACGCTGTGCTGAACGTGGCGTTGAACGCAGTTCGGAAGGGCGGCGGTTCGTCCTATCCGCGTCAGTATGTCGCAGGTCTCCGCCCACGCCAAGAGCCATTCTGTAAAGTCAGCCCTAAGCTTTCTTTACACAGTGAAAGGCGGGGTCTATGCAGGACATCAGTGCTGGTCAGCACACTGGCTCTGTTCCGGAAACCGACGGCCCGCGCGATCTGACCGTGAGGAACTTCCTGCAGCTTCCCCAAGTGAAACTCGGCAATCCCGTAGTTCTCGCAGGTGAAGAGCACCTCGACACCCCGATCCGCTGGGTCCACATTGCTGAAACTGACGCAGTCACCGACCTGCTGGAAGGTGGCGAGATGCTGCTGTCGTCCTCGCCGGCCTTCCAACACTCCGTCGAGCACACCCGTGCTTTTCTCGACCAGGCGCGCAGGGCCGGGGCCGTGGGGTTCGCGGTTGAGGCAATTGACGAGGTGGGGCTCGCCAGCCCCCGCTCTCTTGAAGTGCTCACTGAGGCCGGGAGGGGAGCGGGTATGCCCGTTATAGCGCTCAGATCCCGCGTGCGGTTTGTGCGGATCACGCAGGAAGCCCACCGGGTGCTCATCGGCCAGCAGCTCAGCATTGTCGAACGCACCCGCGAACTCCACGAGGCCTTTACCGAACTGAGTCTGAGCGGTGCGGACGAAAGCGTGATCGTGCGCGAAGCCGCCAGGCGTTTGGGCACCCCGGTGGTGCTCGAAGACGCAGCCCACAGGATCCTCGCTCATGCTCCTGCCGATGCCCTTGCGGCAACAGAGAACTGGCCGCCGTCGGCTGCCCAGGCAGTCCCGGTGGGCGTCAAAGGCCGCAGGTGGGGTCGGGTGGTCGCCCCTTCGGCACGTGAAGACGACCCCTACGCGGCCGAGGTCCTGCAGCGGGCAAGCCAAGCCATCACGCTGGTGCGCGCACACTCACAGACCACATACGACCTGCGGATGCGCGCCAGCGACCACTTCGTGTCAGAACTTCCGCACATGAACGAAGAACAGGCGCTCAGACGCGGCCGCGCAGCTGACCTGCACGGCCCGGGCGGGTTCATGGCAATAGCGGTCGAAATGTGCGGCGGTGGCATTGCCGGCGACCGCGGTGCCGGTGGGGTCGAAGCCGGGGAAGCCGGCGGGGTAGTCACCAAAGACGAAGCGGCCGACTACCAGCTGCGCGAACGCGGCCTGCGTTTGGAACTCGTGGCCGCCGCCGAACGCTTGGGGCTGACTGCCGTGACATCCGCGTGGCGCACCGGAACAGTTGTCGCAATCCTTGGGCTTCCATCGAGTGTGGGTGGTTCGGCGGACGACCTCACCGCTGAACTGTGCCGCGACCTCACCAAGGCCATCCCCGAAACCATCACGGTCGGCGCAGGTCAGCTGAGCCAGGCGCTCGTTGCCGCTGCCGATGACATCCCCATCGCGGTCGAAGCCGCCCACGTGGCCGCGGGCATGTCCATCCGCCGTCAGCCGTTCTACAGGTTCTCCGATCTGCGGCTCAACGGGCTGATCGCCAGCCTGAGTGACGACCCGCGAATGAGCGCATTCGCCCACGCCGAACTTGGACCGCTGCTGAAAACAAGCACACCAACCAGCCCCGAAACCCGCGGAAACAAGCCGCGGGAAGCGAGCGGCGCCTCGTCAGAAGATCTTGAGTTCCTGTGGGTCTACCTGCTGTGCGGCGGGCAGAAGGCTGCCGTGGCGCGCCAGCTGGGAATCAGCAGGCCGGCCGTTTACGCAAAAGCCGGGCGCATAGCATCGACACTGGGAGTGTCACTTGATAACCCAGAATCAGCGGCAGCGCTCCTGACCGCACTGCTGTGGCAGCGAAGCCGCAGCACGTGACGGCGGTAGGGGCGGCTGGGTGCAGCCCGCAGCGAACGCAACAGCGAGCAGAAAGGACAAGCGTGGGACGGCAGCACAGAATCGACTGGGCGAAGCTTCGCAGGCGCGGCCGGCGTTACTGGGCGATTTCCACGCAGATTTCCCTGTACTTCGGGGTGCACACGCTGCTCATGACTGCCATCCCGCTGTCTATTTCCGACCCTGTCATCAGGCCTATTGCGCTCGCCCTGTACATGGGAGCGGGCATTGCCTTTGATTCCTTCGCCACTGCACTGTCCGCCAGGATCGGCAACCGGCGAGTCACCCGAATCGCCGGCGGCCTGGTCACAATTCTTGCGCTGTTCGCCGCCCTGGACGGTGTCCACGGATGGGCGTGGCTGGTATTGGCCACGATGTTCTCGGTCTGTTCGAGCCTGCTGTACATCCCCGGGATCGCCTACTTTTCGAACCTCCTGGGGCCGCGGCAGACCGACGGTCAGCGGATCAACGTCATCCTCCAACGAGGTGGAGCTCTCGGGTCCGCCCTCATCATCTCGGCGGTCTTGTCTCAGGACCTCGCGTGGATCATGTGGTGGTTCATGGTGGGGCTCGGTCTGCTCTTCGGGGCGCTGAGCTACCGATTCCCCCGGCCCGTGCGCACAGAAGAGGGCGCGTCCCTGAACCCGGTTGCCGCAATGGCGGCCTCAGTTTCAGCGACAGTGCATTCGCCGATGCTCATGTTGGCTCTCGTGGTCTCCTGCAGCACACCGCTCATGTTCTTGCTTCACGGATCCGTTCTGCCCGTGGAAAAAGCCAGCGCCGGAAGCACGGTCGGTGCGGCAATCGGTGTGGGCCTGGTGCTGCGCGAATTGCTGTCCGTTCTTTCTGTAGCGTTCATTGCCCGCGGTGGTTTTGTGCGCTGCAACGTTGAATTCATTGTGACGACCGCCATTGCCGGTATTGGCGGAGTTATGGCGGCCATCAGCAATCAGCCCTGGATGGTGGCCCTCAGCATCGCCCTGGGCGGACCGGTCGTGGCCAGCACAATCGTCGTCTCAGTGCTCAACGTCAACCGGTCGGCCATCGGATCGTTCCGTCCCTGGGCGCACTTCGGAGCCATGGGCATGTCCCAGCGCATTACGGGACTCGCCGTCCCCCTGGCCTTCGGTGCCGCCTCTGGGGCCGGAGGTGCCGCCGTCACAATCACAGCGGCAGTCATGTTCGCAGCGGTAGCCGGCGGCGCCTCGCTCCTTTTGGCGATTGTCGTGCGGCAGGCCGGCGGACGCGCGCAGGCGAGGTAACGGGCGGCTTTGGCTCAGTGAGGCTGACCGGCGGCCTTGGCGGGTGGCCTGGATTCGGCGGGTTGGGTCAGACGCGCATAGGGACATCCGAGTATGGGTTTAAGGTAGGGCCAAGCCGAAATGGCTTGCCTACGCACACATAGGTCATCACAAAGGAGTGCTATGACTGCCGATCAGCTGCACTGGCTATCAGTTCGTGAGCTCCTGTGCGGATTCCGCGCAGGAAAGTTCACACCGCTTGAGGTGCTCGACCATCTGATTGAGCGAATTGAGGAGCTCGACAAAGCTACCGGGATCAACGCGATTGTCGACCTGCAGGTGGAATCTGCGCGGGAACTCGCCGAGGAAGCCACGAGGTACTACCAGGACAGTGCCGGCGATTGCTGCGAAATCGGTTCGTCCCACCACGATGCCGAACGGCCGCTTTTGGGTGTGCCGTTCCTCGTCAAAGAACAGCACGACGTTGCGGGACTGTCAGCGACACGCGGCTCTCAAGCTCTGCAGGGAAGGGTTGCCGAAAAGGACGCCGAAATCGTTGCTCGGCTGAAGCAAGCCGGAGCGATTCCCTTTGGGCGAACCACCACGCCGGAAATGTCGTGCGCAACGTTCACCCACACCCGCGAATGGGGAGTCACCCGCAACCCGTACAACCCGAACAAGACCCCGGGCGGCTCCTCGGGGGGTTCCGGTGCGGCAGTTGCCGCAGGTTTCGCACCCTTTGCAACCGCGAGTGACATCGGCGGGTCCACCCGAATTCCCGCAGCTTTCTGCGGTCTGCCCGGACTGAAGACCTCGTACGGGCGCACGCCGGGCGCAGTGCCCATGAACATCGACTGGTACCGCGGCGACCACATTCTGGCGCGGACCGTGTCGGACACCGCGCTGGTCTTCAACCAGATCATGGGGCCGTCAGAGCTCGATATGGCGACGATTCCCGTGAGCGGATCGTTTCCCGTGGAACATCACTTCGGGCAGTACAGCTACACCTCGGGGCAGGAGGTGCCTGCGGGGGCCGAGGTACACGACGTCGATCTGAGCGGCTGGAGGATCGGGGTCAGTGCTGACCTGGGCTGCTATGAGCTGGATGAGTCAACGCGGCTGGGTGTTGAACGAGTTGCGGAGGCATTGGAGGCGGCGGGTGCGCAGGTCGTGCCCGTTGATGTTCAGCTGAAGCTTGAGGACGTCACGCGCGCCTCGATGGCTCACTACGGTGGACTTTTGGCGCCCAACGTTGAGCGGCAGGCCGGCGGCGACATCACGGTTCTCGAGCCCTACACGCAGGAGTTCGTCCGCAGGACCACGCGCTTTGCCGAAGAAACCTCGCTGCTGGAGGCTGCTCTCATCGAATCTGACATTCAGCAGAAGCTGCTGGCGGCACTCGATGAGGTCGACGTGCTCATCACGGCGACTTCGGCTGTTGAAGACCTCGATGCTGGGGAGGACTTCACCACCGGCATCGACCGGCCCGACGGCGAGCACAGCTTCTACTGGGAAGCACACCAGGTGGTGCCGTTCAACATCGCCAACCGGATGCCCGCCATGTCGGTGCCCAGCGGCATCGGCTCGGCAGGTGTTCCCACCGGTGTGCAGATCGTCGGCATGCCCTACCGCGAAGCGACAGTGCTGCGAGTCGCCGCTGCTATCGAAGCGCTCATGCCGTTTCCCAGGCCCAAGATTGGGTGAGGCCGGTGGCTTCGGCTGGTTGGGCAGGTCCGCAAGACGGACGCCCTCTATGCGGCCGTGCTGTACGTCAGTATCGTCGGCTTCAGCAGAAGAGTTTTCTGCTGAGGATCAGAGGAGCATCAACGTGGATGAACTGCACTATCTTGAATTGTCCGAAATCGCCGAACTCATCAGACAGGGCGAAGTTACTTCAGAAGAAGTGACCTCTGCTCAGCTTGAGCGGATCGACAAGCTAGACGGAACGCTGAAGTCGTATCGCACCGTCGATGCAGAAGGAGCTATTGAAGCGGCGCGGGCTGCCGATGCAGATCGGCGAAAAGGGCGTATCCGAAGCGGTGTTCACGGCGTTCCAGTTGGGATCAAGGACCTGGCAAACACAAAAGGCCTTGCAACAGGTGCCGGCACCGCAATTCATGACGGGTTTGTGCCTGACTTCGACGCCACTGTCGTTGTGAAGCTGCGCGAGGCAGGAGCCGTGAATCTCGGAAAGCTCGCGATGACGGAAGGGGCGTACTCGGGTCACCACCCCGACCTGCAGACGCCCGTCAACCCGTGGGATGAAAACACGTGGCCCGGCGTTTCGTCCAGCGGGTCAGGTGTCGCACCAGCCGCAGGCATGTGCTTTGGGTCCATCGGCACCGACACCGGTGGGTCTATTCGCCTTCCGTCAAGCGCTAACGGAATTACTGGACTCAAGCCCACGTGGGGCAGGGTCAGCCGCTACGGATGCTTCCCCCTTGCCCAGAGTCTTGACCACATTGGCCCCATGGCCCGGTCAGCCCAAGACTGCGCAATCATGCTCGAAGTTCTGGCAGGCCGCGACAAGAATGATCCGACCGCGTCCCGCCGTCCTGTGCCTCGGTATTCACAGCTGTTGGATACGCCGCGACCTTGGACGGTGGGCATCGACTCGAAGCTCAACAGCCAATTCGACGATGTTACTCAGCGGATGTTGGTCGAAACTGCAGATGTGTTCCGTGAGCTTGGCTGGACAGTGGTTGAAGTGTCAACGCCGGATCTGTCAGCAGCTGGCGCAGACTGGGCAGCCCTTTGTGGTGCAGAGACTGCAGATGTACACCGGGACACCTACCCTTCCAGAGCATCAGAGTACGGGCCGGAATTGGCGAGCTTGGTCGACATTGGGTTGGAACTCAGCACGATCGACTATGCAAGGCTGCAAGAGCGTCGCAGAAATTTCACGGGCAAGATGATCGACCTCATGAGCGGCATCGACCTCCTGCTGCTGCCCGCGGTCGGCCAGGCCTCGCCAACGAACGAAGATATGGCAGGAGCAACTGCCGGCTCGGCCTTGATGGAGCGAATCTTGACTCCAACCGCTCCGATTGACATGTGTGGGTTCCCCGCAGTCACTTTCCCAACGGGTTTCACCAGCAGAGGAACGCCTTTGGGAGCACAGCTTGTTGGTGCTCCGTGGACCGAAGCTCAGTGCATGGCTGCGGCTCACGCTTATCAGCAAGCCACGGACTTCCATCTGCAGCGGCCCACTGTGGGGTGAGGGGGGGGAAAAACCTCGGTGAGGCTTCGGCTGGGTTCCTAGCTTCGTCGGTACTCCCCGGTTCTGCTGTCTAGGTGGAGTATTGAGGCGATCCGGCAGTTTTTGCCTTGTTTTGTCGCCTAATCTGCAAAGTGGCCGCTTTCGGCGCCGGGTGTCCGACATATCGTTCGAAAAGCTTGGGCAGAATCCTTGAGATTCCGCGGTTCCCGGATAGTGTGGCTAGTGCATCGGAAAAACTCCGGATGTTGCGTATCGAAGACGATGGGCAGTGTTCTGAGTCGGACCAATGCTTCCGGAGTACTTTCGAAGTCCCGGTGATATCTCCTTTCTGTGTGTGCTGTGGCCGGGTTCCATGTGGAACCCGGCCACTGCTTTGCCCACAAAACTCCGCGGCCGCACACCGGTTAGCAACAAAAACTCCCG
>NZ_KV786009.1:0-17458 GCF_001806795.1 Brevibacterium sp. HMSC22B09 | reverse complement strand
TGTAGGTATGTGGCGGCAGCCGGTTAGTCGCCTCGTCTTGTTGGCTCTGATGCACCCGCACACCGGTTAGCAACAAAAACTCCCGTTAGCAGTGGTTGCTAAAGCGCGGATCCCGGCTAAGGGGAGTCTTTGTGCGGCTAAGGCGCAGATTTCGTCTAATGGGTGTTTCTTTCGCTTGCGGGTGTGGTGTAGGTATGTGGCGGCAGCCGGTTAGTCGTCTCGTCTAGCTGGTTCTGACGCACCCGCACACTCGCCAGCGCCCGGACCCACACCTCGTGCTCCCACCCCAAACACAGACGAGGCGGAACTCACCAAAGTGAGTTCCGCCTCGGGAAATCAGTCAGGCAGCGAGCCCTTCAGCTGTGCGGCCCCAACCAGGCCACTTGCCTAACGGGCCAAACGCCCAGCCAGGCCACGCTCCCTACCTCAGAACAAGGATCAGGCCTTGTTGTCTTCTTCGTCTTCGTCGATCAGGTCGTTGACAACAGCGGCGTCGCCTTCAGCAACGTTGCGGCCGTCCTGTTCGACAATGACTTCGCCGTCTTCGTTCAGCGGCGCAGGAACGTCTTCGACAACGGTGGTGGTGCGGTGCGAACCAACTGGACGAGCGTCAGCGGGACGGTTGCCCGGCAGCGGTTCCGACCATGGGTCTTCAACCGGCTTGACCTTGGTCCAGACGTAGTAGCCGATCAGGCCAACACCGGTCAGAGCCAGCAGCCACACGATCCACATGCCGCGCTTGCCCTGAGCCTTGCGAGCTTCCTTCGCCGCCTGCTTCGAGGCCTTGCGCGAAGCCTTGGCGAGTTCGTCAGCGCGCTTAGCGGCGAGCTTCTTGAACTTCTTGACCTGGCCCTTCTTGCCCGTGACGCGTTCAATCAGTTCGTCAAGAGCCTTGGGGGTTTCAGCGTTGCGAATGGCCTTCGCTGCGTCCTTCGAACCAGCGGCAATCGTCTTGGCGTGGTCGGAAGCGCGTTCGCCGCCGCGAGCCACCAGGAGACCCTGGGCTTCGGCAGCCTTGGAACGACCGTATTCAAGACCGTCTTCGATCTTGCCGAGGCCCTGCTCAGCCCAGTCTTCGAGCTGGGGGCGGACGTTGTCGGCGGTCTTCTGCAGGCGGTCTCCGGCTTCCTTCAGGGCGGGGCGTGCAGCCTCGGTGCCGTCCTGCAGGAGCTGACCTGCCTTTTCGGTCAGGTTGTGTACGGCGTTGTCGACGTTCTCGAGAAACGACTTCGGTGCGGACTTCTTCTTGAACATTTCACCCTCCTGGGATGTTCGACCCTGCACAGTGCAGGGAATGCGTGTGCGCCATTCGTCACTTCCATCGTACTGGTCAGCACTGACACGAGGGGACCCCAGGCGGCCGAAAAGCCAGATTCTGACGGTATTTCCACTAACAGCGGACCGCATTCCATACGTTTTCCACCAACAGCGTAAGCTCCCAGCGGAACATCAGGGGCAAATAAGGTTCATGTCAGTGGTTCATGACAGACTGAAGCCATGAGTATTGCTACACAGCAGGTCATCCTGCACACCAACAAGGGCGACATCAAACTTGACCTCTTCGGCAACCACGCTCCGAAGACGGTTGCCAACTTCGTTGAACTGGCCAAGGGCGAACGCGAATACAAGGACGACGCCGGCCGTTCCAACCCCACCCCGTACTACGACGGTCTGGGCTTCCACCGCATCATCTCGAACTTCATGATCCAGGGCGGCTGCCCCGTCGGCACCGGCACCGGCGGCCCCGGCTACATGTTCGACGATGAAATCCACCCCGAACTGCAGTTCACCAAGAAGGGCCTCCTGGCCATGGCGAACGCCGGTACCCGCGGCGGCCGCGGCACCAACGGCTCGCAGTTCTTCATCACCACCGCCGAAACCCCGTGGCTCAACGGCAAGCACACCATCTTCGGTGAAGTTGCCGACGCTGACTCGCTCGCGGTTGTCGAAAAGATCGAAGCCTCGCCCACCGGCGCTATGGACCGTCCGATCGAGGACGTCACCATCGAATCGGTCGAAGTTCTCTGATCTGAGCTTTTTGCAGCGCCGCAGCTTCTGCTGCGGCGCTGTTTCTTTCCCAGGGCCACACTCACGAGGCGCCGGTCGAGTCCCAGCCCCGGCCACCCGGGTGCCGGTCCTGAACTAGACCGCCGAGGTGCCGCCCCGGTTTCCCAGCCTCTCCCGGGTTCTGGTGTTGTGTAAGCCGGGCGGCACCTCGTCATCCCAAGCCTGATCAGGGTGGTGAAGGTGCTCGGCTATCCTCGTGTGCATGAGCGAATCAGCAGGTGCGGCCCCCTTTTCGGAAGAACCCGACCCGAACAGTGTGCCCGCTCAGCAGGCAAGCTCAAGCGGCTCGGCAATCGTGTTGACGCGGCCGTACGTGACGTGGACGATCATCGCGATCACCTTCGTGTTCTTCCTGCTGCAGTTCCTGCCGTCGCTCGAACTGCAGAGGCGTTTTGCTTTCGCTCCTGTCCTTGCCCACGAAGAGCCGTGGCGCGCACTGGCCGCGGCACTAGTTCACGCGCAGCCCAACCCCGGCCACGTGCTGTTCAACATGCTGGGTCTGTTCTTCTTCGGATCGTTTGTCGAACGCTCTATGGGACACGTGTTCATGCTGGTCACCTACATTGTGGGCGCATTCGGCGGGTCCGTTCTCACGCTGCTGTTGGCTGCGCCGGGAACACCTGAGTTCAGCTCTGCGTACGTGGGCGCATCGGGTGCTGTGTTCGCCGTTGTGGGCACACTGCTGGCCCCCACCAGCCGGCTGGACCGGAACCTCATGGGCATCGTGCTGTTTCTGTGCCTCAACATGGCACTCGTGACGATCGACTCGAACATCGCCTGGCAGGCTCACCTGGGCGGACTCGCCGTGGGATTCGTGCTCGGGATCGCCCGCGTTATGCCGCGCGGCGCCGGCATCCTTGCCAAACGCTATGTGCGCGGCGGCATTGGCATGGAGCCCACACCCGTCGTCCCGGCAAGCAGCCCTGCCGCGCGAATCGCATTCTGGGTGGCAGCTGTTCTGACGACGGTCGTCCTCGTTGCCGCCTACACGGTTGTGTGACGCAGCGGGCTAGTGGCGTCTGGTGTAGCCGCCTGACGCAGCGGAAGCGTCTGGGGCGACCGTCCAGCGTGCGAAACCTTCCGCCGCGTCCGGCCGATTCTCCTAACTAGATGTACTGATCGGGGACATTGGTCGACAGAATCGGCCTATATTCGCGGGAAACGGCGCTTCTCGTCGAATGGTTCGACCTCGAACATGTCTACCCCGCGAGCTTTCAGCCCTTCAAGCACGCGTTCGCTGACGATCCACGCATAGCTGTGAGCACCCTCTCGCCACGCGTATGAGCTGATCTCGCTCGTCCCCTCAATATTCTCAGCGAATCCGACGTATCCGTCGACTCGTCCTTCGTTCAGGCTGTAAAGGTCGACGTCGAACGTCGAGCATCCCGTCACACCGAGTTCAGCCACTGCGTCGGCGAAGCGCTGGGACACAAGAGTCGGAGGGCCGCCCCAGAGGATATCGCCGCGGCGCTTGCCGCGACTGTTCGTATTGCGCTCAAACCACACAGGAAACGGGATCTCGTCAAGCTTCCCGTCAGCTATGACATCGACGACCTTTCGCCCATCCTCAAGCGTCGGAGAGCCCAGGTCCGGACGGCCCTCCCAGGTCGTGCGAATCCAGAAGTCCCTCTGAGAACTCAGCGGCCAGATTTTATACCATGCAGTCACATCAGCTCTTTCATTCAGCACTGATAGTACTTTTTATAAGCATTGTGCATCTTGGTGCGCTTATCCAGAATGGCCTTTTTACTTCGCGGCTTCTCGAAGCATGCATCCAAGCGGGCCAGATTTGCGCCTTAATGCAGATTCACGCGCTAATGCGCCGCAACACAGCGCAAATCCGCATTACCGCGTGAATCTGCACCAGAGGCATCAACGCTGGTGCCGCCCCAACCGACCGCCGAGTCAGGCCTGACTACGTCTCGTCGCTGACCAGAGGATCTGACGGTCCGAAGATCCTCTGCGCGACTCGCAGGAAGAAGTTCGTCAGCGGGCCGATCAGGAACGCATACGCAAATGTGCCGATCCACAGCAGTCCGCCCAGCAGGACGCCCGTAACAAGAACCAAAACCTCAATAACTGAGCGCACCATCCACACGGGTTTGCCGGTCACACGGGTCAGCCCGGTCATAAGGCCGTCACGCGGCCCGGGCCCAAAATTCGGAATGATGTACAGAACCGTGGCAATCGCGTTGAGGACAATGCCGGAGATCATGAACAGGATCCGCACCCACATCTGCTCCGGGTAGCCGATCAGCCACACAAAGAAGTCCAGCCAGACGCCCACCAGAATCGCGTTGGCAAACGTGCCCAGCCCGGGCTTCTGCTTGAGCGGAATCCATGCCAGCAGAACGATGAGCGACACGATCACGATGATTGTGCCGATCGACAGCGGCACGTGGTGCGAAATGCCCTGGTGCAGAACATCCCACGGTACGGGCCCCAGGTTGGACATCACCATGAGTCCCGAGGACAGCCCGTAGAAGGCAAGCCCCACAAAGAGAGCCGTCAGCCTCCATCCGAGGGGTGCTTGAGCTAGGAGGCGAAAATCTGCGGCACCGCCGCGCTGGCCTGAACCGCCTGATCCGCCCTGGCCTCCGCCAGGACTCACCGCCATCTGGTGGACATCGCCAGGCCGACGACCATGATTCCGAAGCCTGCCAGCAGGTTCCAGTTACCCCACACCTTCACGGGGAACTCACCACCGGACAGGTAGAACACGATCAACCACAGCATGCCCAGGATGATGATGCCGAGCATGGTCGGCAGGAACCAGCGCGGGTTTGGGCGCACGCTGGTATCCGAGCTGCCGGACTGGTACTTGGTCTGCTTGCGCGCCGATGCGCGCTTTGCCGGGTTGCCCGACTTTGCGGCGTTCTTCGACTTCTTGGCGGGCGCGGACTTGCGGTTCTTCTGCTTAGCGCCCGAGGTGCCCTTGTCTTCCGCTTTCTTGTCGGCCTTCTTCTTGGCCGACTTTTCGTCGGCCTTCTTGTCGTCCGAGTCTTTGTCGTCAGCCTTCTTGCTGCCCGACTTTTCGTCAGAAGCGTTTTTGTCTTCCGAGGTGCCGCTCTTGTCTGCGTCCTCGGTCTTCTTTGCCTTCTTGGAGCCCTTGCCAGCTGCCTTGCCAGAGCCCTTGTCAGCAGCCTTCGCGCTGTCGTCCGATTCTGCGCTGCTCGCGTCGAGTTCAGCCGATTCGACCGCTTCTTCAGCGTCGGCTTCGGCGGGCACCTGCGATGAGGTCGCCTTGAGGTTGTCTTCGCGCTTGCTTGACGAGGCCACAGTTCTCCTTCGGTTGGCCTTGTGCAGGCCAAACAACGGCATATCGGAATTCCTCAGGGTATGTTAGTCGTTTTTGGCTCGCATAGCACAAGAACGCCGGCTTGAGCCACTATGATGGCTCGAGGAAACAGCCGGATATCCCCGCTGGGATCGTTGGAAAGCTAAGAGGACACACGTGGATCAACCACTGACGCGCAAAGAACGCATCGCGCGTGAGCGGGCTGAAGCCCAGCGTGCCGAACAAGCCGAATCTGCTGGCGAAACCTACGCTGTGCACCCAGAGGGATCGCAGCGGCCCAACCGCGAACCCAGCCGCGAAACAGAGGCTCCGGCAGAATCCACCTCGTACCCTGCGGCAGAAGATGACGGTGCCGCCACCTCGCCCATGCCGGCGGTGGGGGAGCGCCCCTACATCCGCCCGGCAGCTCGCGATGCCCGCCGTGCCTACGGTACCGGACCGCAGCACACCACCGCACCGAACCAGGGCCACAGCGCGCCGACCGGCTACAGCCAGCCTGCCGCTTACAGCGCCCCCACCGGGCACGCTGAACCCGCACCAGCCCCACCGGCAAAGTCCACAAAGCCGGAACCTGAACCCCTCGGCTTTGTCCGCGGTACCATCCGCGGCTTCGGCGAACTGTGCATCACAGCCGGCCTCATCCTCATCCTGTTCGTGGTGTGGCAACTGTGGTGGACCGACATCGAAGCGAACAAAGACAACCAGCACCTGGCCGGGTCCCTTGCCGAAAAGTGGCGCGAAAATCCGCTCGACAAACTGCCCGAAGACCCTGACACCCCCGTGCCAGCCGCACTGCCGGCTGAGAACGAAGCCTTCGGCATCATGTACATCCCGCGGTTCGGCCCCAACTACTACCGCACCATCGCGGAAGGCGTGTCGTTGGAACCCGTGCTCAACCGCATGGGCATGGGCCACTACCCGTCAACAGCCAAACCTGGTGAAGTCGGCAACTTCGCTATGGCCGGCCACCGCGTGACCTACGGAAAGCCGCTCAACCTGATCGCCGAAATGCAGCCCGGCGACAGGATCTACATCCAAACGAAGGAAGGCGTGTACACCTACACCTTCCGCAACTACGACATCACCCTGCCCGACGCCACGGAAGTACTCGCACCTGTTCCCGCAGCCCCCGAATACAAGGGCAAGGACCGGATCATGACGCTCACGGCGTGCAACCCCATGTTCTCTGCGCGTGAACGCTACATCGCCTACGCGACGCTCACCGACTGGTCGCCGGCCGGCACGGACGTTCCCAAGGAACTTGCCGACCTTCCCGCCTTCGAGAAAGCCGGAGGGAAGTAAGCATGTATGAATTCATTTGGCGTCTGCTGCCGGGCAACTGGTTCGTCAAAACCATCATCAGCGCACTGCTGATCGCGATCATTGTGTTTGTGCTCATGCAGTACGTGTTCCCCGTGATCGCGCCCTACATGCCGTTCAACGACGCCACAATCGAAGGCCGGGCTTTCCACGCAACAGCCCACGCAGCAGTTGACACAATCATCCCGGGAGCAGACCTGTGATCGCTCGCATCCTCGTGATCGACAACTACGATTCCTTCGTCTACACCCTGGTCAGCTACGTGCAGGAACTCGGCGCGCAGACCGATGTCGTCCGCAATGACGACATCACCGCCGACCAGCTGGAGGAACTCCTGCCGAAGTACGACGGGGTCCTGATCTCGCCGGGGCCGGGAACGCCGGCTGAAGCCGGCATCAGCGCCGACATCGCACGATGGGCCGCTCAGCACTCGCTGCCGTACTTCGGTGTGTGCCTGGGTCACCAGGTGCTGGGTGAGGTGTTCGGGGCCGTGGTCGACCGTTCGCCGGTTCTCATGCACGGCAAAACCTCGCTGGTCGTCCACAACGGAGAATCGGTTTTCGCCGGCTGCCCTTCACCGCTGACAGCCACCCGCTACCATTCCCTGGCAATCGTGGACGACAGCCTCCCGCAGGACGTCTTCGAAGTCACCGCACAGACAGAAGACGGCGTCATCATGGGCATCCGCCATCGCAATGCGCCGCTGCACGGCGTGCAGTTCCACCCCGAAAGTGTTCTCACGCAGAGCGGCTACACGATGGTCGCGAACTTCCTGGCCGCCTGCGGTATGCGGCAGGCAATCGCCGCCGCACACAACCGCACGCCAGTGGCGTCAGCCGCGGCGCTAAGCAGCTGAGCGCCGCAGCGGAATCACGAATCGTCATCTGCTCCCGGCAGAAGAGGCCATCCCTCGTCATCAGTGTTGTCATCTGCCGGCGTCGGCGTCGGAGTGGGCGTCGGCTTTTCCTTCGCCACCTTGATGGTGATCGTCGAGTGCTGCTCGGTTGACGAACCGCCCTTGACCGATTGCGAGAACACTTTGCCGGCCTCGTGGTCGTTCGTTTCGACCTCTTCGGTGTTGCACTGCAGCTGGTGCTTTTCGCCAGTCAGGATTTCGCAGGCCTCATCAGCGGTCTTGCCGGTGACATCCGGAACATCAACCCGTCCCGAAGACAGAACCAGGTCAACAGCCGAACCCTTCTCGACCTTCGAATCCTTACCGGGCTTGGTCTTGAGCACCGTGCCCTTATCAACGTCAGGCGAGTTCTCTTCGGTGTTCGAACCGCCCTTCAGACCAGCCTCTTCCAGCGTCTGGCGAGCCAAAGACTCGGTCTGTCCCGAAACATCCGGAACTGTCACCTCGGCCGGCCCAACAGATACGAACACCGTGACATCCGAACCCACCTGGACAACAGAGCCGCCTTCGGGGTCAGTCTTGACGACGTTGCCCTCCTCGACATCGTCGTCGTTGACCTCCTCGGTCAGCCCGTTGAGGTTGTTGTCCGCCAACCACTTCAGCGCCTCTTCTTCAGAAACGTCCTTCAGGTCAGCAAGCTCGATCGTGGGCGGTTCCTGCGGTTTGGACAGCTGGTACACCCACAGACCCAAGCCGCCCAAAACAAGGACGAGGATCGTCGCAAGAATCCACAGCCAGCTGCGCTTCTTCTTGTCCTTTTCCTCTTCTTCGTCGCGGTTGGGCAGGGTCGAAAAGCCCGAGGTGCTGCTCAGCTCATCATGTGGCCCCATGGTCTGCGGGCCGGTGCCCACGCCGACGGGAGCGACCATCTGCGTTGCTGCGGTCGCCGGGGCCGGGGTGTAGATCTGGGTTGCGTTCGGGTCGCCGCCGTCAATGCTCATGGGACGACCATCGCGGGCAGCCAGAACATCCTCGCGGAACGTGAACGCATCCTGGTAGCGCTCATCACGGCTCTTGCTCAGAGCGTGCAGCACCAGACGGTCCACCGACGGCGGAATGTTCGGGTTGATCTCCGAAGGCGGACGCGGGGTTTCGCCCACGTGCTGGTACGCCACGGCCAGCTGCGAATCACCCGTGAACGGCGGCTGTCCCGTGAGCAGCTCATACAGCAGGCACGCCGTCGAGTACAGGTCGGAGCGAGCGTCGACAACTTCGCCTCGGGCCTGTTCGGGGGAGAGGTACTGAGCAGTGCCGACAACAGACGAGGTCTGAGTCAGCGAACCCGTGTCCTCAAGTGCGCGCGCAATCCCGAAGTCCATGACCTTGATGTCACCTTCGGGAGTGAGCATGACGTTGGCGGGCTTGATGTCACGGTGGACGATCCCATTGCGGTGGCTGTAGTCCAGGGGCGCCAGGACACCGGCAATGATGTCCAGTGATTCCTGAACCGTCAGCGGCCCGTGGGTTGAGAGAACCTCACGCAGAGTCTGGCCCTCCACGTACTCCATGACGATGAACGGCACCATGACTTCGCCGCCGCCGGACTCCACCACGGCCTCTTCGCCGGAGTCGTAGACGCTGACGATGCCGGGGTGGTTCAGCCGGGCAGCCGACTGGGCTTCGCGGTTGATGCGCTCGTGGAAGGAATTGTCACGGGCCAGGTCGCTGCGCAGCAGTTTGATTGCAACACGACGGCCGAGCCTGCGGTCAGTTCCCGCATGCACTTCGGCCATACCGCCGCGACCCAGGAGCTCCTTGATCTCATAACGGCCCAGAAGCAGACGTGAATCTGGCATCATTTACCTCCGCTGTTCGAGGCGGAGTCCCCGCCGGTCACTTTTCCGCCGCCCTGGCCGGAACCACCCTGTCCCGAATTGCCCTGGTCGGAACCGTTCTGGCCGCCTTGGCCTCCCTGGTCCTTGTTCTGTCCCGGAGCATTGCCGGAGTTTCCGCGGTCCTGACCCGGCGCATCGCCCGAATTTCCGGGGCTGTCATTGGACCCGCCGCCGTTGTCAGAACCAGAACCGCCGGAACCGTCCTGCTGGTTCGAGCCGCCCTGGTCGGATCCACCCTGGTCGGAACCGCCCTGGTTCGAGTCGCTGGGGCGCTTGCGCTCCTGCGGCTGCTGTTCCTGCTGCTCAGGCTGGCTGTCCTGGTTGTCAGCGGGGTCGTTCTGAGTTGGCTCAGAACCGCGCGAAACCACCAGTGTTACTCGCGAACCGGACGGGAAGCTGTAGCCGTTCTCACCGGGCTGCACAGCTGTGACGGTGCCTTCTGGTTCGTCAGAGTATTCCAGGGTCTTTTCGGCCTTGAGGCCAATATCCCGCAGGTCAGCCTTTGCGTCGCGGTAGTCCTTGCCGACATAGTCGCTGGGGTTGATCTCGACCATTTCGGACTGTTCATCCGTGGTCTGATCGCCGAACAGCTGTTCACCGAACAGCGCCCACGCACCCCAGCCCAGCAGACCCAGAAGGGCAATCACAAGAATCGCGATCGCAGCTTTGGCGCCTGCGCCGCCCTTCTTGCGCTCTTCGGGTTCTTCGAGTTCTTCTGACGTCGGCTCTGGTCCCGCCAGGTATCCGCGCTGGATGCCCGCCGGCTGTGCGGCCGCCTGCTCCGAGGTGTGGTTCAGCACGGTCGTCGAAGCTTCGTCAGAGCCGATCACCTGTGTTGCGGCGGTCTGTCCGCCGGCATTCGGCGCCAGCTGGGGGATGGCGGCTTCCGCAGCCGCGATGTCGCCGTCCATCAGGGCACGCGCAGCCGTGGCCACAGATGCGCCGTCAGCCGGACGCTGCCCAGGCTTCTTGGCCAGCAGGCAGTCCACGAGCCTCTGCACGGGTGCCGAAACGGTTTCCGGCAGGGCGGGGTGCTTGCGGTTGACCTGCGCAATGGCGATCTCAACCTGGGTTTCGCCGATGAACGGACGGCGGCCCGCCAGCAGTTCGTACAGGATGATGCCGAGCGAATACAGGTCGGACTGGGGCACCGAGCCCTTGCCGGTGGCCTGTTCCGGAGCCAGGTACTGGGCGGTGCCCATCACCTGACCGGTGCGGGTCAGCGGAGCCTGGTCGGCCACGCGGGCAATGCCGAAGTCGGTGATCTTCACCCGGAAGTCCGGGGTGATGAGCAGGTTGCCCGGTTTGATGTCACGGTGCACCACACCGGCCTTGTGGGCGGCATCGAGTGCCTGGGCGGCCTGCGCGGTGATGTTGAGAGCATCGACTTCGCTCATAGCGCCGTCGCGTTCGATGATTGCCGACAGCGCTTCGCCGGGCACGTACTCCATAACCAAGTAGGGTGCGCCGGTTTCTTCGCCGTAGTCGTACACACCGGCAATGCCGGGGTCGGACACCGCGCCCATTGAGCGTGCTTCGGCCCGGAACCGAGCGAGGAAGCCCTCGTCGTCCCGGTATTCGTCCTTCATGATCTTCGCTGCGACAGGGCGGCCGAGAAGGTTGTCGGTTCCCTTCCACACTTCGCCCATTCCGCCGACGGCGATGCGGGTGGTGAGTTCGTAGCGTCCGCCGAGCACCGTGCCTGCTTCTGGCTTCATCAGCTGATCACCGCCTCCATGATCTTCTTTGCTATCGGTCCCGCAGTGCGCCCGCCGGATGCTGCCGATCCTGCTGCACCGCCGTTCTCTACTACTACTGCCACGGCCACCTGGGGGTCGTCAGCCGGAGCAAACGATGTGTACCAGGCGTGGGGTGCCGCGCCTTTCGCATGCTGTGCCGTGCCGGTCTTCGCAGCGACCTTGACACCCGGAATTGCTCCCGCCCCGCCGGTGCCGTCGGTGACGACCTTCTGCATCATCTGGTTGAGGTAGCCGGCCGACTCTTTGCTCATGGGCTTCGAGAAGGTCTTCGGCCGCGGGGTTTCCATCACCTCGAGCGTGCGGGCGTTCTTGACCTGCTTGACGAGGTTGGGCTGCATTTCTTTGCCGTCATTCGCGATTGCCGCGGCGACCATGGCCATCTGCATGGGCGTGGTGCGGACTTCGTACTGTCCAATGGACGACTGTGCCAGCTGTGGGGGATTGAGGTCCTCCGGGAACTGCGAAGCGTCGACCTTGATGGGTGATTCGAAGCTTTCGCCGAAGCCGAACTTGGAGGCCGTTTCAGCCATCGCGTCTTCGCCGATGTCCATGCCAAGCTTGGCAAAGGTTGTGTTGCACGACTTTGCAAGAGCGTGTTCGAAGGTGGCCTTGCCGCCGCTGCCGCAGGCTGCGCCGCCGGCATTGCCGATGGTCGCGCTGGTCTGCGGAAGGTCCAGGCGGGTGGGTGAATCCAGCACGGTGTCCGGTGTGTAGTCGCCGTGTTCGAGAGCTGCGGCCGCGGTGACGAGTTTGAAGACAGAACCGGGTGGGTACTGCTTGCCTCCGATCGCCTTGTTCACAGCGGGCTGACCGTCGGCCTTGAGGAGCTTGTCATAGGCCGACTGGGCTTTCTTCGTGTCGTGCGAAGCCAAGGGGTTCGGGTCCCAGCCGGGGGTCGACACCATCGCCAGGACGTGCCCGGTCTTCGGGTCAAGTGCAACAGCGGCGCCGTTCTGTCCGCCAAGAGCATTCCACGCAGCTTTCTGCGCCTTGGGGTTGATGGTCAGCTCAATGGCTGCGCCCATGTTCTCCTGACCGGTCAGCCAGTTGGAGATCTGGTCGTAGAAGAAACGGTCGTCCAGGCCCGACAGGAGGCTGCCCTCGGTGCGTTCGATTCCAGTGGAGCCGCCGATAACCGAGTAGTAGCCGGTGATGCCCGCATACATTTCGGCAGGCAGGCCCTCTCCGCCGTACTGTCGCTGGTACTTGTACTGCGTATCAGCGGGAACGGACTTGGCGACGGGTTCACCGTCGATGAGGATCGGACCGCGCGGCCGTGAGAGCTGTTCGAGCAGCGTGCGGTTGTTCATCGGGTTGGAGCGCAGACTGTCAGCCGCAAGGAACTGCACCGTGCTGACCGAACCGAACAGCAGGGCAAACATCACAAGCCCCACGATGAATACGTGGTTGAGAGATTTCTTCACTGCTGTTCACCTCCTGCCGGCTTCGGCGCGTAGCCGCTGGTGCTGGGGTTGTAGTCCGAAGTTGCGAAATCGCCACTGTCAGCCTCGACATCGGCCTCGTCATCCGTGCGCACGGTGGGCGAGGTGTCTGTGACCGCCCGCAGCACGCCCGTCTGGAATTCCTCCTGTGGGCGTCTGGCGTTGTCGCTCATGCGCAGCAGCAGCCCCAGAATGATCCAGTTGGCCACAAGAGAAGAACCACCGGCTGCCAAGAACGGGGTGGTCAGACCGGTCAGCGGGATGAGGCGGGTAACACCGCCGACGACGATGAACGTCTGGAAGGCCATGAGGAACGAAAGACCCAGAGCCAGCAGGGTGCCGAACTGGTCGCGCAGGCTGCCGGCGATCTTCACGCCGCGCTGGAACATGATGAGGTACAGCGTGAGGATTGCGAACAGGCCGATCATGCCGATCTCTTCGCCGAAGCTGGCGATGATGAAGTCGGAGTCCGAATAGGGGACGATATGCGGGCGGCCCTCGCCGAATCCCGTGCCGAAAAGACCTCCGTTGGCCATGCCGAACATGCCCTGCACCAGCTGGTAGGAACCGCCGGGTTTGCGGTTGAACTCTTCCGGCGACAGCGCGTTGAGCCACGCGTCGACGCGCTGTGAGAAGTGCGCAAACAGGAAATACGCAGAGACTGCGGCCGCAGCGAACATGGACAGGCCCAAAAAGATCCACGTTTTGATGCCGGTTGCTACGTAGAGCATCGCAACGAACAGACCGAAGAACAGCAGTGCTGAACCCAGGTCGGTCTGGAAGACCATGACGGCAACCGCAATGATCCAGGCAATGATGAGCGGACCGGTATCCCGCAGCCTCGGCAGGCGCACCCCAAGGACTCGCGGACCGGCCAGGCGCAGCTGGTCGCGGTAGTTGACGAAATAGCCGGCGAAGAAGATCGCCAAGAAGATTTTGGCGATTTCACCCGGCTGGAAGCTGAACGGGCCCAAACCGATCCAGATGCGCGAACCGTTGATGGTCCGGCCCAATCCGGGCAGCAGGGGCAGCAGAAGGAAGAAAACACCGGCGAGAAACGCAATGTAGGGCCAGTTGCGCAGAATGCGGTGATCGCGCAGCACAAAGATGACCGCGGCGCACAGAATGACGCCCAGGCCCATCCAGATGAGCTGCGAATCCGCAGTCCTCGTGGATCCCTTGGCAACCCCGATCCGGAAGATCATCGCCAGGCCCAAGCCGTTGAGCATGACTGCGATCGGCAGCAGCACGGGGTCGGCATACTTCGCTCGGAAGCGCAGCACGATGTTCATGCCGATGCCGAAAGCGGCGATCACGCCGGTGTAGCTGTACACGTTGGCGGGGATTTCCCCGGAAGTGCCGATGCCGACAAGCGCATAGGAACCGCCGGCGACAATCACCGCGATGATGACAAGGAACAGCTCAACATTGCGGTACGTGCGCGGACCCTTGGCAGTCTCGACCTGATCGGCTTCCGTGCGGTAGTCGTCCAGGGTTGCGCGACTCACTGTCCGTCACCGCCCGGTGATTCTGAATCGCTGCTGGGGGCGGGGTCGGTTCCGTCGTTGACGCCGCCCTGGATGCCGTCACCGCTGCTGTCGCGGCTGGCTTCTTTCCGCAGGTTGTCGACGATGTTGTCAACGTCTTCCTTCGAGCCGGCAGGGATCGTCTGACCCAGGCGGTCCTGCGTGAAGCTCGACAGGCTGCTGACCTCGATGTCGGTCTGTTCCTGCAGGTGAGACAAGCTGATGGGGCCCAGGTCCTGGGAAACACCCTGGTAGACGACAACGCGCCCGTTCTCTTCGGTCACGTAGTACTGGTTCTGAATGTAGCGCCACCCGAACAGGGCCGCACCGGCCAGAAGAGCAACCACGAGCACCGTGACAATCCAGCCGAAATAGCTGCGGCGGGGCACTTCTTCGTAGTCGTCGTCATCTTCGTCGTCGCGTGCCGCGGCAGCCCGCTTGGACGCCTTCTTGTCAGCCTTGCGCTGGGCTTTGCGCTCGGCGCGGGAGGGCTTCGGTTCCTCATCTGCGGCGGAAGCCGCGGCAGCAGAGGCAACGGGAGCGGCAGGTGCGGCTGCGGCGGCAGCCGGCTCCGCCTCGTCATCTGCTCCCGAGGTGGAGGTCGGCTGGGTGGCGGGCTCTGTATCCGCGGAAGTCGGCTGGGTGACCTCTTCGGTGTCATCGGTGCCCGTGTCCTTGCCCATCGCGGCGATGTCGCCGGCGTGCATGATGTCAGTGTCAGCGGCAGGATCGTCGTTGACGACGTTCATCTGGCGGGTGGACTCAGCTGAACTGCCCAGAAGCGCGTAGTGCGGGTTGATGCGCACCGAACCGGCGTTCGAACCGGGATCTTCAGCGCGCGCGGGGTCAGCCTCAACAATGTCGCTGACGATGACGGTCACATTGTCCGCACCACCGCCGTCCAGGGCGAGGTCCACCAGCTGGTCGCAGGCGTCATCGGGGTTGTCAACGGTTTCGAGAATCTGCTTGATGTCGCGAATATCCGCAAAGCCGGTCAGCCCGTCAGAGCACAGAAGCCAACGGTCGCCCAGCTGAGCGTTGCGGATCGACATGTCGAGCTCCGGTGTCGAACCGACATCCCCGAGCACCTTCATGACGACAGAACGCTGGGGGTGGTGCTCCGCCTCGTCCTCCGTGATACGGCCCTCGTCCACGAGCATCTGCACAAACGTGTGGTCAGACGTCATCTGGGTCAGTTCGCCGTTGCGCAGCAGGTACGCGCGCGAATCGCCGATGTGAGCCAAGCACAGACGGCTGTCCTGGCGCATAAGCGCGGTCACGGTCGTGCCCATACCGGCAAGTTCGGGGCGTTCAGCGACAGCGGCGTTGATCCGCTCGTTCGCTTCGAGAATCGCTGAGCGCAGCTCACCCAGCAGGTCAGGGCTGTGCTGCGGAGTGTCCAGGGCAGCCAGACGGCTGACCGTGATGGCCGAAGCCACGTCACCGCCAGCGTGACCGCCCATACCGTCGGCGATCAGCAGAAAGTTCGGACCCACATAGCCGGAGTCCTGATTGTTCTGACGCACCAGACCAACATTGGAGCGGACCGCGGCGTTGAACATGATTTCGGGAAGTTCGTTCGTCATGCCTGCAGCTCCATAGTCGTGTTGCCGATTCGCACAGGTGTGAAAGCAGGCAGGGGCACGGCGCCGTGAAGCCTGCGATCGCCGACGAACGTTCCGTTGGTAGAACCGAGATCCTCGATGTACCACAGGCCCTCGTCAGCGACAACGCGCGCGTGAACACCAGAGGCGAAATCATCGTGGAGGACAACGTCATTGCCGCCGGCACGCCCCATGGTCACTGGTTGGCCGCCCAGCGGGATGACCTTGCCCTGCAGCGCGCCGGATGTGAACACCACTTGGGCGTGATGGGCCGTTGTCACCTGGTCGCCGGGCTGAACAGAGCCGCCGGATGCGGTCGGAGCGGCAGCGGGCGTGCTTTGCGGGCGGCCGCGGTTGCCCTTGGAGCGTCCGCCCTTGCGACGGCGGACCTTAGTGCGCGGACCGAAGATGTCCTGACGCAGCACACCGGCGACGAGGAAGACGAAAATCCACAGCAGCGCGAAGAATGCGAGCCGCAGCACCATGACGGTGAGCTCTGTCATCAGCTCCCTGCTTCCGATCGATGGAACACAACCGTGCTGTCGCCGGCCTGCAGAACGGTTCCATCGGTCACATTGACTTTTGAGATGCGTTTGCCGTCCAAGAGGGTGCCGTTGGTTGAGCCCAGGTCAGAGGCCTGTGCGTGCGAACCGTCGACGGTCACCTCGAAATGGCGGCGGGAAACACCCGGGTCGTCGATGACGATGTCGGCGCTGGAAGACGAACGGCCGAAGATCGTTGACCCCTGGCCCAGCCTGTAGCTGCGCGAACCAACCGACACCGTGAAGTGTGCGGCTGCCTGTCGGCGGGCGGGACGTGCGGGGTCCGGATGGTGTGGAGCGGGGTGTGCTTGTGCCGGGGATGCCGGGGGTGCGGCGGCTGGGGGAGGCGTCGGGTTGGCTTCGCGGCGGCGGGACTGTTCGTAGGCTTCCGGCACGACGGGGTTGGCGCGGCTTGCCGGGTCGTAGCCGCCGCGATTGGCCGGCTGCGCGGCGGGCGAACCGTCAGGGCGCTCAGTTCCTGCAAGCACGCGGTAGACGCCGGTGTCGAGGTCTGATGCGACGGTCAGTTCCACCGTGACGGGGCCGACGAAGGTGTAGCCCTGCTCAACAGCGTGTTCGCCGACAACCTGACGGAGGTCGGTTTTGAGCTCGTCGAAGATGGGGGTCAGTCGCTCGAAGTCGTTCGAGGACAGTTCCACGGTGTAGCTGTTGGCGGTGAGTGTGCGGCCGCGCGATACAACTGCGGCGCGTGCGTCGGCTTCTTTGCGAAGCGCTCCGGCGAGCTCAACAGGTTCGACCTGGGAGCGGAAGGCCTTGGCGAACGCGCCATTGACCACGCGTTCAATTCCACGCTCAAAACGGTCGAGCATGCCCACGGTGCGCTCCACCCCCTTTCGACGATCAATCAGTCAACTCACCATATTAACGGCCCGGGCCTTGGCGGGCCCTGAGAACCGCATATTCCGCCGACAGTGCGCGGCAGCGGCTGATTTGACACTAACGCGAAATCGCGCACGCGTGGGGGATATTGAGGGGATATTGATGGGGTTTGGGTGCTGTTGTTAGGTGGGTGGTTGGGGTTCGGGGTGGTTGGGGTGCGGGGTGGCTGGGTGTGCTCGGCGGTTGTCTGGTTGCCGTTGCGCACACCCGTTGGGAAGGAATCCACGCTTTAGCCGTAAGGAGACTCC
>NZ_KV786008.1:0-5797 GCF_001806795.1 Brevibacterium sp. HMSC22B09 | reverse complement strand
CCGCTCACCTTTCCAGGTGAGCGGCGCCTCGTCGTTTGCTCGGGTGGGGTTCGCGGCCTCAGCCGCGCAGTGCGCGTGCCAGCTTGCGCCGGCTTTCCTGTTCCACGGGGTCGGGAACAGGAAGCGATGCGATGAGGCGCTGCGTGTAGGTGTGCTGCGGCGCGCCGAGCACCTGTTCGCCGGTGCCCTCTTCCAGCAGGTCGCCGTGGAAGAGCACGCCCAGGCGGTCTGACAGCATGTCGACAACGGCGAGGTCGTGGCTGATGAACAGTGCGGCGAAGCCGAACTCGTCCTGCAGCTGGGTGAACAGCTCCAGCACGCGCGCCTGGACGGACACGTCGAGGGCGGACGTGGGTTCGTCGGCCACGACCAGTTCGGGCTGCAGCGCCAGGCCGCGGGCCAGCGAGCAGCGCTGACGCTGACCGCCGGACAGTTCGTGCGGATAGCGGTCGGCGTATTCGGACGGCAGCTGCACGGCGTCGAGCAGACGCACAACTTCACCGCGGCGGTCGCGTTCGCTCATGCGCGGCCTGTGCACCCGGAAGGGTTCAGCAATGCAGTCGCCGATCGACAGGTGCGGGTTGAACGAGGCTGCGGGGTCTTGGAAGACGAAGCCGATCTTTTCGCGCAGCGGCTTGAATTCCTTTTCTTTGAATCCGACCATTTCCTGATCGAAGACCCGCAGGGAGCCTCCGCTGGCGCGAGTCAGGCCGGCGATTGCACGGCCGATCGTGGTTTTTCCTGAACCGGATTCGCCCACCAGACCGTAGACCTCGCCTTCGCGGATGTCGAAGTCAACGCCCTTGATGGCCTGGAAGTCCGGTTTGCCGAAGCCGCCGCGGTAGGTGATTTCGAGGCCGCGCGCCTTGACGATGGTCTTGGCGTCGGCAAAGGGGTCTTCCTGTTCCGGCGCCGCCGCACGGTCTGCTGCCGAGGTGCCTGTCGGCTCTGCACCGGTGGCCGGGCCGCCCTTAAGCGTGCGGATCTTCGGCACTGCCGCCAGGAGGGACTTCGTGTACTCGTGCTGCGGGTTGGCAAACAGCGAGCGCACGTCGGCAACTTCGACGAGCTCACCGCGGTACATAACGGCAACTCGGTCTGCGAGGTCGGCGACAACACCCATGTTGTGGGTGATGAGCACAATTCCGGTGGAGAATTCGTCTTTCAGCGACCGCATGAGGTCGAGGATCTCCGACTGGACCGTGACGTCGAGTGCGGTTGTCGGTTCGTCCGCAATCACGAGGTCGGCTCCGAGCGCCAGTGCCATAGCGATGACGATGCGCTGCTTCTGCCCGCCCGAGAACTGGTGCGGGTAGTAGTCGAAGCGCTCATCGGCCTGCGGGATGCCGACCTTTTCCATGGCTTCGACGGCGCGCGCCCGAAGGTCCTTTTTGCTTGCCTTGGGGTCGTGCGCGCGCAGGCCTTCCGTGATCTGCCAGCCGACGGGGAACACGGGGTTGAGCGCGGTGGACGGCTCCTGGAACACCATGGCGGCTTTGCGGCCGCGCATGGCAGTCAGCTGAGCGGGCGTCATCTTCAGGACGTTGTCACCTGAAACGAGGACCGCGCCGTCGGCCACCGCGGTTTCCGGCAGCAGCCTCAGGATCGTCTTTGCCGTGACGGTTTTGCCGGATCCGGATTCGCCGACGACGGCAAGCACTTCACCCGGATCGACGGAGAGGCTGACACCTTTGACGGCGTCGACATCACCGGCGTCGGTGGTGAAGGTGACGTTGAGGTCCTCAATAGACAGCAGATGTTCAGACATTCTTGCTCTCCTTTGCCTTCCGGCTGCGGCGGGATTTCTTGCGCAGGCGCAGGCGCGGGTCGTTGAGGTCGTTCATGGATTCGCCGACCAGCGTGATCCCGATGACGGTGAACACGATCGCAAGGCCCGGGAACAGGGCCGTCCACCAGATGCCCGAGGTGACATCTGAGAGCGACTTGTTGAGGTCATAGCCCCATTCGGCTGCCGAGGTCGGCTCGATGCCGAAGCCCAAGAAGCCCAGGGCGGCGAGCGTGAGGATCGCCTCGGAGCTGTTGAGGGTGAAGATCAGCGGAATGTTGCGGGTGGCGTTCGGGTAGATGTGGCGGGCGATGATCCGCAGGTTGGAGTCACCGAGAACCTGCGCGGATTCGACAAACGGCTCAGCCTTCAGGCGCACTGTTTCTGACCGGACCACGCGGAAGTACTGCGGGACGAACACCACGGTGATCGAAATTCCGGCTGCGACGACACCGCCGACGACGGTCGACTGACCGCCGGAGATGACGATCGTCATGACGATTGCCAGCAGCAACGACGGGAACGCGTAGATCGCGTCGGCCACAACCACGAGCACCCGGTCGAGCCACCCGCCGATGTAGCCGGACAGCAGACCGAGGATCACACCGAGGAACACGGATGCGATGACTGCCACCACGATGACGAACACCGCTGTGCGCGCACCCCAGATAACGCGGGAGAAAACATCGAAGCCGGTGACGGTCGTACCCCAGATGTGCTGGGCCGAAGGTGCCTGCTGCGGGGCGAAGCGACCGTTTTCATCGCCCAGGTCGGCGTAGCCGTACGGGGCGATGAGCGGGGCGAACACAGCGCAGATGAGCACAACGCCGCAGATGATGAGACCGGTGACCAGCATTCCGCGCTGCAGCCCGGAGGACTGCAGGACGTGGCTGATGACGGGCAGCTTCTTCCACCAGGGTTTCTGCGCGTAGCCGCCGGAGTCCTTGCCAGCAGCGGGTGCCGCTGACGGGGTTTCGGGAGTGTTGAGGGTGCTCATCAGTACCTCACTCGGGGGTCGATGAAGGCGACGATGATGTCGACAATGAAGTTGGTGACCGCGACGATGACCGCCAACATAACCACAATGCCCTGCACCGCAACGAAGTCACGCGCCTGCAGGTACTGGAACAGCTGGAAGCCCAAGCCCTTCCATTCGAAGGTCGTTTCGGTCAGAACCGCACCGGCCAGCATGAGGGCAATCTGCATGCCCATGACGGTGATGATTGGGATGAGAGCCGGCCGGAACGCGTGGCGAGTGGTCAAACGGAACTCGCTGACACCTCGGGAACGGCCCGACTCAATGTACTGGGCACCCAGGGTGCCGATCAGGTTGGTGCGCACCAGGCGCAGGAACGTACCGCCCGTGATCAGCCCCAGGGCGATCGCCGGGAGAACCGCGTGGGACAGAACGTCGTTGACAGCGGCGAAGTCGCCGATCCGCAGCGCATCGATCAGGTACAGACGGGTGGGCGCAACAACACCGTCAAGCAGAATCTCCGTGCTTCCGGAAGCTCGGCCCGCCACCGGCAGCACCGGCCACAGAACACCGAAGATCAGTTTCAGCAGCAGACCGATGAAGAAGACCGGGGTCGCGTAGGCAAGGATGCCGAAGATGCGCAGAACCGCATCGGGAGCGCGGTCGCGGTATTTCGCAGCGATCATGCCCAGCGGAATGCCCACAATGAACGCGACGACCAGCGAAAACAGCACGAGCTCCAGGGTTGCTGTGCCGTACTGCGCGAGGACCTCCGTGACGGGACGGTTGTCCGACACCGTCGTGCCGAAGTCACCGCGCAGCAGATTGCCCATGTACTCGAAGTACTGGACGATCAGCGGCCGGTCATAGCCTGCCTCGGCTACGCGCTGGGCCAGCTGTTCTTTTGTCAGCCGGCCGCCGAGGCTGGCAGTGATGGGGTCACCGGTGACCCGCATGAGGAAGAAGACGAGCGTGGTGAGAATCCACACCGTCGGGATGATGAGGAGGAACCGGACCAGCAGGTAGCGGCCCAAACCCGAGCCGCTGCTCTTGGTCGCTTTCTTCTTCTGCTGTCCGGCCGGACCGGATGCGACATCCGGAATTTCGACACTGGCTGTCATATGAGTTTCCGTAGGTAGAGGGAGTGCAGGCCCTTGGCACGGGCCTAAGGATCGAGCGAGGCCGCCGCGTCCATCAAGTGTCAGCGGCGGCCTCACTCTTCAGCGATTACTTGCTCAGCATCGACAGGCGGAACTGGAACGACGGGTCGAGCGTTTCGTCAACGCCCTTCACGTTCTTGTCCGCAACGGCGATCTGGTTGCCCTGCAGCAGCGGCAGCGTGGGCAGCTGCTTGGCCAGGTCGTCCTGGATGTCGCTGATCAGCTGTTCGCGCTTGCCGGCGTCAGGCTGGGAAACCTGTTCGAGCAGCTTCTTGTTGATGCTGTCGTCCTGGAAGTGGTTGGCCAGGAACGCCGGTTCTTCTTCCGTGTTGTAGAAGAACGGAACCAGGTAGTTGTCACCGTCGGAGTAGTCCGGGAACCAGCCCAGCTGGTACATCGGGTAGACGTCGTTGCTGCGGTCCTTGGCGTACTGCACCCATTCCGTCGACTGCAGGTCGACCTTGAACAGATCGGTGTCTTCCAGCTGCTTCTTCACAGCGGCGTATTCGTCGCCGGAAGACGGACCGTAGTGGTCCGGGTTGTACTGCAGCTTGATGTTGACCGGGGTTTCCACACCGGCGTCTTCGAGGAACTTCTTAGCCGCGTCAGCGTCAGCGCCGCCCTGCTTGTCACCGTAGAGGCCCTTGAGCGATTCGTTTGCGCCCTGCATGCCTTCGGGCACGTAGGAGTACAGCGGCTGGTAGGTGTCCTTGTAGACGTCCTTGGCGATTGCCGCGCGGTCAATCGAGGATGCCATGGCCTGGCGGATAGCCAGCGACTTCTTTTCGTCCGGGTTTTCCGACTTCGCGCCGTGGGGCATCGTGTCGAAGTTGAACACGATGTAGCGGATTTCGCCGCCGGGGCCCTTGTGGACGGTCAGGTTGTCCTTGCCTTCAAGGTCAGCGATGTCCGTGGGCGACAGCGAACGGTAAGCAACGTCGATGCTGCCCTTTTCGACGTCGAGCTTCATGTTGTTCGCGTCGGAGTAGTACTTCATCTGCACTTCGGCGCTCTTGGCGGCATCACCGCCGCCGTCGTAGCCGTCGTACTTCTTGTAGGTGACCAGTTCGTTGAACTTGTAGGTCGAGATTTCGTAGGGACCGGCGAATGCCTTGCCCTTGACGATTTCGTCGTCCTTCGTGATGGCGTCAGCAGCGAAGACGTCTTCGTCGACGACCGGACCGGCGGGGCCGGCGAGAACCAGCGGGAACGTCTGGTCGTTTTCGCGGTTCAGCTTGAACACGACGGTGTGGTCGTCCGGGGTGTCAATCGATTCGATTGCGGTCAGCAGCGAAGCCGGGCCGTTGGGGTCCTGGATCTTGGTCTGGCGCTCAAAGCTGAACTTGACGTCCGAGGCAGTCAGGTCGTTGCCGTTGGCGAACTTGAGGTCCTTCTTGAGCTTGACTTCGTATTCGTTCGGCTTGACGAAGTCAGCAGATTCCGCGATTCCCTCGCGGATTTCCGACGTTCCGGGCTTGTATTCCATGAGGAACGGGAACACCTGCTGCATGACGAAGAACGAACCGTTGTCGTACGAACCTGCCGGGTCGAGCACGGTGACCTTGTCGGTGGTGCCGACGCTCAGTGCGCCGCCTTCACCGGAGTCCGAACCGCCGGTGGTCGACGACGAGCATGCGCTCAGCCCCAGTGCGAGGGCGGCAGCTGCGGCAACCAGTCCCGCCGCGCGCTTCTTTACGGCCATGAAGCCATCCTTTCGTTTCGAACCGCCAGCTGGGGCGGTCAGACCAATGCAGCGACCGCTTTCAGAAAATGTTCACGGGTCGCTCAGGGTGCGTTAAGGATACCAGGACGCAGCCGCTGATTGTGATCCACCTAACCCCAAGCACGAGGCGCCGCTCACCTTTTCGGTGAGCG
>NZ_KV786007.1:84482-205702 GCF_001806795.1 Brevibacterium sp. HMSC22B09 | reverse complement strand
CCGGTGCAGAATTCTGCACCGGCACCTCGTTTTTGTGTGGGCTGTTCGGCTGCGGCGGCTGCCGCGCTCACTTCCAGGTGATGGCGATTTCGATTTCGGACTTGCCGCCTTCTTTGACCTCGATTTCGTATTCGTAGGTCACGGTGTCGGGGACGTCGACGGTGACGTCGTGTTCGCCGTCGGTCACGCGGACCTTGTTCTGGCGGGCCAGGGCGTCGGCGAGTTCGCGCAGGCGCTCTGCGGCCTGTTCGCGGGTCATGGGTTCTTCGGTTTCGTGTTCAAAGAGTTTGCTCATGCGGCCATTCAAACAGGGGAGTGTGAACGCGCAGTGAGCGGCGGCTGGGGCGGACTTGGGGCGCCCGGGGCAAACGATGACGCGCTTATGCGATGACGGCGAAGACGATGGAAGCCGCGGTGAGGCCTGCGAACACGAGCCACGAGGTGGCGTTCCAGGATCTGCGCACATGCCCGGGTGCGCTGGTGTCCCCGCTGTGCTCGGCGATTGTGCGGTGGATCAGATCGACTGTGCCCAGCTGTGCATGATCGGGAATGGCCTTCGGGTCGATGCCGGAAGCCAGCAGGTCGGCATCGGCGGCCTTTTTGCGCAGCTTCTGCTTGTGCGTGCGCACAGCCGACAGGGGGGCAGCCCACACGCGCGTGACTTCGCCGGCAGTGTCGGTCAGCTCGGCAAAATAGCGGCCCCCCGCCTCGGCAATAGAGCCCCACGGCAGGAAAACGGTGCGCAGCGGATTGCGGACCTCCAGCCCGGCCCGGTGCGCGATGAGAGCGGGGAACACGAACAGGTTCAGCGACAGCCAGCACAGAGCGGCACCTCCGAAGAAGACCGCCGCGGCGGTCGTGAACCAGCCGCGTGTCACACAGTCGATGACGGCAAGCAGCACCAGTACGCCGAGAACGGCCGTCCACGCGGCGGCGCCCCGCGAGCGGGTCAGTCGGATGCCGCGGTCGGCGGGGGAATCAGAGGGCGTGGCAGGCATGCCCTAAGCCTATGTGGTGGGGTGTTCCTGCCGTGTCGTGCCGTGGCCGCAGAGCGGTGTGTCTTACGAGAGGAGACCCGTGCGCGGCCTGTCCCGGCCGCCCGATACGATGATCTGAATCACACACGGAGATGGGAGTCACCATGGCAATTGATCAGACAACGGTCGATACGTGGCTGGAAGAGGTGCTTGCCGGGGATGTCGATGTCGCCGCCATGCTCTGCGACAGCCACCCGCAGGATGCTGTTGCATTCACCTTCGTCGACCACGACCTCAACGTTGAAAAGCTCACCTACGGTCAGCTGGAGGAGCGCAGCCGCAAGCTCGCCGGCCACTTCAAGTCCATGGGCATCGGCGAGGGCGACCGCGTGGGTGTTCTGCTGACCAAGCGCGAAGAGCTCGTGGTGACTCTTGTTGCCCTCGTCCGCTTGGGCGCGGTCTACATTCCGCTGTTCACCGCTTTTGCCACCCCGGCGGTGGAAATGCGCATGAAGGCCTCCGACGCAAAGCTCGTTGTCACGGAGGACTCGCAGCTGTTCAAGGTCGAACCGCTGGGCCTGCCGGTGTTCATGGCAGGAAGCGAATACCAGCGCGCGCTGGAAACCGCAGAGCCGGTCAACGAGAACTACCTCGCCGCGCCGGACCACCCGTTCCTGCAGCTTTACACCTCGGGCACCACGGGTGCGCCCAAGGGTGTGCCGGTTCCCGTGCGCGCACTCGCGGCCTTCAAGACCTACATGAAGATCAGCCTCGATGTGCGCGATGACGACGTCTTCTGGAACGCCGCCGACCCCGGCTGGGCGTACGGCCTGTACTACGGCGTTGTCGGCCCGCTGGCCATCGGCGTGCCGAACATCCTATACACCGGCAAGGCCGGCCCGGAGGACACTCTGCGCGTGCTGACGGAACTGGGTGTCACGAACTTTGCCGGCGCTCCGACGCTCTACCGCACCCTCGCGAAGGCGGACACTGATCAGAAGGCGAACCTGCGCAGAGCATCCTCGGCCGGTGAGCCGCTGACGGCGGACATCCTCGCGTGGTCGCCGGACGCTCTGGGCTGTGAGGTTCGCGACCAGTACGGCCAGACGGAACTGGGCATGGTCATCTGCAGCCACTGGGCCGACAGCTACCGTCAGCCGGTCAAAAAGGGCTCGATGGGCCGCCCCATGCCGGGCATCGTGGCTGACGTCATCGAGGGTGTCATTGCGATCGACACCCAGAACAGCCCGAACTTCTGGTTCATGGGCTACCACAATGAACCCGAGCGCACCGCGGTCCGCTACTCCGATGACGGCCGTTGGTACCTCACGGGCGACCTCGGCCGGATTGACGAAGACGGCGACGTCTTCTTCGCCAGCCGTGATGACGACCTCATCCTTATGGCCGGCTACCGCATCAGCCCGTTCGACGTTGAATCCGTGCTGGTGGAACACGACGCCGTGGCTGACGTCGCAGTCGTCGGCAGGCCCGACCCCGAAGGTGTGCGAGGTGAAATCGCCGAGGCGTTCATCGTCCTGCGCTCCGGTTGGACCGGCGGTGACGAACTTGCGAAGGAACTGCAGCAGGCAGTCCGCGAAGGCTATTCCGCCCACGCCTACCCGCGCCGCTTCCACTTTGTGGACGAACTGCCCAAGACCCCGTCAGGCAAGACCCAGCGCTACAAGCTCAAAGAATACGAGGGCTGAGCCAGCAGCATGACAGTGCCCGGGTGGGAGGAAAACTCTCACCCGGGCACTTCTGTTCAGATGACCTGCTCCCGAGGTGCCGCCGGCTTCCCGAGGCCGGCACCTCGGGTGTGGCCCACCGGCGCAGGACCGGCACCTCGTGAGTCAGCCCTGAACGCTGCTTTCCAGCCCCTGCCAGGCGGTATTGCGCAGCTGGAACTTCTGGATTTTGCCGGTGGAGGTTTTGGGCAGTTCGTCGACGACCTCGACGACCTTCGGGACTTTGTAGCGGGCGATGTGTGTGCGCACGTGCTCGATGATCTCCTGCGGCTGCGCTTCCTGGCCTGGGCGCAGCACGACGAACGCTGCCGGACGCTCGCCCCAGTCTTTGTCGGGAATGCCGATCACCGCGACTTCGCTGACCGCCGGGTGGGAGCCGACGGCGTGTTCGACTTCGATGGTCGAAATGTTCTCCCCGCCGGATATGACGACGTCCTTGGCACGGTCGCGGATTTCGACGTAGCCGTCCTCGTGCCACACCGCGAGGTCCCCGGAGTGGAACCAACCGCCGGCAAACGCCTTGTCGGTTGCTTCTTGGTCGCGGAAGTACCCGGCCATGACGGTGTTGCCGCGCATGACGATCTCACCGACAGTGACACCGTCGCGCGGTATATCGACCAGGCGGCCGTCAGCATCGGGGGAGGCCTCGACTACGCGAATGGGGTCGGAGAGCACCTGGGCAACACCCTGTCGGGCTTGGAAGCGGGCGCGGTGCGGCGTGGGCAGCTGGGCCCATTCGGTCTGCGGTTCGCACACCGTGTACGGCCCGTAGGTTTCGGTCAGCCCGTACACGTGCAGGACGGTGAAGCCGAGTTCTTCGACTTCCGACAGCGTGGTGGGGCTCAGCGGGGCCGCCGCCGAGGTGATTGTCAGCGGGTGGGTCAGCTGGTGTGCCTCGGGTGCGTGGGTGATGGTGCGGATGACGGTCGGCGCTGCGCACAGGTGAGTCAGGCGGTGGTGTTCGATCAACCGCCACACTTCGTCGCTGCGCACAGCCCGCAGGCCCACCTGAAGGCTGCCTGCGGCCACGAGCGCCCACGGGTTCGTCCAGCCGTTGCAGTGGAACATCGGCAGCGTCCACAGGTAGCGGCTGCTGTGGTTCAGTCCCAGGTGGGTGATCTGGTTGAGAGCGTTGAGGTAGCTGCCGCGGTGCGTGTAGAGAACGCCCTTCGGTTTGCCGGTGGTGCCGGATGTGTAGTTGAGGCAGATGTGCCGGTTCTCATCATCGACGCTCCAGTCGAGGGCGGCTGGCTCTGTCGTGGCTTCGCTTGCGGCCAGCAGGTCTTCGAAAGGCGTTCCCACCTGGGCGGCCGAGGTGCCTGCTGGGCTGCCTGCTGGACCGTTTGCCGGCCTTTCGGCATGCGGGTCGGTGACGACGCCGATCGTGGTGACGGTTTCGAGTTCGTCGGCGATGTCCGCGATGGTCGGCAGGAACTCAGCATCGATGATGAGTGCCTTCGCACCGGAGTGGTCGAGGATGTAGCGGACTTCCTCCTGCGCCAGGCGGGTGTTGATCGCCACGAGCACGCCGTCGATGAGCGGCACGGCGTAGTGGGCGGCCAGCATTTCCGGCACGTTCGGAAGCATGTAGGCCACCCGGTCGCCCGGTTCGATGCCCAAATCCAGGAACATGTGTGCGCGCTTCTCCGCGGCTTCTTTCAGCTCAGCGAATGTCCAGACGGTGTCCTTGTAGTCAATGGCAGGGCTGTCCGGGAACACCTCCGCTGAACGTTCGAGAAACGACAGCGGGGTCAGCTGCGTGATCCAGGGTTGCACGTGGTCTCCTTCATCTGCGGTGTGCTGTGTGTTGGGACCAACACAACCACGCGCGACCGTCACACGGGCGTGAAAATGTCACGGGCCGACCGCTGCGAGTGCAGCGGCCGGCCCGTGAGAATTCAGGTCCGTGCCCGAGGTGGGGTCAGGCTCAGTCGTCGTCTTCGGTTCCCGCGCTGGTGCGGGCGCCCAGTTCGCTGTCCAGGCGGAGCAGACCTGAACCGTCGCCGTCGATCAGCTCGAGCTGGCCGACGATTTCGCCGACGGTGTCTTCTTCTTCGAGCTGTTCATCGACGAACCAGTTGAGGATGGGGCGGGCGTCGATGTCCCCGGCGGATTCAGCCGCGCGGTAGAGCTCGCGGATAGCTTCCGAAACCTTCTTTTCGTGGTCGAGCGCGGCCTGGAAAATGGTCAGAGCCGACGGATCAGCTGCGATGTTCGGTGCCGACAGAGCGCCGATGACGGGCGAACCGTCGCGGGCCAGCAGGTGGTTGATGAACTTGTTGGCGTGCTCGATTTCTTCGTCAGCCTGAGCGCGCAGCCAGGTGGCGAAGCCCGAAAGGTCCTGCTTGTCAGCTTCGATGGCCAGCTGGCGGTAGACCATGTTGGCTTCGAATTCGAGGGTGATCTGATCGTTGAACTTCGCTTCGAGTTCTGGTGTGAGTGTCATGTTTCAATTCTAGGACTCCCACCTGTGTATTTGAAGAGCACAGTGGTGGAAAACACCAGGAGAAAACAAGCGGGGCTCGGAAGCGTGCGCTTCCGAGCCCCAGCTGAGCTGAATCAGGAGGTCAGCCCTGGGTGAAGATCTTATTGACAGCGTTCGTGAAGCCGCTCTGGAGGACACCGCTGACGCTGCCTGCTGCGCCAATCACGACAATGAGAAGCGTGGCGACGACGAGTGCGATTGCCAGGTATTCGATGGACACTGCGCCCTTTTCGTTGACGCGATCCTGCAGAGCTTCTGCGCGGTTGCGGATTTCGTTGGACATCTTGAGCAGAGCAGTCATGGGAGGTTCCTTTCGGAATTGCTGTTGTGCTTACGAACCAAATATTTCTCAGTTCCGCTCTTTCCCCCAGGGCCCAGGGGCCGGTTGTTGTGCCCATCGCTCAATTGGCTATTGGGCCCACCGCAGACGGGTGCGCTCAGCGATCCAGACGGATGGTGTACATCTTGCGGAATGCCGGCTTGTCCCAAGCGACGAGCACATTCTTTGCGTACTGTGCCGTGGCCGTGCCCTTCGCGCTGATGCATTCCAGAGTCCATGATTCCCACGTGCCGTTCGGCAGGGGCGCGCAGAAAAGGCCGGGCGGAGTGACAACCTGCGCGGTGGCGGTTGAATCACCGGCAATAGCGGGAACATACTTTTTGCCCTGCGGGCTCTTGGTGTCTTTGGCTCGGAAGACGTCAACAGTGATGCGATTGCCGCCGCTGGGGACGTACTTGGTGAGAATGCCGCCGTCGTTCTTCTGCGCGTAGGCGGCTGCCGCAGGCTGGGCCGCGATCGCCGCACCCGCCCAGAACGGCTCCGGTGGGGAATAGAAGTGTTCGACGGGCAGCTTGTCCTCGTTTTTTTCGTCCTTCGGCTTTTCGCCCTCGGGGAGGTCTTCGTCCATGTCCTCCCGGGGGTCTTTTTTAGGGCTGGCCTTCTGCGCCCGCAGCCAGGTTTCGATCCACTGGTCGCGGGCCTGTTCGGCGGCTGCGGTGGCCGCGGAGTCGGCCCCCTTCTGGGTACTTGAGCGCACGTCGACGGCTTCGGCGAAGACAGTGAATGCGAACGCAGCGCCGATGACCGCGAGCGATGTGAGGATCACGGCGATCGACACCTGGCCGGATTCTCCGCTGTCCTGCCGCACGTGGGCACGCTTGCGCTGAGTATTCGCGGGAGCGTCAGCTGTTTCTGGTTGATCGGTCATCGGAGCTTCCTTTCTGCAGTGCCTGATTTCCGTTCGGCGCTGGTCAGTGGGGGACCGCCACAGTGCGCAGCCACACACTGACTGCTTCAGCACGGCTTGCCACGCTGAGCTTGGCGAAGATGTGGTTGACGTGATTCTTGACGGTCTTTTCGCTCAGGAACAGGGTTTCGGCAATCGCGCGGTTCGTCAGACCGTCGGCAATGAGATCCATGACTTCGCGTTCCCTCTGCGACAGGCTGAAGGGGGCTGAACCGCCAACAGCCGAGGCCGGAGAAGCTTCCACAGCCGGTACGGCGTCCACGGTGCGCTCTGCCAAGGTGCCGTCTTCGGCAGAATCCCGGGCCGGCACCTCGTCAGCTCCCGGCGGGAAAAAAGCTCCCGCAGCCGTTTCAGAAATGAGGAATGAACCGGCGGCAACCGACCGAAGGTTGTGCGCAAAGCTGTCGGGATCGAATTCGCTGTAGACCACGTATCCGCGTGCGCCGGCCTGCAGAGCGGCCTTGATGATCTCGGTTTCTTCGCTGTGCGACAGCATGATGACAGTGCTGATCTCAGACAGCGCGGCGGCTGCCGCAATGCCGTCCGTTCCGGGCATGCGCACGTCAAGCAGACAGATGTCCGGCTTGACCTCGCGGCCCTTCTCAATCGCTTCGGCCCCATCGGCTGCCACGGCAACGAGCTCAAAATCGTCAAGCGCCTTGATGATGTGTTCAAGGCCCACCCGCACAACCGAATTGTCGTCAGCGATGAGAATACGCAGATTCTGCGTCATGTTCCTGTCCTTTCAGCGGTGCAGCAATGCTGATGGTCGTTCCGGTCCCGGGCTTCGAATCGATGTCGATCCGGCCGCCGATCGATGCAGCGCGTTCGCGCATGCCGGTCAGGCCGAAATGCCCGACGCTGCGACCGGAGGTTCCCCTGCTCATACCAGCCCCCTTGTCGCTGACAACAGCCGTAATGCGCCCGGGCAGCAAGCGGACCGTAACGTCGACCTCGTCCGTTCCGCTGTGTTTGGCGGCGTTGATGACGGCCTCTTCCGTGATCTTGCGGACCACGTAGACCGCAGGTTCAGAAGCGCGAACGTTGAGCGATTCGATTTCTGTGTTAACTGTGATGCCGTAAAGCGTGCCGATTTCCTCCAGCGCACGCTGCAGCGACTCCCTGACGGAGGTTTCCGTCCCGTCGCGCAGGTCCGTGAGGATCTTGCGGGACTCTTTGACCGCCTCGTTGGCAGCCTGCGTGATGGTGTCGGCGGTCTCAGCGCACTCGGGGTGCTTCATCCGCAGTGCCGTGGCCTGCAGGCCGATGCCCACGAGTGTCTTCGTCAAAGAATCGTGGAGTTCGCGGGCAAGGCGCGAACGCTCTTCGCCGAGTGCGGCATCGTGCGCGCTCTGGACTGACTGTTCGAGGGCGGCGTCAATCCGCCACTGCAGAGTGCGCAGAGTTGCGCCCATGTGGACGCACACGATCAGCGTGACGATTGTTGCCCACACAGAAACCGATGTGATGGCCGGCTGGGTGTCGGTCGCGCGGGGATCGAAGATGAACACGGCCGCGTACACAACGACGATGAGTGCCGTGATGAGGTGCCGGTAGGACGCATCGAACAGCATCCCCACGAGGAACGCGCCGCACAGGAGGTATGCAATGTACACCGCGGATGAGCTCGAGACCGCTACGAGAACCGTCGACAGGCCGACATCGACCAGAACAGTTGCAGGGTGTTTGACGACGAACGGGATGACTGACGACCACGCCAGAATGAGCACGAGGGTGACCGTCGTCGTCAGCGCGGCGAAGACAACGGCAAAAACCGTCGGCGGTTCGTCGCGCCACGCAAGCACCATCGGCAGATTGGCCAGCAGACGCATGAACAGCACGAGTTTTCCCGCCTGGATCAGAACCTGCCCCGGCTCCCACTCGGTGCGCGACCACGACGGCTTCACTGCTTGACCCTTCCGAAGATTTCGCCGAAGTCGAAGTCGACGGCGTAGTACATGCCCACGCCGATCAGCAGCATGGTGGCCGGAACCATGATGAGTGACACGACCGCGGAGATCTTGGGGTTCGCTCGCGATGCTTTCTGGCGGGCACGCTGTGCCGTTACCCGGCGCATGTCGAGGGCAATCTGGTTGAGCGCCTCGGTCAGCGGAGAGCCGAGCTCTTCCGACTGCAGCAGTGCGACGACAAAAGAGTCCAGGGACTTCGACGAGTTGCGGGCACGCAGGCTCGCAAATGCTTCCGACCGTGATTCCCCGACGTCCATTTGGCGTAGAACAAGCTGCATTTCTTCCGCCAGCGGACCCTCCGAGCGGTCGATGACTCGTTCGAGAGCTCCGCGGAATGAAAGACCAGCTGAAACCGTGACGGCCAGAACATCGAGGAAGTCCGGAAGGTCGTCCTCGATCTTCTCCTGCCGCTCCGAAGCCTTTGACCACAGGGCGATGTCCGGAATGAAGAACAGGGCCAGCACGATTCCCACTGTGGCAAGCCAGTAGCCGAAGAACACGCCAAGCAATAGAGCGGGAGCGATGCCCAGAAGCGTGAGCTTCGTCTTCATCGTCATGAACTGCGAGAAGTTCGCGTAGTCGGCTTTGCCGGATTCGACGATCTTGCGCGACATCAGGTTCCGATACCCGGTGCCGAGGATGTTCTCGAATTCTCGCCCGAAGCGCTCAGCCAGACGGCTGAGAGGACCCGTTTGGGCTTTCTGCTTCTGCACGGGAACGCGCACAAGCGCGCGATCCTGTTCTGACAGGGCGTCGAGGGGGTCTGAGCGCATCATGCTCAGCCCGCGGTAGGCGGTAAGGCAGATGAGCAGGGCGCACAGCCCGAAAGCGAGTGCGATCACAGTTTGACCCTCGTCAGACGGTTGATGATGAAGAGACCCAGGAGGTAGGCGCCTCCCGTGATGACGAGGACCACCTGGCCGACGATTGAGCTGGTCATCTCGTAGAGAACCTGGTCATTGATGAGCATGAGCACGGCCATGAGAACTACGCCCATGCCGGCGACCATGTAGCCGGTGTAGCTGGCTTCGGCGACGAGGGTGCGGACCTCACGGGTGGTTTCCTTGCGGTTCTCCAGTGTGGTGGACAGGTCGCGAAGAGCTGTGATGAGCGAACCGCCGGAACGGTGGGAAATGACCAGTGTGGACACGAGAACTCCCAAGTCGCGGCCGGGAACCCGATCACGCAGGCGTTCGAACGCGATGTCCAGCGGAGTGCCCAGATCGAGTTCGCGTGACAGCATTCTGATTTCGCGGCCGGCGGGGTCGGGAAGCTCTTCACCGGCAATGTGCAGCGCCGTCTGAATGGACAGACCAGCTCCGGTCGTTGAGGCCAGAATGCGGGCGAACTCGGGCAGCTGGGCCACAATCTGCTCGTACTGGCGGCGGTGCAGCACGGTGAGAACGTAGAAGGCGACGAAGAAAACGCCGGCGCCCAGCAGCACCGCCCAGTGCAGCGCCATGATCCGGTTGAACATGACGGTTGTCAGCACAGCGGCCGCTGTCACCAGCAGGAGGAACTCGCTGACGCGCAGTCGGCGCACGTTCGCTTCTGTCATGAGCCGCTGCAGTTTCCGAATGGGCGACAGCTTCATAAGCAGTCGATCGAGGGGGTCGAAGATCGTCGCGCGCAGTCCCACACTGCGAATGAGCGAGCGCTCGCGCTGAACGATCGACTGTCGGTCCCACGTGCCCAGGAGGAAAGCAGAGAAACCCGCCGCGCCGAGAATGACGACGGCGGCGGCGATCAGCAGAATCGCTGCTGGATTCATGCCTCAACCCCGGGGATGCCCGCGGGCAGCTGTTCACCGGCAAGCCACATGCGGTGGGCAATGATCTCCGGCAGGGGGTGGAAGACGAAGCGTCCCGTAACCCTGCGCTCTTCCGTGATCGGGTCGGCGTTGAAGCTCATGATGGGGGAGAGCGTGAACTCTTCGCGACTCTTGGAGGTCACGGCGGCGATCTCGGAAATGCGGCGCGAACCGTCAACACCGCGGGACAGCTGGACGATGAGGTCGACCGCGGAATTGATCTGGTCGCGCAGCGCAGCGTAGGGAATTGACAGTTCGCTCATCGACGCGAGGGTTTCAAGACGTGATACCGCATCGGCTGCGTTGTTGGCGTGCACTGTCACCAAAGAGCCGTCGTGACCGGTGTTCATCGCCTGGAGCATGTCGAGGGTCTCACCACCGCGGACCTCACCGACGATGATGCGGTCAGGCCGCATGCGGAGGCTGTTGCGGACCAGGTCGCGAATCGTCACCTGCCCCTTGCCTTCGATATTGGCCGGACGGGATTCCAGGCGGACCACGTGGGGCTGCTGCAGCTGGAGTTCGGCGGAGTCTTCGATCGTGACGATGCGGTCGGCATCCGAGATCAGACCGGACAGCGCATTGAGCATCGTCGTCTTACCCGTGCCGGTGCCTCCGGAGACCACGATGTTGAATCGTGCCCGCACGCATGATGCGAGGAAGTCGCGCGAGGTGGGGTCGAGTGATCCTTTTTCGATGAGGTCGTCGAGGGTGAAGGGAGTGGGGAAGCGGCGGATGGTCATGGTGGGGCCGTCGAGCGCCAGGGGTGGGACGATGACGTTGACGCGCTCACCGGTGGGCAGGCGTGCATCCACCATGGGGGAGGACTCGTCAACGCGGCGGTTGACCGCCGCGACGATCCTGTCGATTGTCTGCATCAGCTGTGCGGAGTTCGAAAAGCCCATGTCGAGCTTCTGCAGGCGACCGCGGCGTTCAACGTAGACATCGTCGGGTCCGTTGACCATGATTTCGGTGACGGACGGGTCGGCCAGCAGAGGTTCGAGGACACCGAGGCCGAGAGCTTCGTCGACGACACGGCGGATGAGCGACTGTCGGGCGGACGCCGACATGACGGGACCGGACTGGGAAATCAGGTGGCTGAGCACACGCTCGAGCCGAACACGGCGCTGTGTCGCGTCGTATTTGCTCAGCTCGTCGAGGTCGACTTCGTCCAGCAGCATCTTCCGGTAGGTGCGGATGGTCTGCTGTTCGGGGCTGAGCTGTTCACCGCCTGCAAACTCGAAGTCGTCGGTGCGTTTGCCGCGGGTGCGGTTGAGGAGTGCCATCAGTAGGGTTCCGTCCGTACAAAGTGTGCAGTGCGCGTGACCGTGACGGGCGGGATGATCTGCGAAATCCAGTTCATGCCCAGGTACGGCATGTCGATCTGCACCGTGCAGTTGATCTCTTTGGCCCCGCCGCAGTGCGCGCGGGTTTCGCTGCGCAGCGATTCGCTGACTGCCGCGTAGGCTGCCGGGGTGCCGCTGCCCATGCTGATGGCCTCGGCACGAGCGCCGTTGCGCGCAGCGTGGTTTGCCTGAGACAGGGCGTGCATGGCGAGCATGATCTGCAGGGCGATCAGCCCTGCGACCAGGAACATGGTGGCGCTGCCGAGGAATTCAATGCTGACGACACCGCGCTCACCCGTGCGGGCAGCGTGCAGGCGGTCTTTGAGTTTGCGGACGCTCACCACGATGGCTCCTTCACAACGCCTGCGCTGGCGGGAATGATCAGGGCGAAGTCAGCGGTCTTCGGAATGAGAGACGGGGATTTCATCCTCACGGTGACCCGATCGCCGGCCTGGCTCACCGTCATGTCGTCAGCCCACGCGCCGGGTGTTGCGCTCACCGCGGCGGCGGTGGCATTGTCCCCGACCGCGGCTGCGCGGGCACCTTCGTCAGCTGCGTGGCTGGCGAGCACGAACGTGACGCCCACGAGCAGCATCTGGAATGCAATTGCCGCGCAGATGCCGAACAGGGTTGCGATGCCGAGCGCCTCAATGCTGACTGCTCCGCGTTCCGAACCGGCCTTGCCCGCCCTGCGGAAGCGGCTGCGCGATCGGGGGCGTTTGAGTGAAGCCTCCGCATTGTCTGCGCTCGCGACGGGTGCTGACGCGCCAGCCGGTTGGAGAGCACCTGTGGGCTGGCTGCCGACTGCCGGCGGCTGTTCGGGTCGAGGTGGAAGCTGCCCCTGGTCTGCCTGTGCGGCCGGGGCCGGACTGCTGTTCTGTCCGCCGGGAGGGAGCGCATCATGCGAGTCGCTGTCCTTTTTCTTCTTGCCGCCTCTGCCGAAGCGGGGACGCTGTGGCTTGTCGTGAATCGACGGGGGAGCGATGATGCTGAGCTCCTGGAGGATAGCGTCGAGGTCCTGCTTCCACACCGGTGAGGCAAGCTCGGCATCGCGGCGGTTGACCGCTGCTTCCAAGCCCTTTGTGTCTTCGTGAGCCACGGCTTCGAGCAGTGGATAGTTGAGGATGCGCTTAGCAGCGCTCGGGCTGAGGTCGCTGTTCTTCGTGACCCTGTTCAGAACAATCCGCACGGAGCCCTCCGTTTGGATGTTGAGCCTGTCCCACAGCTCCGTCTGCCGGTGCACACCCCGCAGGCTCAGAACGTCGAGGGTCGACACGCTGAGGATGGTGTGTGCCATTTCAAGTGCCGTCGCACCGGCTTCGCCGATGACAGAGCCGACGTCGACAACTACAAGGTCCGCGCGTGCGGCGAGCATGCTGAGCATTTGGCGGGCGGCAAACTCTGTGACGCGCTCGCCGTCTTCACCGTGTTCCGGGCCGAAGAGCACCCGCAGGCCACTGGGGTGGCGGAAGAGCACATCGTCCAGGTGCCGCGGTGTGAGCTCTTCGATGACACCCAAAAGGTCCGTGAGGTTGCGGTTCTGGGGAACGTCCAGCAGGACCGACGCATCGGGCTTCTGCAGGTCGAAGTCCACGAAGACAATCCGGTCGTTGGGACGGTGCGCCGCTGCGCGCAGCGCCAGGTGCAGAGCCAGCGTGGTCGTGCCGGTGCCGCCCTTAGCGCCCGCGGTGACGAGGATCTTGCCGCCACGGTCAACCGTGTCTTCCGCCGGTGCGGCAACTACATCGCGCAGAACGGCCGACCAGCCGACAGCGCTTTCGACCAGTGAGGCGATCTCCTCGTAGGACAGCGGAAAGCGCACGACCCCTCGGGCGCCGTTGGACAGCGCTGCCGTGTAGTCCTCCGGCTGAGGCTCGGTGACAACCGCGAGAACAGCGCTTGTCGGCTGTCGAACCCCGAGTTCGCGGATGAGGTCCCACTGGTTCATCGGCGTTGAGTTCTCATCGATCACCAGAAGATCGACGGGAGCTTCGCCCGGCTGGGCCAGTCGATGAAGCAGGGCGTGGGAGGTGGCGAATACCTGGCCGATTTCGACATCGGCCGCGCTGAGTGCCTCTCGGATCTGCCAGGCCCTCTGTTCATCGGCACTGACGATGAGCGCGGTGGTCATGGTGTGCTTCCTCCTGTGTTCTGCCGCGTTGGTCACTTGCTGCCCGTCGACCCAAGAGCCGGCGGCAGATCGGGATCTTCGAAGGACTTGTCGCCGTCCTTGATCTTCGAACCGGTTTCGTTGTTGCCCGAGCGCAGCAGGCGCATGGACACCGCGAAGCTTTCGCCGTAGGACAGTCGGGCAGCGTCTTTGACCGATACTGCGAATGTCACGGCGACTTTTTCAGCTACGCCTTCGACAGCGGATTCGCCAGCGCCCTGGCCGCCTTTGACGTCGATCTCGGGGGCGGCCTGGCCGACCGCGATGACTTTGGCGTTTGCCACGAGAACACCGGCGACGTTGTAGGGGATGTCCGCGCGTCGGTAGTCCCCGCCGTTTGATTTGTCTTCGCGTTCGCGGGCGAAGGCGGCGACCACGTCGACGACGTCACCGGGCTGTACGCGTCCGTTGATGCCCTCCGCGGCTTCAAACGTGATGGTCACTTCGCGCTCGCCGTCTTCGAGAGCTGAAACGGGGGTGAGCGAATCGGTCTGCAGGATTGAACCGGCGGTGATCGATGTGCGCGCCTTCTGCCCGGCAAGCTGATCAAGCGAGGTGATCATGAGCGGGGTGACGTACTTTTCGGGAATCTCGACCGTTTCGACGTCTTCTTCGGGGTTGATCGTCTGGTACGTGCCGATGTCTTCGGCCGCTTTGTACACGGTCACGCGGGGGCCCACTTCGGCGTTGACGTTTCCGACGTAGGCGACGATCCCGAGGAACACGGCGATCGCACCGATAGCGGCGATGATCAGGGTGATGACACCGCGGCGCTGACGAGGATTCATGCGTACTGTCCTTCAGGTTTGGGGCGCGAGGTGGAACGGGGTGCTTCGCCGTCCGCGCGGCAGAAGCCGCACACAGGGGTGACGGTCGACAGACCGCACCAGGAGCAGGTGCGCGCTCGGTGTTTGACCGAAGCGGTGATCGGCGAAATGTCGGCGGGTACGGCGACGATTTCGACGGCGTCGCGCGGTCCCCACCATTCGGCTTGGGTTTCTGTCAGCCGCGGGTGGGTGATGTGCTGTGCCGCTGAAGCAGCTTGCGAGAACTCGCTGAGCACTCTGCGGCACGCTTCAGCGTTTGCCTGTGGTGCAGTGGAGTGCAGCACCATGTTCGGCAAGGCGTACTCGCGGCGCGTGTCGTCGGGGAGTCCCTTGGGACCGATGATTCTTACGCTTCCGTCGAGCTCGCCGAGCGCGGTCCGTGACGGCAGAAAACCGAGGAGGTGTTGCCACAGCTTGGGGTTGGGGCGCTTGAGGCTGCCCGGCTTGCCGGTGATGACGAAGTTGCGCGAGGCTCGCTCGATTTCCTCCAGGATCGCCATGACGAGGCCGGGGTCGTGTTGAGCTGTCAGCTGCCTGGCGAAATCGGCCATGGCTGCGCGCCCCAGAGAGCCCAGGCGGCTGGGAAAGATGATGAGCTCAGAGTCGACTTGAGCGGAACGCGCCTGGCCGACGAAGGTTTCTTCGCTGGTGTTGCCGGCTTCGATGACGATCAGCGGGGGATTGCCCCCCGCGCGTTCGACCGCGAGGGCGGCGCATTCGAACGTACCGTCGAAGCACCAGACATTCTCGGGAAGCAGGACCCGGCGGTCGGACACGGATATCTCCCTCGTTTGCTGTATCGGTTGTGACTTGGCGCAGGTTCGTGGCTAGTGGCCGCTCACTGCATCGATACGGATTACGAGGCGGCGGGACGCGGTGCCCAAGTGCTTACGGCCTTGACTCTAGGGCGGCGTTTTCCTGCCAATCAAGGCCCAAAAGTCCTGGTCAGCGAAGGTTCAATAAGGATTAACCCGCTGTATGCGCGCTTGTTTGTGCAGGTCAGAGGCTGTTTGGCCGGAAAACTCGGGGATCTCGGCGTCTGAGCCTGCCGCCAGCGGCACGCCGCGGCTTCGTTTCTGTGGGCCTCGATTAGGGTCTACGGTCCTAAGTGGCGTCCACATGATGAGAGGGGGAGTCGGCGGGGCTGTGGTGGTGATGCCCCCGCACAGCCCTGACCAGGCGCGGAACATCGGTAGCGGAGGTGGCGTGAAAGTCAGTTAACTCCACGTGAACAGTGTGTGCACGCTTTCTGACAGTGCTGATCCGGCTGAGCATCGGGTGCTAAGTTCGCCTGTGTCTTAGCCCGTGCGGCTAGCCTGACCAGGCCGAACTCGCATAGGAGGAATTCCACGGTGCGCCTGCGAACCGCTGCTTCTGTTTTTGTGACGTCTCTTCTGGTGCTCTCTGGATGTTCCTTCGGGGGTGAATCGGAGGGTAAAGCGGACAAGACAGAAGATCACGCGACCGAGGACACGCAGTCGACACAGCCGGCAGTGGATGACTCGGGGTTCTTCAGCGACCCGAAACTCGCCGGCATCGGCACCGTGGATTTTAACGTTCCCGCATTCGGCGCAGACGGCAGCGTGGAAGCAAAGAGCCGCGCCAGAATTCTGTCACTCGACAAGAACGGCGATACGGTTCGCATGGTCGGCGCGTGGCTGCGCTCTTCTGAGGGCGCCTCGCTGGGTTCGGAGACTCTGGCGGTGGGCCGCAAAGCCTTCCACAGGGGTCCCTGGATTCGACTGGTCGACGAAGCCGGCGGCAAGCTCTACGAGCCGCTGCAGGAAGCAGGCGCTGAAGCTGGATCCTTCGATCGAAAAGACGCGTGCCTGTGCTCCGAGGCCAAAAGCAGGACGTTCTTTGAGCCGAGGGAGGGGAACGTCGAACTTTTCTGGGTTGATTTCCCCGCACCGGAGTCTTCCGATGTCCGTGTTCTCATGGGCGAACACGCGGTGCCGACCGAAGCCCTTCCCATAAGCACAGACACGCCCTTTGAGAACCCGATTCCAGAAAAGGCCGCTTTCGAAGAAGACCCTCCGGACGAATACGGCAGTGCTGACGCACAGCGAGCTGTTCTGCCGCTGCGAGAGAACATCAAGAACGTCGCTGGTTCGCGCCAGACACAGGCAGATGACCAGCTTCAGCTGTCGGTGACTTCGGACGTCCTCTTCGACTTCGATTCCAGCACCATCACCTCAGAGGGCAAAAAGGTTCTTGATGATGCCGCGAAGACGCTGCGCGAAAGCGCTGAGGGACAGACTGTGACGATCGTCGGACACACGGACGATCAGGGTGAAGAGGCGTACAACCAGAAGCTCTCCGAAGAGCGGGCGAAGGCTGTTGAAAAAGCCCTCAAAAAGCCCCTCGAAGGTGCGGACATCACCTTGAAGACGGAAGGCCGCGGTGAAAAAGAACCGCTGGCGCCGAACAAGGACTCAGAGGGCAAGCCGATCGAAGAGAACCGCAAGCAGAACCGCCGCGTGTCTTTCGACTACACGCCGAAAGAAGGTGCCGACACGAAGATCGACACTGGCGAAAAGCTGGAGGACGCTCCAAAAATGGAGGAAGCCGAAACAGCGGACGGTGCTGCTGCATCGGCCATCCTCAAGCAGCCGGGAATGTCGACAGGCGGCAAGGACCTTCGCATTGACCTGCGCGGATTGAAAGCCGATGGCAAGTTCGCCCGGCTTGACTACGCGTTTGCGCTGCCGGACGAAAATGCGCAGCCTGTAGCCGGACTGTTCGTCGGAACCGAACAGGTGACCAGATTTCTGCACTTCGGTCTCAACCCCTACAGTTACGCAGGTGCGCCGTCGGGCGCCAACGTGTCGCTCATCGACGAAGAAACTGGGGAGCAGTTCCTGCCGGTCACCGGCGGCGACGCGGACTGCCTGTGCACGGAAGGCGCTTCAACGGTCGAAGGCGCCTTTGTCGAACCCTCCCAGATGTTCTCGATGTTCCCGGCGGAAGTGCTGGAACGCGAAAAGCTGACCCTGCGCATCGCCAACAGCGGAACGTGGCCGCTGACCGTTGACGAAATCAGCAGCGGCGGGCAGGAGTGAGGCTCTTCGGCCGCCTGCAGTCGGCCGCAATCGCCGGCCTGGCGGTCATCGGCGTTGCCAGCGCGGTGCTCATCCCGGTGGCCCCGCGCATCGGCTTCAGCGGGCAGGCGAAGACGTGCGAAGCGTTCGGTTCCTGTCGCACAGCGGAAGTCATGACCCGTGCGTGCACCGTCGACACCACCTCGACCGTGAGAGGACAGGCTGCGACCCCCGTCTACTACGAACAGGCGGGCGGTATGGGTCTGCGGTTCTTCGCCGATGGCACAGCCGGCGTGGTCGGCGACGGTGGGGACGGGATGCGGTCTCATCGCTTTTCCAGCGGCCAGAGAGCCCTGCGGTGGATGGTCGGGCGAAACCAAACAGAGTCCCGGGCAGCAGACCGGGTCTGGGGTCCAGGCGTGACAGGACCAACCCAAGCGGTCCTCGGTTCCCTCGACAAAGTGGGCTTGGGATCGCGCACCGAGGCGGGCGACACCTCGGACGTTGCTCGGACCGAAGACGGCTCGACGGTGGCCGCCGGCAAGCCCGGCGGCGGCTACAGCGTGGCTCAGGCAGTCGAACTCCCAGCGCCGGTCGGGGGACTGCTGACGGGCCTGGTGCAGTGGCTGGGTATTGACCACCACGTCATCGTCGCCACCGAGTACAGCGCTGACGGCAAGCCTTTAAGCCTGACCCTGCTGGGGCCTGCTCGCAAAGGATGGGACCTGCGTGTTCTGACGGGTACGCAGCCGTCAGTGAAGTTTGCGAAGAAAAGCCAGACGGACAGCCAGCTGTTCACACTGCGGTCCTACACCCTGGATCTGACGGAAGAGAAGAACGCGCAGGTTTTCGACGCGGCGTTTCCAAATGAGCAGAGCGCTGTGGGCTACACCTTCCGGTCGCTGCCGCTGCGCCCGTACGCGGAAAGCTCAGCGCCGGGTGATGACCGCAGGTACCCAACAGACGATCTTGCACGGCGACTGCAGCCGGACGCGGTTCTCGTTGAAACCTCGTACAAGAACCCGACCGGCGGGCCCCTTTCGGCGCAGGCGACGTTGGCTTTGGCCGCGGGCGCGCCCATGGCTGCGGGCTCGTCTGGCACGGCAGGTGCGGCTGACGCCTTTGAACCGCGGCTGATCAGCGGTGAGGCAATCGACCTGCAGCGGCCGCAGGACCGCCTTGAGCCCTTCGTCAACTGCGATGCGGACAGCACTCCCGAAGGACAGGGGTGAGTGCGGTGCGCGTGTTTCCCTCCATCGTCGTGTTCGCCGCTTTCGCGCACCTGGTTGTTGTTCTGTTTTCGACGGCCGTCGGTCTGATGGTCATTCCGAGCGTTTCCGTTCTGTGGGGGAGTGCGGCGGCGTCTGTTCTGGTCCTTGTCGGTGTGCTGCTTTTGCACGTCTGTGTTGACGGTGCGTTCACGGTGGCTATGCGCCGGCTGTCGGCGTCTTCTTCCATGTGCGCGGTGAACATGCTGGTTGCGCACGTGATTGTCATTGTGCTCGGTGTTGGTTTGGCTGCCGCGGGGATCTGCGTGTGGGCCCAGCCGGCCGAACATGAACTGTACGTGCAGGCGGCCTTCATGCTGGGATGGGCTGTGCTGAGTGTTGCTTTGGGGCTGGCAGTCGCTGCCGTGTGGCCTTCGGCCAGTGCCGGTGTGTCTCAGCGCTTTGCGAACCGACGGCAGCGAAGCCGGCGCCTATGAGCAGGGCATCCGACAGTCGCTTCCGCACTTGGCTGAGGACGCGAACTCTGTTCGCTGACTCTGAGCCCACGAGGTGGGGCTGGGGTATCTGTGCTGTTGCTGCGGTTGTGCTTGCCTCAGCCGTGTGGCTGCTTATGGGGCCCAGTGCTGGTTGGCACCGTGTTCCCGCGGTGCTCTTCGCTCTTGCTGTGCCGCTGCTGATCTGGGTGGATCTGCGCGAACACCGATTGCCAGACGTTGTGGTTCTGCCGTTGCTGGCGCTTGTCTTTGCGGGCAGCGTGTGGGCCGCGATAGCTGACGATGCGGGGGACCGCTTAGTGCAGGCGGTTGTGGGCGCGGTGCTCCTCACCGCGGTTTTCGGCGTTCTGTTTGTTCTGGCTCCCGCGTCCTTGGGGTTCGGCGATGTCAAACTCGCCGCGGTCATCGGCATGCTGATCGGCTGGTACGGCTGGCGAATGGTCATCGCTGCCCTCGTCCTGACGCTGTGCGTGGGAGTTGTTCACGGGCTGCTTGTCGCGGTCGTGCTTCGGCGTGTGAAGAACGTTCATATTGCCTTCGGTCCCGCGATGCTGGTGGCTGCTCTCATCACCTGCGTTGGTGCCGCAGCGCTGACCTGAACATATGGGCCCCAAGGTGGGCCCTTGTGCTGTTCTGCCCAGGCGGCCCAGGCCATACGGTGACGAGCATGACAGTCTTTGCGCCACCTCGGCATCGTCGTGAAGAACAGCGACAGCACAGCGAACACCGGCAGTCCCCGGAAGGCACCTCGGGCGCCGCTCGTCGACGGAATGGCGAGCGCGGCCTCGTATCCGTGGAGTACCTGGCAACAGCGTTCATCGCCGCGGCACTCATCGGTGTGCTCGTCGCCGTTCCGGTCTCGACGCAGCCGACGGTGACGAATGGCTTCCGCGACGCAGTGTGCAAGATCTTCGGCATGGGGTGTGAAGGTGGCCCCCAAGGGCAAGGCCCCATTGCTGAAAGTGACGGTGAACAGCACAAGGTCGAACCTCCGACGTGCACCGTGAGCCGCTCTAAGGAAAAGACTTCGTACTCCGGTTCGGGCAAGTTCTTCGAAATCGACAGCGGCTGGGGGCTGCAACACGATGTCACCAGCGACGGCAAACACAAGCTGCGACTGTCGACAGATTACGGAGGCGGTATAGGTGCGGAAGAAGGCGGAGACGTCGGCAAAGCAAAGCTGAAAGCTGAAATTCGCGCACGCCTTGGCCTCGAGATGGGTGACACGTGGGAGGTCGACAGTGCAGAAGAGGCGCAGGAATTTACTGAAAACCTCAAGGACTACGCGCACTACAAGATGCTCGACAACGTCAGCGGCAACACTGTGGGCCAATTCTTCTCGGGACTGACCGGTGGGCCGAAACCGCCACCGGAACCCGACTCAAAGCGCAAAGCGCTTGACATCAGCGGCAAGGGCGAAGTGCAGGGCAATGCCGGTTTCAAATCCGGCAAAGTGTTCGACACCAAGCTCGGAGCAAAACTCAGTCTCGATGGCAACAAAATGTACGGGATCGAGACTTTCACCGACAGCGGCGACTACAACATCATCGTCGATTCCAATGCCAAGGGCGAACTCAACGGCCAGTTCAAGGCCGAGTCAAAGGCTGAAAGCAAGTCAGCACCACAGATCGAAGGCAACGCCAACCTCGGCGGCCAGCTGGGCGGCGGAGAAAGAACGGTGCTGGGATTCAACGACAACCACGAACTGAATAACGTCCGCGTCCGCCAGAAGTTCACCTACGGCGCACAGGGCAAGGTCTCCGGTGAGGCCAAACTTCCGCAAGCTGGTCCAAACGGAAACGGCAAAGACGCGAATAACGAAGATCTTCCGGACTACGGTAATCGTGATCGCAGTTTGAAGGGCGGAAAGATCAAGGAGAGGTGGACATCCCTCGATGTCGATCTCACGAAGCTTTCGAAGGAAGACCGCGAGAAGGTCGAAATGGCAGCCTTTACCGGCCGTCTTGACAATGTGAATCTCAATCAGCTCATGAACAAAGGCCCGAGCAATGAGCTCGAGGAGATCATCTACAACAATACCGAGGCCAGCGATTTGGCGCAGGACACGTACGAACTCGATAAGAGCGAATCATCGGATGGGGCCAAGATCCTCGGTTTCGGCGCTGAACGTGAAAAGGAGAACTCCAATTACGAGCTTGTCGATTCGAAGTACGCTGAAGATATAGGCGAGGACGGTCTCCGAAAGGTCGAAACCAACGCCGATTGCCTCAAGTGAGCAAGGGAGAGGACAACACTGTGAAGCTGAATATGCGGAAGACGACGCTGGGATGTGCAGGTCTGGTGCTTGCGCTCTCGCTGACCGCGTGCGGTGGTTCGGGTGACTCCTCGGAGTCGCAGAGCGCCGGTGACGCTCCCCAGGCTCAGGAAGCGCAGCAGACGAAGAAAGGCAGTATGCAGGACGTAATGCTTGACCAGGTCAGCCTCGAAGTTCCCGAAGGCTGGGTGAAGAGCCCCGAAGAGGACTTCGACGGCGACTGGACTGAAGGCTACGACGATTCTGCTGACAGCCCCACGATCCGCGTTCGCGTAGCACCGGAGATCAACGACTCGCCTCACCCGGATGTTGTAGAGGCCGAGCTGGCGGCTCGTGCGCAGGTCGGCGGATTCTACGGTCCCGACTGGAAGGGCGGTAAGCGCGAGAAAGCAGACATCGACGGAGCGTCACGCGGCTTCACTGCCGACTTCACCTATGTTGCCGATGATGATTCGCAGATGCGCGGCCGGTGGGTCCTTATGACGGACCCGGAGACCAACAAGGTCGTGACAATCGAGATCGCCGGCGAACAGGACACCCTCAGCGAGGATCTCATGGAGAAGATTGCGGACTCGATTGAGCTCAAGCCGGGGAAGTGATCATGGACATCATCCGCGCATGGGTTGTCGGCGCAGTCGTTTTCGTCGTCGTTGACTTCATCCTGGGACTGGTCCTGCCGTTTGGGTCGCTGATGTTCCTCAACTTCCTGTGCCCCCTCCTGGCGGGTGTCGCAGCGGCAGCCGTGCACCTGTGGTCGGGTGAGGGAGGCTGGATTCGCCACGCGATCGCAGTGCTCGGCGCACCGATCTTGCTGTCGATCTACTACGCGCTGTTTACCCCGTGGAACCTGTCGACGGGTATCCTCATGGACATCACCACGGGCGCGCTGTTCGCACTGGCTGCGACAATTGGCGCAGTGATTGTGCACGTGGTGGAGCGCTTCGTCCTTCGCCCGGAGTGACAGGAGCTGGATTATGTGATTTCTCGGCGGCAGGGGGTGTGTTATGAGCAGTGACCTCATGCAGGTTCTGCTCGCCGCCGGTGGAATGTTTCTCAGCGTCGCGGCGGTGATCCTGCTGGGCGTGGTTGTTGTCTATCGCATGTCGCCCGGTAGGGCCCTGATCGGTTTGCGCTCAGATGCGGTGGACGGAGTCGTTCGTGTGGTTCGTGTGCGACGGAGCACGTCCAGAATTGAACCGGTGGGCGACCGATCTGACCCGCGTTTGAATTCAGTGTGCATTGACGTCGAGACTCCGCACGGTATGCGCAGGTACGAGGACCGCCCGGTGCGACCTCTGAATCTGCCGCGTCCCATCCGCAGGCAGATGTACGACTGGAGAAGATGGCTGGACGACAATGATTTCAACATTGAGGATGATGAGGCTCGCATGCAGGCAGGGCTGGCCATCGACAATGGAGGCTATGAGTTCGAGCTTGCAAAGCCGTTGCCGGTGAAGGTCGTGCCGCCGCGCAAGCCAGACGTCCGCATCAAATGGAAGCTTGTGTGAGGGCTTCTATGCCCACATTCTGCCCACACTTTGCGCACAACCTGCCGCGCTTCAGCCGGAATCTGCGCCTTAGCAGCTGCTTCTAAGCCGCAGAAACCGGCTACAGGGAGTGTGCGCACTGCTAACGGGTGTATTCCGGCTAAGGGGTGTGGCCGTGACGAATGCGGCTTACCGAGGCGTAGGGTTGAAAGTGCAAGCAGATTTTCTCGACTGAAAGAAGATGCATGTTCAACGCCCTTGCCCGCACCGCCGGTCGTCTGGCCATTGCCCCACTGTTCGTTGTCAACGGACTCGCAGCCGCCAAGGAGCCGGGTCCTCGACCCCAGATGGCTGCCTCGACGCTCGACGCTATGCGCGAGTACGTTCCGGCAATCCCGAAGGACGATGAGCTCGTCGTGCGCATCAACGGCGGCATCCAGGCTGCGGCGGGCCTAACCCTGGGCCTGGGCTTGTTCCCGAAGGCTTCGGCCGCCGTGCTCGCCGGTTCGCTCATTCCCACCACGCTTGCAGGCCACGCCTTCTGGAAGGAAGAAGACGAAGGTCAGAAAGCGGCGCACAAGACACAGTTCTACAAGAACGCGGCCATCGTCGGCGGCCTGCTCGCCGTCGTCGGCGCAAAGAAATAAGACGTCGCGCCCCATCCACACGCCTGCCCGCCCTGTAGCCGGATTCTGCGCCTTAGAAGCTGTTGCTAAGGCGCAGAATCCGGCTACAGGGAGTGTGGGCACTGCTAACGGGTGTATTCCGGCTAAGGGGTGTGCGAAACGGCTTGCACGACTATTCGTGCAGGGCGTAAAGGGCATAAAAAAGTGGGCCTTCGTAGGTACTTCTCAAACCCCAGTAAGCCGCGAAGAACGTTGATTTCGCGTGTTCTCAAGGGATCGAAGACACAGCGACAGCGCACTGGCACCCCTCACACGACAGATTCTAGGGGGCCGCTACGTGAAAATTCGAGTCAGTCTCAAACCCGTTTGAGTGCCTCGAATCGTGAAGAACTCCTCGTTGGGTACGCCGAGGGGGTGCCGGTTCAGGAACTGGCAGCAAGGTTCAATATCCATCGCGCGACGGTGCGAGAGATTGCTCGGCGAGCGGGTCATCCGAGCAGAGCCCCAGAACATTCACAACAGCTACGAAGTGAGGCGGCACGCCTCTACGCTGAGGGTTTCACGCTCAGTCAAGTAGCAGTGCAGTTGGGCATCGGCGACGAAGCCGTTCGCTCGGCCGTGGTAGCGAATGGGGGCACGATTCGACCCAAAGGCCGCCGTCGAATGAATGCTTGACTCGGGCGTCGAATGCTCACCTTCCCTTCAACGACGAAGGGACCGGGAACATGGACACGCTCTTGACACTCGCGACGGACGAACGTGCGGCACGGATCGCCCTGGCCGTGATCACTGACCCCACTGATGCGACAACGGGGCATCTCCTTGCGGTTCACGGCGCAGTCAGCACTGTCACGATGCTTACCGACGACGCACTGGTACCCGGTCTGGATAACGTGGAATCTCAGCTGTGGCGTAAACGCTTGACGCCCCGAGTGGAACCACGACTGATCCAAGAAGCACTCGACTTCACAGAACACGGTGGCTTCAAGACGCTTATTCCCGGCGATGGCAACTATCCGGGGTCGCTCCACGATCTAGGCGATGGTGCTCCCTATGTCCTCTGGGTCAAAGGAGAGGAGTCGCTACTCGCAATGCCAGAGAGTGATCGCTTTACGATCACGGGTGCACGTGCGGCAACCAGCTACGGCGTCCAGGTCGCGAACGAGATCTCTGCTGACCTTGCCAGTGACGGGAAAGTCATTGTTGCTGGTGGCGCATACGGCATAGATGGTGAAGTACACCGGTCTGCGTTGGCTGTTGCGGGTCATACGATTGCAGTGATGGCCGGTGGAATTGACCGTCCATACCCAGCGGGTCATCGAGATTTGCTTGGACGTGTGAGCGATGTCGGACTGTTGGTGAGCGAGCAGCCGCCGGGAGCCCCGCCGACACGAGCACGGTTCATGGCCCGTGCCCGCATCGAAGCTGCACTTTCTGGTTCAACGACGATCGTTGAAGCAGGTTCACGGTCGGGCTCGCTGCTGGTGGCTCAACAGGCACACTCGCTGGGACGCAGCGTCGGTGCGGTTCCGGGGCCGGTGACAAGTGCCACGAGTTATGGCCCGCATCGACTCATTGCCCAGGGCATCGCCAGTGTCGTGACCAATGCCAACGACGTACGGGCGTTTTCCGAGAAACAGCCGTCTTCCGGCTCGATGCCGCAACTCAGCGCCGAAGCGTTCCGTATGGAAAGATACTCGGCACGTGCTCGTGCCGCTCATTCAGCTCACCGTGATCTCTGACGGAACCCACGAGATCAACGATCGCAGTACGGATCGTTTGGCCTTGAGATGCATGTGTAGATAAGGACGCGGATCAGCGCGCCGTTTCTAAATTACGATATTCAGCAGCTTCACCAAACGTATGCTGGGTTCTCTGCTGAATTCTGGGTCGGGCCTTGAGCCGGTTGACATGGAGACGCGCAAGCAACACCAGACTCAACGGACCGATCCACAACATCTTGAGCCCGTTCCAAATGCTCAACAGGACAAGCACATTGAGCCAAGCCGGGCCACCATCATTGATGACCTGCACCAGGACTGCCGCGATCAAGAAATATGGGTCGCCAACAGCATCACTGGCACACCCCATTTGAGACCGCGTGGGGTGCGGATCGAATCAAGCAGGATATTGGTCGGCATGTACCGACGCAGAAAATTCCGGGTAAGGACGCTTCCAGTCCAGAGCAAGCGGATCACGATCTCGTTCCTCTCCATCGCACAAACAACTCCGACGAGGCGATGCGTTGAAGAGTGACCTGGAACGTCTGCCACAAGTGGCGCGTTGGAAGGAGTATCCGCCTCTGTCACCAGGATACGACGAAGCACTGACAGGAGGGAAGCCCGCGAGTTGACTCATCGGAAACCTCCGCTTGTGCGGGGTCGTTGCCTCAGGTAGAAACCTCCGGTTGTGAGTGTCGTTGCCTCAGGTAAGGAACTTCGCGTGAGCACCATCGTGGATGGAGCTGACGATGAGTCAACGCAAGGCCGTGACGAAGAAGAAGGCGCTGGCCTACCGCAGCGCGGACCGGGCGGATAAGTCTCGGATCTTGGATGAGCTGGTCGAACTGACTGGCTGGCACCGGGACTATGCGCGGGCAGCGCTGCGCCAGGCGCTGGTGATCCGGGAGGTGAAGCCACGCAAGGCGCGCCCACGGATCTATGGCGATGATCTGTTGCCGGCGCTGATCCGCTGTTGGGTGCTGCTGCGGGCCCCTGCCGGCAAGATCATGGCCCCATTCATGCCGGTACTGGTGCCGCTGCTGCGCGCCGAGGGCGAGATCAAGGTCACCGATGCCCAGGCCGAGCTGCTCAGCGGGGTCTCGGCGGCCACGATCGACCGAATGCTCAAGACCGAACGGCAACGGATGACTCTGCGGGGACGTTCGCGCACCAAGCCCGGTTCGCTGCTCAAGCACCAGATCCCGATCCGCACCTTCGCTGACTGGAACGACGCCGAGCCCGGGTTTGTGGAGATCGACCTGGTCGCCCATGACGGCGGTGTGGCGGCCGGGGAGTACTGCTACACCCTGACCATGACCGACATCGCCACCGGCTGGACCCTCAACCGCTCAGTGCCCAACCGGGCACGGGTGTGGGTGATCGAGGCGATCGACCACGCTGCGGCGATGTTCCCGTTTCCGATCCGCGGGATCGACTCCGACAACGGATCGGAGTTCATCAACCACCACCTGCTGGCCTACTGCGAGCAGCGCGAGATCACCTTCACCCGCGGGCGGGCGGGCAAGAAGAACGACGGCTGCTACGTGGAACAGAAGAACTGGGCCCGGGTGCGCGAGCTGGTCGGCCACTACCGCTACGACACCGGCGACGAGCTGGATGTGCTCAACCAGATCTGGGAGGCCGATGACGCCTTCGCGAACTACTTTCTGCCCAGCCTCAAGCTCGCCTCCAAGCACCGCGACGGGGCCAAAGTCGTCAAGAAGTACCACCAGGCCGCCACCCCACACCAGCGCGCCCGCGCCCACCCCGCGATCCGCAAACGGCCCGTAATCACCATGAACGCCCGCTTCAAGCGACTACGCCTCGGCGCACTACAACGCCAGATCCTCGACCTCACCAGGCGCCTCGAGACCCTCGCCCAAGCCAAGGGCCGCACCCGCCACAACCAACAAGCCCGAGCCGGTCAGCTCACGGGGTAACCGGAGGAAATAGCTGAGTCAACGACCCACCACCCCCGGAGATCGGCACCTGAGGCAACGATCAACTCATCCGGAGGTCTTGACATGAGGCATCACGGCCCGAGACCTTCTTGGCCTCAGAGTCCGAGGGCGTGAATGACCTGTCGCTGCTGTTCACGGTGTGAAGGTGGTTGAGTCGATGGACGAAATTGTATGACCGCTGCTTGGGCTCGTGCATAGTCAATCTTCTGCGCAGTACGCTCCGGCACTGGGCCAAGTGGATCACTGCTGCTGACCTGGTACCGGTCGCGGTAGGCAGCGATGACGCGTGCACGCCGCCGCCAACCAGTCATCATGTGCTCGTTCTGACGTTGTGGGAAGAGCGGCTGCACCCAATCGGCTGCTTCATCGACAGCGTGGTCAACGAGTGCATCGGCGCGTTGCTCGATCAGCTCGCGTCGCTCATTGAGTGCCTGCCGCATTTCTGGACTCATGGTTCCTTCGGCGTGTGGGATAAGTCCTGCGATCAGGCGTGGCTGTTTTCGCGTCCGTCCTGACCCGGCTGGACGAGCAGTGGCTTTGACGAGTCGCGCGTGCAGTACCGATGCGATGTCATCGGCATCCTCGACGCTGCGTGCCTGTACGAGGCGTGGCAGGAGCCGATCCACATCGTGGTGATTCGCTTCCGCTCGTCGCAACTCCGCCGATAGTGCACCATACGCATCGGAGGTAAGCGCGTCTTCAGCCTGTTCAGGTGTGAGGCCACTCGCATGTAGCAAGGTCGCCCAGCGGTCGTATTGTGCTGCTTGCGCGATCGTCTCGTACTCGGCCGCGAGCTGCGCGATCGAGCCCCACAGTTCCTGCTCCGCCGTGATGGTTTCGTGGGCGGAGAGTTCAGCGCCGACGTGTTGCATGACTCCGTAGAGCACGGATCTGGCAGTGGCATCACTGTTATCACCGGGGTGGGGCTGGCTGTGCGCATCATCGGGTTTGTCTACGGCGACATAAGCGTGGTTGGCGTTGCGGCCGCGGGTCATCGCGACGTAGAAGTTCTCCCGTGTCGTTGTCGTAGTCACAACTGTATGTGCGGTGTCGGTGGTGATGCCTTGTGCTCTGTGGGCGGTGACGGCGTAGCCGAGATCAACATGCTCGGACACGTACGCGGCAGGCAGCACGATCGCGCCTCCGAAACGACGCCCGATGGCTCGTACGGTGAGTGAGCCGTCGTCACGGACCTGGGTGATGTGCCAACGTGCACCGTTGCGCACCCATGTGTCTTTCGTGCGCAGTCGCCGGTCGTTGCGTCGAGTAATAATCGTGTCCCCGACACCCGCCAACGACCCGTCATTGAGTTCCACCTCACGACTCGGGTGTAGAGCACCGTCAAGAATCAGATCGGTACGGGCACGGTTGTTGAGTGCGGTGACGGTCTCATTGGTCTCCGCGATCAACACCGATGAAGTGCCCGCCGCGGTGTCTTCACGCCAGGCAGCATATGCGGCGTCTGTCATCGTGTCTTCGCCACCGTCATGGATGCGGCCATGATCGAGGTAGGTGTCGATGATGTCGGTGCGGCCGTGCCGAAGTTCAAGGGATGCGGTCTTTTCCCACTCATTGCTGAACCGGTGAATATCGATCAGTTCGGGTGCGTCGTCCCGGTCACCGGCCAGCAGTGCGAACGCGCCGCCTGCGTCTACGGATTGCAGTTGCGCATAGTCGCCCACGAGCAGTACCTTCGCGCCTGCCATTTCGGCAAGTCCTGTGATGCGATCGAGTGAATGAGTACCGGCAAGGCTCGCTTCGTCAATGATCACCAATTGAGCGGAGCGCGTTCATCGCGGTGGTCTTGCCAGCACCGGCTGCCCCCACAAGCACGTCGATAGTCCTGCCCGACACAGCGATCGACGCGAGTGCGGTCGCTTGATCATCGCTCAGCATCCGCCCATCAGCATCGGGACGACGGGTGATCTGCTCGACCGTCGTAAGCTCCACAGTAGGTGACGCCGTTGAACGGGAACGTTGCAGGAGGCGGTCTTCTGCTTCCAGCAGGGTTTCGGAGGAATACACGGTGGAGTGCTTCGGTCGGAATCTGCTCGTGCCATCATCTCGTTGGAATACGACCGGGCTTGATGCCAATTCGGGTGGCGTCAACCTGAGGGACGCGTTCTCAGCTGCATCAACCACAAGCCCGGTGATGGCTTCACGATCCAACATGGAGGCGAAGCGCCATCCCATGAGTTGACGGGATGCTTCGGCGTGCAGGTTCCAGCGCCGCCACGTCGACCGTTTCTCACCCACTACATCCACGATGTTCTGCCCGATCTCAGCAGTCACATCGAGGGGTACATCGTCAGCACGCAACAGCATCGCGGACGCGTTCACTGCAACGTCTTGCGCCCACCGGGTTGCATCTTCACCGAGCAGGCGAGTTGCGCGGGTGCGCCAATCTGAGGTGAGTTCTGCCAGGGATCGCACCTGTTTTTCGGGTCGGGTTGCGAGGGTTGCCTGGGCTCGGAGCTTGAGAATCGTCGCCGTGGACGGCTGCTTGCCGTGCTTGTCGATATAGGCGTCGATGAGGCGGTTCTTCTCGACCTCAATATGGTGGGAACGAGTCGAGAACTCCGACACCAATTCCTCAGGCACAGCGGTGATTGCCCATGCCGGGTTACGATCACGACCCATATCCCGGGCTTCCCATTCGATACCGAACGTGCGGGTCATGTGATCGGCAAACACCGCCTCGTGGAGTTCTGAAAGTGCGACGACGGCGGCGTGCATCGGCCTGCCGTCAAGGGAGCGCCACTTGCCGTCTTGCGCGGTCTGGACCTTGTTGGAGATCACGACGTGCGTGTGCAAGTGCGGGTCACCGGCACGGGAGTCGTAGTGATCGAATGCGGTGGCGATCACCCCAGTGACATCGACTTGAGCTGCGGCACCATCCGGCCCGGTTGCACCGACTCGCGTGGCTGCAACCTCACGCTCGATGAATGCAACCACCTCCGCAATCGCCGCATGGTGCGCTTGCGCGATCAGCGCTTGCGTCCCTGCATCGGCAACTGCCCACAACACCGACGCGGACTTCGGTATCGAGAACGTGTAATCAAATCCAGCTACGGCACGACGGGTACCCCGCTCGATTTCCTCGGCTTCGATCTGTGCGAATTGTTTCGCACGGGCGGCGGGCGACAATGACGCATCCAGCTCTGATACTCGGTGCTCGATGCGCTCCGAAACGGGCGTAAAGGACTGATATGCACGGCCGAGGGGGTCACCGGTGATCGGGTCACGGCCCATCCCAACAAGCAGCTGGAGTTGCGCTTCGGATACCTGGTCACCGGTGCTGAGTTGTCCTGCTCCGATCCCGGCGAGGCCTTGCCCGATCCAGCGCCCGGGTGGTGATCCCTGCTCGGCGTAGTAGCGGGTCAAGGGAGTCGAGAGCGACCAATCTCCATCACCGGCGGCCACGGGGCGCAGCAGATATTTGTAGCCGTCCCCGGCGGACATCACCCGCACCGAAACCGTCATCGCTCCTACCTCCTGAACGACAGGTAAGCCTCAGAGACCGCTCCGACTGCCGCGTCAGCTCAGGGTTGATTCGCGGGCTCGCGCCTCTTCTGCAAGACGCGTGGCGGCTCGTGTTGGGACCCAGACAGGTGATCGTCGAGAACGTGCTCGGCCCGCTCTCGACCACGAAATATGCCCACAGAGGTAAGGAGCAACCGGAGATGTTCACCGTACCTTCCTGGTGGCCCGAAGATGTGGCCTCATGGCGACTATCAACGTTCTTTAGAAAGTTAAATACCGCCGCACAATGAGCGTTCACCGATTTGGGAATGATGATCGAGGCTGTAGCGAGGCTCGGATGCTCGGTACCTGATTCCGAGAAAAACCTCCCCTATGTGCCACCGGCATTTTCACCGATGAGATCGACAGTGGCATCAACGCCGCTGGATCGGTCAGAAAAGTTTCGTCGTGCCGTAGTTTGATGTTTGATAAACTGCGGTTATGTCGGTGTCTACGTTGTCGGAGAGTACTCAGAACTATCTCAAGGCGGTGTGGAGCCTTGGGGAGTGGTCCGATGTTCCGGTGACCGCGTCGATGGTCGCGGCACGCACGGGGGTAGCGTTGTCGACGGCATCGGATGCGATCCGGAAGCTCAGTACACAGGGCCTGCTGGAGCATGCCCGCTACAGTGCGGTGAGCTTGACGCCGGAGGGCCGCTCGCATGCGGTAACGATGGTGCGTCGGCATCGACTGATCGAGTCGTTTCTGGTCGAGGTGTTGCGGTATCGGTGGGATCAGGTGCATGAAGAGGCGGACATGCTTGAGCATGCCGTGTCGGATTTCATGATCGACCGCATCGATGAGCTTCTCGGACATCCAGAGCGCGACCCACACGGTGACCCGATTCCTGCGGCGGACGGGACGGTGACGAGGCCCGATGCGGTGCTGCTCACGAGCGTCGGCGCGGGGGCACGGGTTCGGGTAGAGCGGATCTCTGACGATGACTCGGAGCTGCTGCAGTTTTTCGCGGATCATGGCATCGTATACGGGACCGTTCTGGAGACGAGAGCCGCGGCTCCCTATACGGACACGCTCGAGGTGGCTGTCGTGGAACACGAGGCAGTGCTGCCGCTTGGACGTTCTGCGACGGATGCGGTCTGGGTGGCAATGCTCGAATAGTGGTGTGCGTCGGGGTGAGCCGATCTGTTGCCGCTTAGGCTGTGACGGCATGTATCTGACCAGCGACGGTAAGTCCCAGGCTTGCTTTCCCGGTCGAGGTGTCCAGCTCAATGACACCGATTGCGTGATCGATATGTGTGATTTGCGCTGGCGAGTTGGGGGTGAGTCCCAGCATCTGGAAACGTTCGAGGAGTTCGCGATCACCTTCCACCACCCGTGTGATACGCAGATCTACTGCTACGGGGTGGCTTCTCAGTGCGGCATCGGAAACCTTACTGAGGTGGCCGGTGATATCTGGGATGGGGTGCCCGTACGGGTCGACAGTCGGTGATCCGGCCTTCTGGAACATACGCTCTGCGAGGGTGTTAGTGAGGGCAAGACTGATTCCTGAGGCCTCCTCTGCAATATTTGGCCAGGGTATGCCGAGCACGTTGCAGAGAAATGCGCGCGCTATCCGTTCGTGTCGGATTGCGAGGAGCGCGGTACTGCGTCCCTTGTCGGTCAGATCGATGGGGCCGTATCGTTCGTGGTAAACGAGGCTCGCCTCGCCCAGTCGCTTGATGGCCTGCGAGACCGTGGCCGGGGCTCTGGCGAGACGGTGGGTGAGGGCGGTGACGCTGACGGAGGCATGGTGGTGCTCCTGCAGATGCCAAATTGCTTTCAAGTATTGAATCGCGGTGCTCTCCTGCATGGTCTGATGTCACGTCGGGAGGCCCGGTTTACGCGGAGGCTAGTGCTGAAATCTCGTGGTGTGCGAGTTTTCTTCGGCGTTGTGCAAGCCGTGTGCCTGCCAGCACGGCAGCGAACATGAGCCCGTAGAACACGGCCATCCCGGCACTCGTGGCGGCGTCGAGAACGTACGCGACCCAAAAACCTGCCACCGCACCAACAATGGCGATGATCACGGTGAGCGTCATCATCACGGGAAGGCGCGTGCTGAGCAGGTAGGCAGTCACGGGCGGCACGACAACGAGTGCGATCACGAGGATCGCGCCCGATGCGTTGAACGTCACCGAGACGAGGAACATGAACGCGGTGTTGATGAGCCCGGTACGAATGCCGAGGCTGCCCGCGAACTCGGGATCGAACGTCATGACTTTGAGTTTCGAGTAGAACACGGTGAGGAAGGTGACGTTCACGAGCAGGACCGCGAGCATCACGTACATGTAAGACGGGCCCAGCGAGACACCGCCGATGATCAGGTGCCGGAACGCGGCGATGTTGAGGTCCCCTGCGAGCACCATGTGAGTGTCGAGGTGGATGTTCGCGAAGTTTATGCTCACCAAGATCACCCCGCCGCTGAACAGTGCCGGGAAGATGAGCCCCTGCGGGGCATCTCCGGTGAAGAGGCCGGTGCGGGTGAGCCATTCTGCGCCAAGGACCACTAGCAGGCCTGCGAGGGCAGATCCGATGATGAGGAGGGGTGAGTCGAAGTTGCGGGTGATGAAGTAGCCGACAACGATGCCAGGGAGTACCGAGTGGGCGATCACGTCGACGAGCATCGACCCGCGACGCAGCACCACGAAAGTGCCGGGGAGCGCACAGGCGACGGCGGTGACGACGGCGAGCAGCATGGTGCCAATGGCGAAACTCATTGCACGGTCCTTTCCATGAGGAGTTCATGCTTCAGCATCGCGCGTGCGCGTCTGCGCGAGAAGACACGGGTGATGATGCTGCGGCGCGGGGAAAACAGCAGAGAAACTACGAAGATCGCGAACAGGGTGAGCACGATCAGTGGCCCAGTGGGTATGTTGCCGAATGCGATCGGTGCCTGCACGCCGGAATGGATATTTACAAGTGGACAATGAAGCTCGGCCCGCTCGTGCCCGGTGAACTCCTCCTCGACACCTTTGATCTCGCGCTCGATATTGGGCGGGTCGACATGCAGGCCTCGCCCTACGACGTGAGCGAGTACGGTCTCCCGCCCGTGAAAATTGAAACGCCCGAGGGTAAAAGCGAGTATGCCGCAATGCAGCGCGGCTTCATGGAGCGCGGCAACGCCCTGCGGGTGCGGGTGCTTGACGCGATCACCCGGGCCCGCGAGAGCGCCGCCGCATAGCTACTCGGTTAGCTACTCCAGCAGTTACCCGAGCGCGGCGGTGAGCACCCTGAGATTGTATTCAAGGTACTTCGCGTAGGTGTTGGCCTCCGGATGTTCGGCGTCACCAATCTCATCGGAGTAGATGGGGTCTTCAAAAATGGGGATCCCCGTCTCTTCTGAGATCTTTTCCATCGGTCGAGTATCAACGTTGGATTCAACAATGAGGTACGGCACCTCAACCTCTTTCAGCTTTGAGATGAGCCGGGTGAGTTGCTCAGCCGAACCGTTTTCTTCCGTGTCGATCTCCCAAATATAGTATTCGGTGAGGTCGTAGCGGTCGGCAAGATACTGGAAGGCGCGCTCACTCGTCACGAGCACACGCTGATCCTCGGGGATCGCGTCCAGCCCTTCCCGGTACTCCGCCTCAATCTTTTCGAGTTCATCGAGGTAGACGTTCGCCCGCTCCGTGTATTCCGCCTCGTGTTCCGGTTCGTGGGCGATGAGTCCGTCGCGTATCGCCTCCGCCATCATGATGCCGACCGTTGGGTCGATGAAGGCGTGCGGGTTGATCTCACTCTCGGCGGTGCCCTCGCCGATCATCATCGGCTCCACCTCGTGAGAGGCGATGATCACGGTGTCTGGGTCGGTGCCGACTGACTCGGTGAGCCGCGCAAACCATCCCGCGTCTCCTCCCTCGAGGTTCAGCCCGTTCATGATGAGTAGGTCAGCGTCTGCTACCGCTTTTGTGTCTTCGGGGAGGGGCTCGTATTCGTGCGGGTCGGTGCCGGTGGGTACGAGGTTGTGCACCTCGATGAGGTCACCGCCGATCTCTTCGGCCATGTTTTCCAAAATGGTGAACGAGGTGACCACCCGCAGTGGCTCCTCGCCCGAGGCGGGTGGCTCACCGTTATCGGCAGCTTGGGTGCAGGCACCCAGGAGCAGTGAAACGGTGATGAGGGCTGCAGCCGCGGTGAGCCGGGCCCTGCGGCGAGGGTGATGGGTCATTGAGGTTGTACCTTTCTGTGTGGGATGAGGAGCCCCTGGCGGGGTGAAAACAGCATGGCAAGCACAAACAGTACGGCGGCGATGATCGCGATGACGGGCCCAGAGGGGAGGTTCGTCGCAAAGCTCACGACCATGCCCACAAAGGAGCTCACCGCCCCGCAGGCCGCGGCGATGATGAGCATCGGGGTGAGGCGTTTCACGAGCAAAAATGCGGTCGCCGCAGGGGTGACGAGTAGCGCGATGACGAGCACCACTCCGACGGTTTGCATCGAGGTGACCGTGACGAGGGTGAGGAGCACGAGCACCAGGTATTGCAGGTTGCGGGTTTTGAAGCCGTACACTTCAGCACTCGCCTCATCAAAACTTGAAATGACAAGCTCTTTGTAGAGCAGTGCGACTACCGCGATGACGACGGCGCCGACGATGATTGAGAGGATCATGTCTTCCGTTTTTACCGCGAGGATGTTGCCGAACAGGATTTTGGTGAGGTCGATCGCGCTTTGTGCTTTCGCGATGAGCACGATCCCGATCGAGAACATGGTTGCGAGGATGATGCCCATCGCCGCATCCTGTTTCACGGTGGTGCGGTTTTGGATGAACCCCACGCCAAACGCCGAGAGGAGGCCTGCCGCGATGGCGCCCCAGAAGAAGTTGATGCCGAGCAGGTAGGAGACGGCGACGCCGGGCACGACGGCGTGTGAGATCGCGTCGCCCATGAGTGCGAGGCCGCGGAGCATGACGAGGCTCCCGATGACCCCGCTGATGATGCCGGTGAGCACGGAGACGATGAGCGCTTTTTGGAGAAAGTCGTAGGCGAAAAGGTCGGTGAAGAACTGCATGGTTATGCCGCCCCTAGGTGTGGAATGCCGAACACGGTCTCGAGGTTTTTTGCGGTGAAGGTTTCTTTCGCGGGCCCGATGCGTGCCACCCCGTGGTTGACGAGGGCGACCCAGTCGCAGTAGTCGAGCACCGTCATGAGGTCGTGGTGCACCATGAGGATGGTGACCCCCTGGGCACGCAATTCTCGTAGCGTTTCAACAATCGTGGTTTCGCTTGTTGCGTCAACCCCCTGAAAGGGTTCATCCATGACGAGGAGCTCGGGTTGCCCTGCGAGCGCGCGTGCGAGGAGCACCCGTTGGCGTTGTCCGCCTGAGAGCTCCCCGATGGGTCGTTCGGCGAGGTGGGTGAGCTTCACGGTGTCGAGAGCGGTGGCGGCGCGTGCCCGCTCGGTTTTGCCGGGGCGTTTCACCCAGCCGAGCCCGGCGTAGGTGCCCATGAGCACAACGTCTCGCACCGTGACCGGAAAGCTCGGGTCGAGGGTGAGGGACTGTGGCATGTACGCCACGCGGGCGCGCACCCGTGACAGTGGGTGATCGAGAAACCGCACCTCGCCGGTGGTGCCGGGCAGGAGGCCGAGCATGGCTTTGAGGAGTGTTGATTTCCCGGCACCATTGGGACCCACAATGCCGAGCACGACACCGCGGGGCACCTCGAAGGAGACGTCAGTAAGTACTGGGTTATTGCGGTAGCCGGCGTGGAGCCCGCGAACCCGGACCACCGGGTCAGACACAGAGAGATTAGCCATGAAGAATCCTTAAGTTTAGTGCACCGAACTTTTTGGATGCTCCTACCGTAAACCCTCCGCTTTCACCCGTTAAATCGCGAAACACACGGGCGCACGAGATCCTCTGAGGCAGACCCCTCTGCCCGCTAAGGAGCGTAGCTGCCGCCATGACTCCCAAGCCGGTCACCAATCGTGATTGAGTGCGCATTGAACATCTTTCTCTTGATTTCCAAACTTATATGTTTGGAATGCCGTAGTTGAAAAGCATAGCAATCGTGTTTTTTGGTCACGTCGCCCCGACTCTGTTCTCAAGGTCGCTGAACTTACTACTCCTCAAGTTGCGTGGTGATGCGTTTGTGTACGTCACGAATAGGTTTGGGGAGGTTCGGGAATTGGGCGAGATGCTCGCTACGGTGGCCCATCTCAGCACCCCATCGCGCACGGTCGATATGAAGCAGCCGGTCGAGATCGCCCGCTTGGAGGTTGAGTCCGTCGAGGTCGAGTTCGTCAGCTGTGGGGAGAATACCGACCGGGGTGTGCTGCCCGGTCGCGCGTCCGTGATGGTGGTCGATAAGCCAAAGGAGAGCACGGAGGTTGTCACGGTACCCCGGCCAGAGGTAGCGGCCATCGTCTGGATCTCGCTGGAACCAATTGACGTGAGCGAAGATTGGCGGGTGGGCAAGGTTGCCGAGGATGGAGAGCCAGTGCTGGGCATAGTCCCCTTCCGGGTAGGAGAGGAAGGGTCGCATGGACATCGGGTCATAGCGCAATTGCCCGTCGAGGCCCTCGGCTGCGAAGGTGGCCTCGGCACCCAAGGTGAGTCCGTCGTAGACACCCTCCGCGAGGTCGGTGATCGCGCGGATCAGGGGTTCACGGTCACTGGTGCGTCCACCAAAGATGATCGCGTCAATTGGTACTCCGGCGGGATGGTCAGCGGCAGGAGCGAGCGTGGGGATGTTGGTGAGTGCGGTCGCGAATCTACTGTTCGGGTGCGCCCAGGGGTCATTTCTCGTGCGCTCGTCGCGGTCGGTGATGAGGTGACCGGCCCAGTCGCGCCATCCTTCGATCTGCGTTGGCGGCTCTGGGGTTTTGCCTTCCCACCACACCTCCCCGGTTAGGTCGTGGCGGGCGACGTTCGTGAAGATCGCACCGCTTCCGGGGCTCATTGCATCGACAGCTACAGGGTTCGTGGTTTCGTTGGTGTCTTTCGCGACACCAAAGATCCCGTTTTCGGGGTTCATGCCGTAGTGGACTGCTCCCCACTCGTCGGCCCCGAAGTCTGGTACCGAGTCCAATCAGTGCTCGGCGCAAAACAAGTATCAGGCGAGAAAACCCAAACCCACGATCACTATCTCAAAGGCACCGTGTTCTGCGGTGAGTGCGGCTCCCGACTCATGGTCACCAACGCCAAGAGCCGCCGTGGCGTCATCTACCCGTACTTCATCTGTGCCGGTCGTCACGCCAAACGCACCAACTGTGAACGCAAAGCAATGTATGTGCCTGATGTTGAAGCCGCGGTCGAAGACTACTACCGGCGCATCCAAATCCCTGAGCGCACCATCCAGGGATTGCGTAGCCTCATCACCGCGCAATTCTCTCAACTCCACGCCACCGTCAAGCAAGAACGCAACGCACACGTGCTCGAACACGACGACCTCCAGGCAGAGCGTTCCAAACTTCTGCAAGCCCACTACGCGGGGGCGGTGCCGCTTGATCTCCTCAAGTCAGAGCAGGATCGCATCGGCAGACGGCTCGCGTTCCTCGAAGCACAGATCGAAGCCGGTGACATGGAGTACGAACTGGCAAGTGCCCACCTGGACGACTGCCTCGCACTGGGCAGAGACTGCTACAAGCTATACATGAGCATCGATGACTCGCTGCGGCGCATCGCCAACCAGGCGTTCTTCGACAAGCTCTACCTCAGTGAGGAGGGCACCGTTATCGGTGAACCGGGGGAACCGTTCAACGCGTTCTTCGACCCTGGTGTGCAGACGATAGCGGCCCGCCACGAGGGGCGGGCCGCTGAATCGAGGTCTCAAACCGGTAATGTCGCCGGTTTGAACAACGACCTTCTGGTGGGCCCCGTGGGGATCGAACCCACGACCCACGGATTAAAAGTCCGTTGCTCTACCAACTGAGCTAGAGGCCCGCGCACACAGCGCCTGACCAGTTTATCCTTTGCCATGCCGCGGCTCAAATCATCGGATGCCTCCCGCCTCGTACGGCGCGCCGGACGAGTCCTGCTCGTTTCGGATACCAGACAATAAGAATGCGGGGGTGGAAGGAGGACTAGTTCCTTCCACCCCCGCGGGGGATGAGCCGTCCAAAGGGAGAACCTACCCAGAAACTCCTCGGTGAACGCCTCAGACTGTGTGGTTCAGACCCAGTGGGCCTGCAGGGAGCGGCCTGCCTGCACCGTCAACAAACCGTGCAGGCAGGCGGTTTCAGTCGCAGATCATCCGAAGCGGCCAGAAATGTAGTTCTGCGTCTCTTCCTTATCCGGGTTCGAGAAGATGTTCGAGGTCTCGTTGAACTCGATGAGCTTGCCCGGCTTGCCGGTTCCCGCGATGTTGAAGAACGCGGTCTTGTCGGACACACGGGCGGCCTGCTGCATGTTGTGCGTGACGATGACGACGGTGAAGCGGTCCTTGAGGGTGTTGATGAGGTCCTCAATGGCGAGCGTCGAGATCGGGTCGAGAGCCGAGCACGGTTCGTCCATGAGGATGACTTCCGGTTCGACCGCGATGGCGCGTGCAATGCACAGACGCTGCTGCTGACCACCGGAAAGACCCGAACCGGGCTTGTCCAGACGGTCCTTGACCTCTTCCCACAGGTTCGAGCCGCGCAGCGCGCGTTCTGCGAGGTCGTCGGCTTCAGACTTGGACAGCTTGTTGTTGTTCAGGCGAACACCGGCAAGCACGTTTTCCTTGATCGACATGGTGGGGAAGGGGTTGGCCTTCTGGAACACCATGCCGACTTCGCGGCGCACGTTGACGGGGTCAACGCCGGGGCCGTAGATGTCTTTGCCGTCCATCTTGACGGAACCCTGCACGCTGGCGCCGGGGATCACTTCGTGCATGCGGTTGAGCGTGCGCAGTACGGTGGACTTACCGCAGCCCGATGGGCCGATGAATGCGGTCACGGACTTCGGTTCGATGGTCATGGACACGCCTTCGACAGCGCGGAAGTCGCCGTAGAAGATGTTGAGATCTTCGATGTCGATCTGCTTGGACACGTTTCCTCCAAAAATCTGTTGCGGCTTATGCCGTTTCCCCGGGGTCCGGGGTGCCGACTGAATTCACGAGGTGGAAGTCGGCTGAATTCTTGTCTGTTGGGCTGGGTGGGTCAGCGGCCGGTCTTGGGGGCAAGGACCTTTGCCATGATGCGCGCACCGAGGTTGAGCACCATCACGATGATGATGAGCACGAGCGCTGCGGCCCATGCGCGGTCAACCGAGGCGATTGCTGCGCTGCCCGGTGCGGTCGGTCGGGTCACGGAGTCGTAGATGAACGTCGGCAGGGTGGACATCCAGCCGGAGAATACGTTCCAGTTGACGCTTGCCGCGAAGCCGGCTGTCACCATGATCGGTGCGGTTTCGCCGATGACGCGAGCGATTGCGATGGTGACACCGGACAGGATGCCCGAGATCGCGGTGGGCAGGACGATCTTGACGATCGTCTTCCACTTGGGAACGCCGAGCGCGTAGGAAGCTTCGCGCAGGTCGTGGGGGACCAGGCGAAGGATTTCCTCCGTGTTGCGCACGACCACCGGGATCATGAGCACAGACAGTGCCACGGACGCTGCGATACCCGATTTCGCGGCCGTGAGGCTTTCGGGTGCGACGAGTCCGATGACAGTTGAGAACAGGGAGAAGGCGAACAGACCTGCAACGATCGACGGGATGCCCGTCATGACGTCGACGAAGAAGGTGATCGAACGGCCGAGCGCGCCGGCCTTCTTGCCGCCGGAGTATTCCACCAGGTAGACGGCGCACATGATGCCGACCGGAATCGAGATCAGTGCAGCGAACAGAGTGATGAGCAGCGTACCGACGATGGCGTGGTAGAAGCCGCCCAACAGTTCACCTTCACCGGCGGCGAACTCCTTGTCGTAGATGCCCTTCATGCCTTCCATGGAGCGGGAGAGGAGGGTGGAGTTTTCGACGAGGACGGGGCCGCCCTTCTCAAGCGACATCCACAGAAGTGAGATGAGTGGAATGAGCGCCAGCGCGAATGCCGAAGTCACGAGTGTTGTGGCCACACGGTCGACTGCCTTGCGGCGGCCTTCGACCGTCCACGACCACCCGACGATGATGGCGAGGTTGATGACGCCGGCGAGGAACGCGGCAAGCGGAACGTTGAAGCCGTGTGCGATGACGAACGTCAGGACGATCGCCAGGATGATGGAGCCCGCGGCGACGAACAGGGGTGCGAACTTGGGCAGTCGCTTTGTGACCAGATGCGATGAGCTGCGGTTCTTGTCAACAGTGTTTGTCTGGGTGTTCATCACTTCCCCTTCACGGTCGTGCGAGCAACGATCCAGCGTGCTGTCATGTTGACCACCAGCGTGATCGCGAACAGGACGAGGCCGATCGAGATGAGTTCAGAGAGGCGCAGACCTGCGGCTTCTGGGAAGTTGTGGGCGATTTCCGCTGCGATCGTCTGGTTGCCCGACAGGAGAAGCGACACGATCAGGCCGCCCGAGGACAGAACCATGGCGACGGCCATCGTCTCACCGAGAGCGCGGCCCAGGCCGAGCATAACGGCGGACACAATGCCGGACGTGCCGAAGGGCAGAACAGCCATGCGGATCATTTCCCAGCGAGTTGCGCCAAGAGCCAGCGCGGCTTCTTCCTGCAGACGGGGGGTCTGGAGGAAGACTTCGCGGACGAGCGACGTGATGATCGGCAGAATCATGATGGACAGGACGAAGCTCGCGGTGAGCAGGGTGCGGCCCGTCTGTGAAATGGCTCCGTCGTCGTCGGGTGCGAAAATCGGGATCCAGCCGAGGTACTTGGCCAGCCAGGCGTAGAGACCGACGAGGTTGCTCGACAGTGCCAGGCCCCACAGGCCGTAGACGACCGAGGGGATGGCAGCCAGAAGGTCGATCGTGTAGCCGAGAACCGGTGCGAGTTTTCGCGGGGCCATGTGCGTGGTGAACAGCGCAATGCCGATGGCGAAGGGGGTCGCAATGATCAGCGAGATCACGGCCGAGATCAGTGTGCCGATGATGAGCGGGAACACGTAGGGCAGGAAACCGCGTCCGCCGCTGATCTGCGAGGGGTCGTCAAACGACGCTTTGATGGTGTCCGTGGACTGAAGAAGCAGGAAGAATGCAACGCCGGCGAGGATGGCGAGAATGAAAATGCCTGCGCTGAGTGCAGCTGCCGAGAAGATGCGGTCACCGGGACGGATTACCGTGCGGGACTTCTTCGTGTCCGGAGCAGAGGCTTGTGTGTCTGTTGCTGTAGACAAAAGAGCTCCTGTGGTGTGGGTAGGTATTTCAACGGGCTGTGCGGCTGTTCGGAGTCCGTCCCGAACAGCCGCACAGCCCTAATGCTCAGTCTGAGTATGTTTCAGACCGGCGTAAGATCACTGCTTGACTTCGATCTTGTCGAGGACAGAGGTGATCTTGTCGCGCATTTCAGAGGAGATCGGAGCCGAGCCCGCGCTTTCAGCAGCCGATTCCTGGCCCTCTTCGCTCACGACGAAGTTTTCCCAAGCCTTGACCAGGTCGACCTTTTCCTGGCTGTCGTAGGACGAGCACACGATGTGGTAGGACACGAGGACGATCGGGTAAGCGCCTGCTTCTTCGGTGTCGCGCTTGAGCTCGACAGCGATGTCGCCTTCGCCGCGGCCTTCGGCGACCGGCGAAGCGTCAACGACCTTGGCGGCCGCTTCGGGGGTGTACTCCACGAAGTCTTCGCCGACCTTGATCTTGGCGGTGCCGAGGTCGTCGGCAACTGCGGAAGCGTCTGCGTAGCCGATTGCGCCGTCGGTTTCAGAAACGAGCGAAACAACACCGTCGGTGCCCTGTGCAGCTTCACCGCCGGCTTCCTTCGGGAACTCTTCGGCTGCTTCGTCCTTCCAGTCTTCGCCGGCTGCCTTGTTGAGGTAGTCGGTGAAGTTCTTGGTGGTGCCCGATTCGTCGGAGCGGTGGACAGCCGTGATCTTGGTGTCAGGCAGGTCAGCGTCCGGGTTCAGGTCGGCGATTGCCTTGTCGTTCCACTTGGTGATCTTGCCTGCGAAGATCTTTGCGGCGGTGGCAGCGTCGAGGTTGAGTTCGTCAACGCCTTCGAGGTTGTAGGCGATGGCGATCGGCGAAATGTAGACGGGGAATTCGAAAGCTCCGCCGTCGCCGCAGACCTTGTTGGCCTGCTCGAGTTCGTCGTCGTCCATGAATGCGTCCGAACCGGCGAAGTCTGCCTTGCCGGCCAGGAACTGCTTGCGGCCAGCGCCGGAGCCGTCGGGCGAGTAGTTGACGGTCACGTCGGAGTTCTGTCCGGTGAAGTCGGTGGTCCAGGACTGGATGGCGGCCTTCTGCGAGGACGCTCCGATGCCGACGAGTTCGCCGGAGACCTGGTCTCCGCCTTCGTTGCCTCCGCCGGATTCTCCGGTGGCGGATCCTCCGCCGCATGCGGACAGGGTGATTGCAGCTGCGGCGAATGCGGCTGCGGCAGGTGCGAGGCGCGTAAGCTTCACAAGAGTGCCTTTCTTTCGAGGTCACGGGGTAGGTTTTCCCTCAGTGCTCTTCAAAAGCTAGGCCGTGCGTGTAACGTCCAGGAACTTTTAAGGTTAACTGAAGGTGAACCTCTGTTTGGCTGCGGTGTTCCCGGCCACACAAGCGCTGAAATCAGGCTATTGTTGCCGCCGCGATCAGGCTCACTCTGCGTGATTTCCCTGCTCAGTAAGGCTGGTCAGAAAGCTCTTACGAATCGATCGGGCGGAAGCGCTCGAAGTCGACAATCTTCGGGACAGAGCCCGGCCGCACATAGGCCACAAGGATCTCGCCGGGGCTGAGGTACGGGTCTTTCTGCGGCAGCTTTTCCGCCAGGCCGGGCACACAGTATTCGGTGACGACGTCCAGGAATGTCGGCAGCACCGGCCTGTGCGAGCAGATGGCCGTCGTCTGGCCGCGTGCCATAACCTTCTTCAGCACCTTGACGGTCTTATTGGGGTTTTGGGTGTTCGCCTTCTCTGACAGCCAGCGGTTGGTGGAGATCTTCAGTCCGCGGCCTGCCGAGAACGGCTTGAGCGTTGCGGTGCAGCGCTTCCACGGGCTGGACAGCAGCTTGGGAATGTTCCAGGAACCCAAAAGGCCGGTCAGCGCCATCGACTGGCGCGTACCGATGGCCAGCAGAGGCCGCAGCGCTTCTGTTTCGTGCCATTTGGAGCGTGGGAAGGCCTTGGCGTGGCGGACGATGATGAACTGCCACGCCCGCAGAGAACCTGTTGAGTAGGCGAGTTTGAGCTTCTCCAGCTGTTCGCGGTCTGAGTGGCGGGAGACCTTTTTGATGGCCTGATCGATGGGCAGCCACTGCCCCTCATCGACTTCTTTGGGGTTGTCGGCCGCGGGCTTTTGGGTCGTGGTGACTTCAGCAGACCAGTACTTGACGTGCTTTGTGAGCTTCTTTCCCACCGTGTAGCGGGCGTCCGGCAGCGGCAGGCCCAGGTGGATGATGTAGCCGGTCTCTTCCCGGACTTCGCGCACGGCGGCTTCCGGAAGTGTTTCGCCTTTGTCGACTTTGCCCTTGGGGAACGACCAGTCTTTGTGCTTGGGCCGGTGGATGAGCAGGACTTCCAGCTGGCCGGTGAAGTCGCGCCACAGAACTGCGCCGGCGGCAAAGACGTCGGCTTTGATCTTGGCGGATTCGCCGGCGTTGGCGACAGGGGTGGGGCTCACGGGCGCTCTCCTGGGCGACGGCGGTAGTCGGCGATGGTCAGTTCCTGATAGTTGGCGAGTTTCTCGCCGTCGGGTGAGCGGTCGATGTGCCGCCACACTCCCGCGGGACCCAGGACGAAGGATTCGGTCGCCGGGTCGAACGCGCGGTCGAACAGGGCGTCGATCTTGGCTATGTGTTCGGCTGATTTGAGTTCGACGAGAGCTTCGACGCGACGGTCGAGGTTGCGGTGCATGAGGTCGGCTGAGCCGATCCACATTTCGGTGTTCCCGTCGTTGAGGAAGGAGAACACGCGTGAGTGTTCGAGGTAGCGGCCCAGCACGGAGCGGACTTCGATGTTTTCGCTCAGCCCCTTGATCCCGGGTCGGATGGCGCAGATGCCGCGCACGAACATCTGGCACTGCACGCCTGCGCGGCTGGCCAGGTAGAGCGCGTCGATGATGGCTTCGTCGACGATGGAGTTGACCTTGATGCGCACGCGAGCGGGTTTGCCGGCGCGAGCGTTTTCGGTTTCGCGGTTGATCAGGTGCAGCAGGCTGGTGCGCACTGACTGTGGTGCGACCACGAGCCGCTGGTAGTCCGAGCGGGGCGAATAGCCGGAGAGCTTGTTGAAGAGCTTCGAAATGTCTTCGCCCAGCACGGGATCGCGGGACAGCAGGCCGAAGTCTTCGTAGCCGCGGGCCGTTTTGGGATGGTAGTTGCCGGTGCCCACGTGTGAGTAGCGGACCAGGCCGTCGCTTTCCTGCCGCACGACAAGACAGAGCTTGGCGTGGGTCTTCAGGCCCACGAGTCCGTAGACCACGTGCACGCCGGCCCGTTCGAGTTTGCGCGCCCACGAAATGTTGGCCTCTTCGTCGAAGCGGGCTTTGATTTCGACGACAGCGAGCACCTGTTTGCCGTCGTGGGCGGCTTCGATGAGCGCGTCGACGATCGGGGAGTCTCCCGAGGTGCGGTACAGGGTCTGCTTGATGGCCAGCACGTGCGGGTCGGCTGCCGCCTGTTCGATGAAGGCCTGCACTGATGTCGAAAAGGAATCGTAGGGGTGGTGCAGGAGGATTTCGCGTTCCGCTGTCGCTTCGAAGACGTCGACCTGGTCGGCGGTTTCGGTGGGTGCGAGGTCGCGGTTCATGCGCGGAACGGCCCGGGGGAAGTGCAGGTCGTCACGGGGAATGTCCGCAATGACCGACAGTCCCGTGAAGTCGAGTGGACCGTCCAGTTCGATGATTTCGGTGTCTGCCAGGTCGAGTTCTTCCTGCAGCAGCGCGCGCACGCGGGGGTGGATGTCGTGGGTGACTTCCAAACGGACGGGCGGGCCGAAGCGGCGGCGGCTGAGTTCTTTTTCCAGCGCCTTGAGCAGGTTTTCGGCTTCGTCTTCTTCGACTTCCATGTCTTCGTTGCGGGTGACGCGGAAGAGCGAATAGCCGGCAATCTCCATGCCTTCGAAAAGGGTGTCGAGCTTTGTGGCGATGAGGTCTTCGATCGCGACGAAGCGGGCGGGGTGTTCTGGTGACACCACCCGGTTTCCGTCGGGGGACTCTGACACGTTGATGAACCGGGGCAGCAGGCCGGGCACTTTGAGGCGGGCAAAGCTCTCCGATCCTGTAGCGGGGTTGCGCAGCAGGATGCCGAGGTTGAGCGAAAGCCCCGAAATATAGGGGAAGGGGTGCGCGGGGTCGACTGCCAGGGGAGTGAGAACGGGAAAGACCCGCTCGCGGTAGAAGCGGTCGATCCGCTTGTGTTCGCGCGCGGTGAGTTCGTCCATCGACACGAAGTGGATGCCCTGGTCTGCGAGTTTGGGCTTGATGTCGTCGAGGAAAAGCCGCGTGTGGCGTTTGGCCAGTGCACGCGAATGCTTGTTGATGGACCGCATGACCGCTCGCGGCTGGGCACCCGTGACAGAAGGTACGGCCAGTCCCGTGGCGATGCGGCGTTTGAGGCCGGCCACGCGGACCATGAAGAACTCATCGAGGTTCGACGCGAAGATCGACAGGAAGTTCACCCGCTCCAACAGCGGGGTTTCGGGGTCGTCCGCCATGGTGAGCACGCGCTCGTTGAACGCCAGCCACGACAGTTCGCGGTCGAGGTAGCGGTCCTGTGGTTCGGGAAGGTCGTGTTTCTTCCCGCTGGCGGCGACGTCGTACATCAGCGTTCTCCCTGCGTTGTTTCAGCGGTGTCCTCAGCCTGCGGCGGGGCGTAGCTGATGTGTTCAATGCGGTGTGCAAACCCCAGACGGTCGTACAGGCCGAGGGCCTTGTCGTTGTCGTCTTCTACGTAGAGCTCGAGCATCTGCGCTCCGCGGCGGTCGATCATGTCGCGCATGCCGGCAACCATGAGTGCATTGCCGATGCCCTTTGCGTGCACGCTGGGATCTACAGCGATGACGTAGACCTCGCCCACCAGCAGACCGGAAACGTGTTCGGGGTGCATTTTGGTGTCGTGGAAGCCGATGACCCGGCCGTCCTGTTCGGCGATGATGACGTCGCGCGGGTCGAAATCAGCGCTGCGGGTGCGACCGCGAATGTCCTCAATGGTCTGGTTGCCCTGTTCCGGGTGCCAGGAGAAGGCAGCGTTGTTGATTTCCAGCCAGCGCTCTTCGTCCGCGGTTTCAAAAGTGCGCAGCGAAACGCCAGCCGGAAGATCCAGCGGCGGCAGTTCGAGTTTTTCCACGCGCGGGGTCTGCAGCTGCAGAAGAGTGCGCTGCGGCGTGTAGCCGTATTCGGCGGCAAGAGCCGCGGCGGCCGGGTGGTTTCCGTGCGACCACGGCCACGTGGTGTGCTGACTTCCCTCAGCCCGCAGGCGCTCCAGCAGTTCGGTCCACAGCTTCTTGCCCAGTCCCTGACCTCTGAAGTCGGGGTGGATTGTGAACTCGACGGCACCTCGGGAGCCCAGCCCCGTGGCAATTCCGAAGCCGACGACGGTCGAGCCATCGACCAGAGCGACAGTGGTCGTGTCGGCGGCATCCGCCGCATCGAGCACACCGTCTGACAGTGGGGGAACACCGTCTGCGCGCTGCGCTTCTGCAAGAAGGCTGCGGACGCTTCCGTCAACGCGGGCGGGAGAGTGAATATCCCAGGACACAGCTGCTGCCACCTTTCGCGGCGATCGGGTTTCCGGCTTCGCGGCCACAGTATATCGACGCGCCGCGCTTTCCCCGCCATTAGGCAGACTCATCCGGCTCTGAGACGATAGGGCCGTGTACAGATGGTTTCGCGCCCTCGTGGCCTTGGTTGGAGCGCTCGCTTTGGGGGCAACGTCCCTCTTGGGAAGCTACCCGCTCGCCGGCGAGGCCGTTGCCGTCATACCCGTGGCCCTGGCAACAGCCGCTCTCGTCGGCGTTCTCGCCTTCGGCTGGCCGCGTCTGACTGACTCCCCGCAGCGCTGGCTGACGTCGATCATGCTGTTCGTGTTCGGCCTGGCCGGCATGGGCAGCACGTGGATGAGCATCTATCCGCCGCACCTGGAGTGGCTGCCGCTGCTGACGGGCTTGGCGCTGCTGTGGGCGTTCGTGCAGAACCTGGCACGCGGCATTGAGGCCTCAAACGCCGTGGCCAATGTGTCAGCGCAGGTGGCCGGTGTGGTCGTGACGCTCGCGGCGTGTTCGTGGGCTGCGAGTTTCCGCCTGCCGGGCGATGAGTCGGCGATCATCATCGGACTGTCCGCCATTTTCTTGGCTCAATGCGCATCCATCCTGCCGTTCCCGGCCCGCTACACCTCGCCGTTGGCGATCATCGCGGGGCTCGTCGGCGCGCTCATCGCCTACTCCGCTTGGTGGTATCCGACCCAGACTCTCGTTTCAGCGAGCATCATGGGGGTGATCCTCGGCGGTCTCGTCGCCGCTGTTGACCGCGCGCTCGCCCCGATTGCCGTCGGCCGCTTCCATGCGCGCAGTCCCAGGCGCAGTCCCAACCGCAGCAAAGTCCGCGAAGTCGGCGTCAACCTCACCCTGGGCGGAACACCTATTGCGCTCGGCGGTGTGGTTGTCTACATCTTCGATCAGCTGCCGCTGATCTTCCCCATGATCTGACCTGATCTGTGACCGGGTGGTCAGGTCGACTGACGATGTGCCGGGCGCGTCTTCTTTCCAATCGCGCCCTGGGTACACTGATGGCATGGATAACTTCGTGGTTCTCGAAACCTTCTTCACCGTTCTTGTTGCCCTCGCCGGCCTCGGCACCATCGGTGTTGCGGCCAAGGTCATCACCAACCTCTTCAAGAGCCGCCGCTGATGGTCACCGAAATCCCTACGGACCTCGCTCCTGAGCTTGTGCCGCTGGCATGGGTCATCGGGTCCTGGGAGGGTGTTGGCGTCGTCGGCTACGCTGACGCTCCCGACACCCAGTTCGGCCAGCGCATCGACTTCGTCGCCCCCGTCGGCGCTCCGTTCCTGCACTACACGGCGCAGGCGTACACGCTTGACGACGACGGCAAGATCGACAAGACGCTGACCATGGAAACCGGCATCTGGCAGCTGGTGCGCAAGCGCGAAGCCCACGACGCCGGTCCGGGACTCATGGTGCCCACAGCGGACACCCCGTTCACGACGGCCGAATCCGTCGAAAAGCTGCGCGGAGACGACGACGCCTTCGAACTCGAAGTGTCGATCGTTCAGCCGCACGGCATCATGGAGCTCTACACCGGCCGCGTCAAGGGCCCGCGTATTGACTTGGCCACTGACCTCGTCGCCCGCACCACCACCTCGAAGGAATACAAGTCCTCCACCCGCATGTACGGGCTGGTCGAAGGTGATCTTCTGTGGGCATGGGACATGGCCGCACTCGGCAATCCGCTGGGCAGCCACGCTTCGGCACGGCTGAAGAAGGTCGCCTGACAAGGTTTCCATGACGATCGATCACACTGCCGAATACCCCTTGGAATGGGACGACGGGCCGACACTCGAAGAGCGCAGACGCCGCAGACGGCGCAATCTGGCGATCTTCGTGTCGGTCTTTGTTGTGCTCGCGGTCATCGCGGGGTTCCTCGTGGCGGTCGTGGGAACGGCCACGGTGCGGTATCAGAACATCCGCGCCCATGCGGACAGTGCCGTCGAAGCCGCCCGACAGTTCGCTGATGACCTGCGCGACGACCCGCAGAATGCCGAAGCTTCACGGAAGAAGGCCTCGGACGAACTGCACGCGGCGCGGAAGGAAATCGACAAGTTCCCCATGCCGGTTCTGCGCAAGTCCACTGACGTCGACACGAACGTGAGCATCGTTGCCACGATCCTCGACCAGTTCATCCTCGTCGTCGATGAAGCCGCGCCGACCGCGGTGAAGCTCGCCCAGTCGACTTCGGTGTTCAAGGGCGAAGACGGCCAGTCGCTGGCCGAGCGCCTCGAAGCGCTCAAAGACGCCGGACCGGCCCTGGCCGACGCACCAAAGGCCATGAAAAAGCTCAAAGGCGCACGTGACACTCTCAACAATGTTGATGAGGCCGGTGCGTGGAGGTCGGTGCGCTCACAGCTGCACAAGTCCCAAGATGCGCTGAACGACGCCTACGACACTCTCGAATCAGCAGTTCCCTTCGCGTCCTAGCACCGCTTAGGGTTCGCAGCCCAAACGGGTTGCGACGCCTCAATGCAGTATTCCCCGTCGAACAGTCAGGAGATTCGTGAATTCGCTTCGCTACCCCCGCTCTGCAGCCGTCTACGGCATCGACGAACGCGCAGACGAAGTCCAGCACTTCGGCATGCCGCTGAAAGAACAGCGTGACCTCGCTGCCGGCCGTGGTGTCGCTGACCTTTCGAGCTTCCGCGTGTACACGCTCACCGGCGAAGACCGTCTGCGCTGGCTGCACTCCCTGACAACGCAGTCACTGGAGAACCTGCCGGCGGGAACGAGCACCGAAACGCTGATCCTGTCGGCCACCGGGCACATTGAACACTGGGTGCGGATCATCGCGGAAGAGGACAGCCTGTGGCTGATCTTCGAAACCGGCGGTGAAGAAGCCGTCGAATGGCTGAATTCGATGCGCTTCATGATGCGCGCAGAAATCACCGACCGCACGCCTGAGTTCCAGTGCGTTGGCACGGTCGGCCCCGCACCGGAAGGGCTTCCCGTCCAAGCCGAGTGGAACGACCCGTGGCCTGCAATCGGAGCCGGCTCCGCCTCGTATGCTGCCCTTGACTTGGGCCAGGAACAGGCTTCACCGAAACACCCGGGCCACACGAACGACCTGCGCATTCAGCTGTGCCCGCGGGAGCAGCTGCGTGACTGGCAGCCCGGCGGCGTTGCCGGCCGCGACGCGTGGGAGGCCCTGAGGATCGAGAACTGGCGGCCGTCCCCGCAGGACGTTGATTCGAAAACGCTCGTGGGCGAACTCGACGTGCTGCGCACCGCCGTGCACCTGGCCAAGGGCTGCTACCGCGGGCAGGAAGCCGTGGCGCGCGTACACAACCTGGGTCAGGTGCCGCGCCGCCTGGTGTTCCTGCACGTCGACGGTTCGACTCACACCATTCCGCGCCCGGGCGCGGAAGTCTATGCCGAAGTCCGAGGTGCCGAAAGGGTGATCGGGCACCTGACCTCGACCGCGATCCACTACGAGTACGGGCCCGTGGCGCTTGCTCTGATCCGCCGCGGAACCAGCCCTGACGCACAGCTGCTGGTTGCCGGAGACGAAGACGAAAAGCTGCCGACCACGGTCGAAGAAATCGTTGCCTTCAAACGCGAAAACCGCGTCGGCCTGCCGCAGATCAATCGCGAAGTTGATCTTCGTCGGTTTGGCAGGTGAGCCGGTCTGCACGAACGCGTCAGAGAGTTCTACACTGACCTCATGACTACGTTGGAGCAGGGCGGGCAGAGCCTGCCGCAGGAACGCAAACTTGTAACTGAAATCCCCGGACCGAAGTCCCGTGAACTCGAGCAGCGCCGCAAGGCCGCAGTGTGTGCCGGTGTCGGCAGTTCGCTGCCGGCCTACATCGTCGCCGGCGGTGGGGGCATCCTCAAGGACATCGACGGGAACCAGATCATCGACCTGGGTGCAGGCATCGCCGTCACGAACGTCGGCAACTCGAACCCGCGCGTGGTGAACCGTGCCAAGGAGGCACTGGAAGCGTTCACCCACACGTGCTTCATGGTCAACCCGTACGAGGCGTACGTTGAAGTCGCAGAAGCACTCAACCGCCTGACCCCCGGCGACCACGAAAAGCGCACCCTGCTTCTTAACTCGGGTGCCGAAGCGGTCGAAAACGCCGTCAAGATTGCCCGCAGCTACACCAAGCGCAACGCGGTTGTCGTGTTCGACCACGCCTACCACGGCCGCACCAACCTCACGATGGCCATGACCGCGAAGGCCATGCCGTACAAGAAGGGCTTCGGCCCGTTCGCCGGTGAGGTCTACCGCGCACCCATGTCCTACCCCTTCCGCGACAACGCCGCATACGGCACCAAGCTGTCCGGAGAAGAAGCCGCAAAGCGCGTCACCACCATGATCGACAAGCAGATCGGCGCTGAAGACGTCGCTGCCATCGTCATCGAGCCCATCCAGGGTGAGGGCGGATTCATCGTCCCCGCCGAGGGCTTCCTGCCGGCTCTGCAGGAGTACGCGCAGAAGAACGGCATCGTCTTCGTCGTTGACGAAGTCCAGGCTGGCTTTGCCCGCACCGGCAAGATGTTCGCTTCCGAATGGGAGGGCATCACACCTGACCTCGTCACCACCGCTAAGGGCATCGCCGGCGGTCTGCCGCTGTCGGCAGTCACCGGACGCGCCGAAATCATGGACGCCGTGCACGGCGGTGGCCTGGGCGGCACCTACTCCGGCAACCCGGTTGCCGTTGCCGGTGCCCTCGGCGCCATCGAAGCCTACGAACAGGACGGTCTCGCCCAGCGTGCTCTCGAGATCGGCGAAAAGATGGTTGACCGCTGCACCAAGCTGCAGTCGCGCTTCGCCGAAGTCGGCGACATCCGCGGCCGCGGTGCTATGCAGGCCGTCGAACTCGTTGTCGAAGGCACCACTGAACCGCACCCCACGCTCGCCGGTGATGTCGTCAAGTACTGCGCTGAACAGGGCGTTCTCGTTCTGTCCACCGGTACGTTCGGCAACGTGCTGCGCTTCCTGCCGCCGCTGACCATCTCCGACGAACTCCTTGACGACGCATTCGACGTCATGGAAGAGGCTTTCGCCAAGGCACTCGGCAAATGATCTGAACCGCGCGGTGGGGCATGCCCTCGCCGCGCGGCTAAGCCGCAGAAACGCTTCCGGCCGCTGCAATCACGCAGCGGCCGGAAGCGTTTCTGATGTTCTAGTCGGCTTTAGCCCTGGCAAACAGCGCGGCGATGATCGCGCCGGACACGTTGTGCCACACGCTGAAAACGGCGGCCGGCAGTGCTGCGAGAGGCGAAAAATAGGCTGCGGCAAGGGACGCTGCCAGCCCGGAGTTCTGCATGCCCACCTCAATGGACAGGGCTCGGCGCTGAGCGGGTGAAAGGCCCGTGAGCCTGGCTGTCCCATAGCCCAGTACTAGGCCGATGGCGTTGTGCAGGATGACGGCCAGCAGAACAATGAGCCCGGCGGATGCCAGGCTGCTCTTGGAACCGGCAACGACCACCGCGACGATCAGCGTGATCGTGATGGTTGAGAGCCACGGCAGGGCCGGTGCGACGGCCTCCACGGCACGTGCCGCAAACAGCCGCACGATGACACCCAGAACAACCGGCACGAACACGGTTTTGACGATCGAGAGCATCATCGCCCCGGCCGACACCTCGAGGTAGGAACCGGCAAGCCACAGTGTGAGGATCGGCGTGAGCAGGGGAGCCAGCAGCGTTGACACCGTCGTCACGGTCACCGACAGCGCAACATCGCCGCGCGACAGGTAGGTGACAACGTTCGATGCTGTGCCGCCGGGCGCACAGCCTACGAGGATGACGCCGACGGCCAGCATGGGCTCCAGGCCCAGCAGGCGGACGATTGCCAGTCCGGCCAGCGGCATGATGGTGAACTGCAGAGCAACACCGATCAGCACTGCCCAGGGGCGCTTGGCGATGCGGGCGAAGTCCGGCATCGTGAGCGTCAGCCCCATGAGGAACATGACCACGCCCAGTGCCCACGGGATCGCGGGGCTCATCGCCACGAGCGTGTCGGATGCGGCGACTCCCAGCAGCCCGCCGAGCACCACCAGTACCGGGAACGCCGTCACGGCCAGCCGTGCGCTGCGGGTCTGCTGGTCGCCGGCTGCTCTGCCTGTGTGTACTGCTGACGAGGTGCCGCTCCCGCGGCCGCTGTCTTCGCTGGGTGAGTTCGTGTTCCCGGGTGCCATAGCGGGTAATCTACGCGCCAGAGCGCGTTCGGCCCAGTGAAATCTCACATGGCAAGAGAACCGCGGGTCCCGAGCCCCACCTCGGCAGTCCACCCCAGCCCCGCCTCGGCGACCTGAGGGAATTACTCGCGGCTCAGGGGTGTTCTGGGATTATGACTGAATCACCGTTGAAGCTTTCAATTCTTGACCTTGTGCCGGTACGCGGCGAGCAGACCACCAGTGACGCCCTGCGGGCCTCGAAGTCGTTTGTGGAAAAGGCCGATGCGCTGGGCTACACCCGCTACTGGGTGGCTGAGCACCACAACATGCCGGCCATTGCATCGAGCCACCCGGCTGTCGAGCTTATGCACTTGGGCCAGAACACCAAGCAGATCCGCTTGGGCTCCGGCGGTGTCATGCTGCCCAACCACGCTCCGTATTCCGTTGCCGAGCAGTTCTCCCTGCTGGCTGCCGTCTACGGTGACCGGATTGATCTGGGCATTGGGCGTGCACCGGGCACCGACCCGTTTACGCGCATGGCCATGTGGGGTCACCTGGGGGACGGCCAGGTGGTCAATCGTGAAGGCCAGCCGGTTGACCCGGTGGAGTACTTCCCGCAGCACGTCATGGACATTCTGCGCCTGCTGAGCCCGGAAGGCCTGGACGTGGAGCTGTTCGGCGATCGCAAGCACACTCTGCGCGCTACCCCGAAGCTTGAGGTCAATCCGGCGGCCCAGGTGTGGCTCCTGGGTTCGAGCAATTACTCAAGCCAGCTGGCGGCAGCGCTCGGCCTGCCCTATGTATTCGCCAACCACTTTGCCGGCCGGGGTGCACAGCAGGCCATGCAGACGTACCGCGACCAGTTCGAAGCAGGCCAGTTCGGAAGCCAGCCGCGCAGCTTCATGACGGCGAACGTCGTTGTTGCTGAAACGGAGGAAGAGGCCTGGAACCTCGCGCAGCCGTTCCTCTACCAGATGGCGAACCTGCGGGTGGGTGCTCCCATGCGCTCTATGCCGACCGTTGGGCGGGAAACCGACGAGGTCATGTCCGCCGGTCACCGCGCGGTGGCGGACAAGCTCGCGCAGACCTACATCATCGGCACACCGAAGGACGCCGCCCGTCAGCTGCGCGAACTGGCAGCCGAGGGTGGCGTCGACGAAGTGATGATGCAGGCGGTTGCCGGCGGTTACCCGGACGAGGACCTGGGCACTTCGGTCGCCCGAGAGCGGACTCTCGAGCTTCTGGCCGAAGAGCTCTTCTGATCCTCTAGTCTCCCGGGGCTCTTAGGCTCCCGAGGTGCCGCCGGCCTGGTCTGCGCCTTCGCCTGCTTGCCGTAGGCGGATGGCGCGGGCCTGGTTGTCGGCGAGTTCCACCAGCAGGCGTCGCTGTGCTGCGGGTGCCTGCGGGTGTTCGTCCAACCACGTGTTCGTCAGGTCGAGCACGCGCTGCAGGTCCTTGCCCCACGTGGGGTAGAGGCCCAGCACCAGACGGCGTGCGATTTCGATTGAGTGGTCAGCCCAGAACGATTCGAGTCGCTCAAAGTACTGTTCCACGTACGGTTCGCACAGCGGCAGGGCGCTCGGTGCTGTGAAGCCCTGGATGGTGGCACTCAGCGCGTCGTTGGACAGTGTGTGGTCGTCGACGGCTGCGGTGAATGCACGCTGTTTGGCCAGTGCCAGAGGCATGGCCGCCCGTGCTGTGCGTGCTCGCAGCGCTCCCGCACCGGTGTTGTCGAGTGCTGCTTCCGCGTCGATGTCTTCGTGGTCGGCCCAACCCTGTGTGACGAGCGCGGTGAGTGCCAGCCAGCGCAGTGAGTGGTCGATTTTCAGGTTGTCCGCCCCGTCGGTCAGTGTGCTGCCGAGTTCTGCGTCGAGCACTGTCGATGCCAATTGACGCCCAGCCGTATCCACGGGGTGCGGTTGGGTGAGCACCGTCGAGCGCTGTACCAGCAGCAGTGTCAGTTCGGCCAGGTCGAGCTGCACGTCGGAACCAGATTGGGCCGTCGCCAGGGCGTCGAGGGCTGAGCCGAGCAGTGACCGCAGCGCCTCTGGGTGTTCGGCGTCGGCCGTCCATCGGTCGAGTGCGCCGAGCACTGTCTGGCGCATCCCGCCGGCGATGCCGGCGTGGTCTTCACGGCCGAGGGAGCGTGCGTGGGCCTCAATGAGGTCTGTCACGGGCAGCAGCCCGTCGCGGGCGGCGTTGGTGAGTGCCGACCAGACCAGCGCCCGGTCCATGGGGTCTGCCAGGCGGCTGACGTGGCGCAGCGCCGTAGCGGTCGAGCGTTCGTCCAGACGGATTTTGACGAAGTCGTCGTCGCCGTGGTTGACCAGCAGGAGGTCGGGGGCGGGCTTGCTGATCAGCTGGGGGACATCGGCCGTTGCCGTGTCGAAGTCCAGCGTGAACATGTCCGTGAGGTCAAGGGCCGCACCGTTTTTGGTGAAGATGCCCACCCGCATGGTGTGCGGGCGCAGCACGTCGGATCCGTCGCAGTTGCGCTGGTAGGCCTTGGCGGCGGTGATGGTGCCGTCTGCGTCGACGTCCAGGTCGATGCCGATTTCGCTCATGCCGGTGGTCTGCAGCCAAGCCTGAGCCCAGCCTCGTACGTCCCGGTCCGGTGCTGCCGCATCGAGTGCGGACAGGAAGTCCTCCAGCGTGGTGCTGCCGTAGGCGTGGTCGCGGAAGTACTGGCGGGAGCCTTCGCGGAAGGCGTCAATGCCCACGTAGGCGACCAGCTGTTTGAGCACGGAAGCGCCCTTGGCGTAGGTGATGCCGTCGAAGTTGAGCTTTGCGGCTTCGACGTCGGGAATGTCGGCCACGATCGGGTGGGTTGTGGGGTATTGGTCTTGGCGGTACGCCCAGTCTTTGCGCGACAGTGCGAAGGACACCCAGCCGTCGTCGAATTCAGTGGCTTCGGCCAGGGCGAGTCCGCCCATGTAGTCGGCGAAGGACTCTTTGAGCCACAGGTCGTCCCACCAGGTCATGGTTGCCAGGTCCCCGAACCACATGTGCGCCATTTCGTGCAGGATGACGTTGGCGCGGCCTTCCAGCTGGCGGCGAGTGACGGCGTCGCGGAACAGGTAGTCGTCGGTGAATGTCACCAGGCCGGGGTTCTCCATGGCGCCGAGGTTGTATTCGGGCACGAAGATCTGGTCATACTTGCCCCACGGGTAGGGGTAGTCGAAGAAGTCCATGAAGAAGTCCAGGCCCTGCTTCGTGACCGTGAAGATGGATTCGGGGTCCATGTGGTCGGCGAGGCTGGCCCGGGCGTACAGACCCAGGGGGATGGTGAGGTCTGCGCCGTTTTCGCCGGCACCGGCACGGGTGTAGGTGTCGGTGAGTTCGACGTAGTGGCCGGCGCACACGCACGTGATGTAGCTCGATTGGCGCAGGGTGGGCGCGAAGCTGTGCCGCGTGATGTCCTTGGCGACCTCTTCGGAGTGCTGAGCTGCTCCGCCGGACAGCACCGTGAAGTCTGACGGGGCGGTCACGTCGAATTCGAATACGGCCTTGAGGTCCGGCTGGTCGAAGTTGGCGAACACCCGGCGGGCGTCGGTCGGTTCGTACTGCGTGTACAGGTAGACCTTGTCGTCTGCCGGGTCGAAGAATCGGTGCATGCCCTCACCGGAGCGCGAGTACAGCGCTTTCGCTCCGATGGTCAGTTCGTTGTGTCCGGCAGTGACGGGGAAGGTCACGCGGAAGCCGTCGAAGGCCGAAGCCGGATCGAGGTCCTGTCCGTTGATGCTGACGGCGTACACCGAATCGGCGATGATGTCGATGAACGTCGTGGCGTCTTCCGCCGCGGTGAACGTCACGGTGGTCACGGAGTCGTAGGTGGGGATATCACGGTTGGGTGCACCGGACACGTCGAGGCTGACGCGGTAGGTGTCGAGGGTGAGCAGACGTGCTCGTTCTTGTGCTTCTTTGCGAGTGAGATTTGATGTCATTGGTCCTCCGCCGAACAGCTTTTCATATTTCGCTGAAGGTGGATATATAGACTTCAGGAGGAGGTGCGTCAGTGAGTACAGTCAAGCAGCCGTCGCGGGCCAGACGCGTGGGTTCGTATGTGGGGCTGCGCGCTCGGCTGGGTCTGCGCCGCATCAAGGCGAACTTCAGCCAGTATCTGCAGGTGGTCATCGGCGCTGTTGTGGCGTATTCGTTCTGTTTGCTGGTGCTTGGCCACCAGTACCCGTTCTTGGCGGCCGTCGCCGCAACCGTGGGAACGGGTGTTGTCACAGACCGTCGTCTGCGGCGGGCCACAGAGTTCGGCATCGGAGCGATTTTCGGTGTGCTGGCCGGCGAGGTGGTGCTGTCGCTGTTCGGCACGGGCATCTGGCAGATGGCTCTGGTCATGTTCTGCGGCATCCTCGTGGGCGCGCTCATCAATTCCGGCCCGCTGTTCATCACGCAGATCGGTGTGCAGTCCATCTACGTGGTCACGGTTCCACCTGCGCTGAATGCATATCCCTTTGATCGAACCGTCGACGCTGCTGTCGGCGCGTCTGTCGCAATCCTCATGAGCCTCATCGTGCCGCACGACGCGCGCAAGGCCCCGCGAGACCGAGCGGCGTCTCTGCTGGATGAGATCTCTGAGATTCTGCAGGCCATTTCGCGCAGCATCCGAACGGCGGACACAGGAGCGGCGCAGCGCGCGCTGGAACGGGCGCGTGACACCCAGAGCTTTGTTGACCAGTGGCACAGTTCGGTCAACGTGTCGAAGGAAGCCACTCGCATCAACGCGCGGTCGCGCCGCTACGCCGCCGAAGTCAATCGTCTGGCACGTGCCGCTGAGTATGCCGACCGCTCCATGCGCATGGTGAGGATTGTGGCGCGCCGGTCGATCACGCTGACGCAGACGGGCGCGGCCAGGCCGGAGATCTCAGGTCTTATCGATGCGCTCGCCGAGGGCAGCTCGATGCTCGGCATTGCGCTGCGCCGCGGTACGTCCCGCGTGCCAGCCGAAGAGTACCTGTCATCGGTGGCGGCACGCCTGGACGTCAAGGCCCCTTTTGTTGAAGACCGTCTGGACGAAACGATCATCCTCATGCTGCGCCCGCTGGCGCACGACCTCATGTGCGCTGCCGGTCTGACCGAAGCCGCAGCTGATGACATCCTGCCGGGCCTGCCGGAACTTGGAGAGAACTGACCGGCACGTGAGTGCCGGGGCTCCTGGTGAGCCAGGTGCCCGGGGGAGTGGCCCGGGGAGCTTCCGGCACCTCGTGGAACCACAAGGCTGACGAGGTGCCGGTCACCTGGTGCGGCAAATCTGCAGCTGATCAATTTTCCACACGTTTTGGCACACAGAGTCGATGTCTGCTTGATTGTGGCTGGTCAGAAGCACAGTGCGACCTTCTTCCCGAAGCTCGTGCAGGAGCGTGCGGATCCGCTCAACGCTGCTGTCATCGAGCCCGTTGAATGCTTCGTCGAGGATGATCATTCTCTGACCTTCCATAAAGGCTTGGGCAATAGACAGTTTTTGCTTCATGCCGAGAGAGTAGTTGCGAGCTTTTTGTTTGAGGCTTGGGTCGAGGCCGACTCTTTCCATTGCCGCGGCTGCCTCATCTGGGCCGATGACCCGACGAATGCGGGCCAGATCGAGTAGATTCTCTAAGCCTGTGAGGTGGCCAAGATAGGCCGGACGGTCGATCACGACCCCGACTTCGGTCGGGAAATCAGCGCGGGGACTTCTGAGGCTTTGGTCCAATCGGATGCTTCCGGAATCGGGCCGCTGCAGTCCGACGATCATTTTGAATAGGACTGATTTCCCTGAGCCGTTAGGGCCTTGAAGACCGTGGATTCGGTTTTCCTCGATCTCCATTGACGCTGATCGAAAGATTTCTGTGCCTTTGAAGGACTTGGATACGTTGTCGATGTGCACAAGCGGCTGATTCATGGTTTCCACCGTTCGATGTAGTCGGGTGAGGGAGAGCAGGTCAGTGTCTGTCTGCTTCTGGCAGAGGTCTGAATTTGGAGATCAGAATCAGCAGGGCAGCACTGCTGCAGAAGCTGATTGCTGAGGCGCCCGCGGTCCAGGAGGATTCCCAAGCACCTAGAAAACCGGTTGCGGAAGGTGCAGGCCATAGCGGGTTCGCCGCGGGCAAAGTGGATGCTCCTGCCGCAACTAGGACGAGCGCGGCAGAACCGATTCGCGAAGTCGCCCATACTGCGGCCAGGGCCAACATGATCGTTGCCATGGAGCTGGCAGTCCCGCCGAGTACGACTGCGAGCCAGTCGGTCCAGACAGCCGGGGTGAGGCCGTAGATCATGCCGCTGGCTGCGCAGAGAAGCACAAAGGCCGAAGCTGAAACGAGTGTGCGCGCCGTGTCGGTCACCAGTTCGCGGATCAGTACGCGTGACGCTGTTCCGTGCCGAAGGGCTACAAGAGAGAATCGGGGAAGGACCCACCCGGACCAGCGGACAAGCGAGACCATCGCCAGTCCCAGCCAGACGGTGACGCCATAAGCCCAGTGGACGAAGGACAGTCCGGCAGGCGACGTTCCGTAGAACAGCGCATCCGCCGCTGTGTCTTCTGGGGATGCGAGCAGCAACAGCATCCAGGCTAGAGCGAGTGCTGTAAGAAACCACACGCTTCGAGGTGTTCGAAGGACTCGAAGGGCGGTGTGGATTCCAGCTCCGGCCTGTATGACAGTTAATGTCGCGATGCTGAAGGCGATGCAGGGGTATATCCAAACGCTCAGGCCGTTTACGGCCGGATGTATCGGCAAAAGAAAAGAGATCGGATTCACCGTTGGCGGAAGGAACTCTGCCCGGAATAGGACGGGTGGCAGAAGAATCAAGCAGGCGGCTGAAATCCTGTGTGCAAAAACTGAGACACGGTACGCCACTGCGAGCCCTGCGGCAGCAGCCGCCAAGGTTCCAGCCCATGCGAATAGCGGAACGAGGAGTGCGCTGAGGACTGGAGTTTCTGCGAGTGCGAATGCGCTGAGCACCTGTGACCCATCGGCGTCACCGGGGATTGTGGCGAAGCTGCTCCATGACAGGCTTAGACCGTTTCCTGTCGCAGTGATTGCAGAGCCGACCGCAGCTCCCGCACCTGCAGCGAGCCCTGCGAATGCACCGGTGACCGCCTCCGAGGCAACGGCCGCCCTCACTGTGCCCCGCCGGAGAATTCGCAAGGGAGACATGGAGCTCTGCTGGCCAGTCGCGCTGGCGATGATCAAAACTGGCCACACTGCATACAGCAGGGGGTACGGGTCATGCGAACCCGCAACAACCGACTCCCAAAAAGAAACCCGCGCATCTGTAGGGATAGGAGGAAAAACAAGACCGAAGACAAAATAGACCCCAGCGCTCGCTAAAAAGATGAGACTGGCTTTTCGCAGAACTTCGGGACCGGGCAGTACTTGAGAAAAGCGAATCGGCGCAGCTGTGCTCTGGGGGCGCCGAGCGTGCGCCGATTTCATTGCAGCGCCCGGGGTAAGCGAGGAGACCACAGCGTAAAGCCGACCGTGCCGAGGACCGTGAGCAGTACGACGCAGGTTGTTATGACCGGCTCGTGGAGTGGTCCCTGTTCCAGCCCGGTCGGCAGCACAGCGTTGTCAGGCATGAACATCTCCAGCTGTGCGATTGCCAGAGCGGTGCCGATCAGAAAAACAACTGCGGGGCCGAGGAGCAGCGCCAGGAATGGATTGCGCAGGTGCATTGCCAGTGCTGTGAAGAGAACCGTATAGAGCATGCCGTGGAAAGCAGTCCAGAAAATCATGAAGACGACGAATTTCCAGGTTCCTGTGTGCGCAAACTGGCTGAATGTCATGTCTTCTGCCACTGGAAGAACCCGTTGTTCTGGCATGAAGGCGACCTGGTCGAATGCGGGTGCAATGGCAAAGGCCCACATTGCGGCCAACCCGATAGCTGAGCCAAACGCAAGTGCTCCTATCGCAGCTGAGCGAACAACGTGGGTTCCAACATAGGAACTCCGTCCCCGGCGAGCGATGATCGGCATCCATCCAGCGGCTTGAGTCTCCTGGAGCACGACGGGCACATAGAGAAGCGCTGCGTAGAAGACGAACAGCAGCGGCAGAACGTTGCCGATCGAAAAAATGAAAAGATCAGCCGGATCGGCGATGACGTTCGACGGTGCCGCTAGTGAACCATAGAGCACAGGAGTGAAGGCGATGAGAATGCCGACCGCAGCGGTCGGCGCAAATCGCTTGACATTGGCTGCTGAGAGAGGCTTTTCCCCAGCGAGCGCTGGAAATACTCGCTGGGGAAAAACGCTGACTATTGCGTGTTTCAGTTGCTCTTCCACTTTCCTGAGACTTGGACATTCACTCGGGTTGTGAGGTTGGTGCTGAACTGCACACGAGTCTTCTTTTTAGCCCCGACTCCGTTAGGCAGATCTCTGTGATCGTTGTCGTTTATCCTCCGCACCCAGGGGCCCGTACCGGAAGCAGCGTTCATTCGCGCGTCAACTGTGTATCTTCCTCCAACAGACTTGGATTCGAGTCGGCCAGCCTTGCTGGAAACGGATTTCGTTTGGTAGCCGCTATACCCGCTGCCATTGAACTTGCTAACGGTTGTGTTGTAGTCCGTGAGTTTGCCGCCAGCGTAAGCCGCAGAAATTCCGGATAGAGCTAAGACGAAACCGCATGCGACGGCGATGGATCTGTTCAGAAAGTTTTTGTTCATGCCTTCTCCTTTGAAGTTCCTTAAACCAGAATAGTAAATGTATGGCTTGAGTCACGTCAATGCTTCGTTTAGCGTTTTATTTGGATGCTGCGGTCCATGGTCTTGCGCCCGTCTAGAATGGCGGCATGCAGGTGCTCGGGAATATCCAATTGGGAATCATGATGCTCATCCAGGTGGGCGTCTTCGCTTTGACGACGATCGCGTTCATTGACTCGCTGCGATTCTCTGACGAGGCCTACAAAGCCATTGACCGCCACTCTAAGGCGCTGTGGTGCATCATCCTGGGTGTGGCCGCGGCTTTGGCGTTTGTCAACCTGCCGATTACCGGCGGCACGGGTGGTCTTGGCCTGCTCGGCATTGCCAGCATCGTGGCCGCCGGCATCTATCTGGGCGACATGGCCAAGAAGCTGCGCGCCGTCCAGCCCCGCCGCGATAAACGATGACGCGCGCGATTCTGCCCGGCGCGGAAGAGCACTACACGGCCATCATCGGCTCGGGTGAGCCCACAACCGTCTTCGCGCACGGCTTCGGCGGCAGCATCCGCGACACCAGGCCCTTCGCAACGGGCATCCGCGGCACAAAAGTCTTTCCCCACATGCCCGGCCACGGAGGCAACCCATCGCCCGGGCCCGGGTGGGACTATCCAATGCTCGCTCGTGCGCTCGCGGGTGTTCTTGAGCGCACTGACGCTGATCGCGCACTCGGGGTTTCCATGAGTGCGGGCGCGCTCGCCCGGCTCATCACTGACGGGCATCCGGCTGCACGCAGTCTGAAAAAGGTCGCTTTTGTCCTCCCGGCCTCGTGGACCGCGCCGCCCGAACACCTCATGGAGAACTTTGAGGCGTACACGACGATGCTGCGCGGCTATGTCGAATCCGGTGACGAAGACGGCCTCGCCCATGCTCTTTTGGAACGCGAAGCACCCGAAGTGCGGCAGATGCCGGAAGCCCAGCAGTTCGCTCGCGGGCGAGCCCGGGCCATCATGACCACCGACCTCAAAGACGGCATCGGCCTGGCACGCCAGACGGCTGTCGACAACCCGGCCGGCGCAGCAGACTTCGCAGGCGAAGTTCTTGTGCTGACCCACGAGGACGACAACAGCCACCCTGTTGAAGTCGCGCAGAAATATGCGGCGGCGTTTCCCAGCGCGCGCCTCGAAGTTCTGCCGCGCGGCTCCATCCTGTGGCGCGGCCGCCAGGACGTGCGCCGCATACTGGGTGAGTTCTTTGGCAGCTGAGCCGCCGATGCCGAACTCATCCGCTCGCCGTTTGGCACTCATATCCCTGCACACGTCCCCGGCTGCCCAACCCGGTGCCGGTGATGCCGGGGGACTGAACGTGTACGCCCTCAACGTGGCCCGGGAAATCGCGGCCGCCGGGCACACCGTCGACATCTTCACAGCGGACCCGCAGCTGCAGAGCGGGGGCCAGCAGGCACCTCGTGAACTGGGTCCCGGAATCCGTGCCCACCTGTTGGAGACGAGAGCCCAGACAAAAGAGGAACTCGCAGCCGACATCGACATCCTGGCCCGGCAGCTGAGCGAACACCCCGACTACCGTGCCGCCGAGTGCGTGTGGGCGCACTACTGGATTTCAGCCGACGCAGCCCTGCGCGCGAAGCCGCACAAACCGACCGCAGTGTCGTTCCACACGATGGCGGCGGTTAAGGAGCGTGACTTCCCGGGGCACAGCGAACCGGCCCAGAGGCTGGAAGCCGAACGGCGGATCGCGCAGACGGCCGACACCATCGTGGCCAACACCCCGGCAGAAGCCGAAGACGCGCAGGAACTCCTGGGGGCGGCGGCCGACAGAGTGCTCACGGCGCCGCCGGGAGTGCGCGCAGACATCTTCACCCCCGGCGACCAAGCCGAAGCGCGCAGCCGGGTGGGCGTGGACGCCGACCTGCTGGTTCTGGGTGTCGGCCGCATGCAGCGCGTCAAGGGAACCGATCTGGCGATCGAAACCCTCGCATCGCTGCGTGCTCTGCGGCCGGACCTGGCGAGCCGCACGCGCATGGTCCAGCTGGGCGCGGCATCCGGGGACGCACACGACAGCGTGTACACCGAACTGGCCGAGAGGCTCGGGGTTGCTGAGGTTCTTGAGATCCGCGAGCCCGTGCCGGCAGAAGAGCTCGCCGACTGGTACAGGGCGGCTGACGTGGTGATCGTGCCGTCGCGCTCGGAGTCCTTCGGCTTTGTCGCCGCCGAGGCGTCAGCCGCCGGCCGCGCGGTTCTCGCCTCGCGCGTGGGCGGGCTGGAGGTCATCGTCGACAGCGGGGCAACGGGAATTCTGCTGGCTAAGCGGGACCACCGGCTGTGGGCCGAGGAGCTCGCACGGCTGCTCGACGATGCTGGGCTGCGTGATCGCCTGGGGCGGGCGGCGCACAAGCGCGCACAGAGGTTTACGTGGCAGGCCTGTGCTGAGAAGGTAATGGAAGCACTCACTGTTGCCAGAGCGGGTGGAAAGCCTGCGGGGAGGAACGAATGACGTCGATCGAAGAAACAGCATCTGCCCTGGTCACTTGGGCCAAAGACGCGGAGGTCGAATTCGATGTGGTCGACGTCGGCCACTTGGTCGTCACGCTGCCGGGCGAAAAGAAGCTCAAAACCACCGTGTCGGTGCGCTTCACGCCCAGTCGAGTCGACCTGCAGGCGTTCCTCATGCGCAGGCCTGACGAAAACCATGCCGCGTTCTACAGGTGGATGCTGCGGCGCAACCAGATCCTCCACCTCGTGTCGTTCTTCCTCGACCCGCACGGGGATGTCTACCTGCGTGCGTCGATCCCGGCCTCAGCGTGGACGCCTGAAATCATCGACCAGGTGATGGGCGAAATCCTCACGGTCTCCGACGGCAGCTTCAATGACCTTCTGGTCCACGGCTTCCTCACCTCGATGAAGCGCGAATGGGCGTGGAGGATCGCCCGCGGCGAATCCACCCGCAACCTCGAAGCGTTTAAGCACCTGCTGGATACTGACGACAACGAATTCATCGGCACGTTCACCGAAACAGGTGACGAAAACAGCCAGTGAGAATGACAGCGACCGTGGCTGATTTCAGCTGAAACTGACGCTGTCTGAGACTGTCAACGGCGGCCCTGCGGATGATGCCGCCGAGCGAGACCCGCGCATGGAAGAATAGAGACATGACTTACAACCTCGTGCTGCTGCGCCACGGCGAAAGCGAATGGAACAAGAAGAACCTCTTCACCGGCTGGGTTGACGTAACCCTCACTGATAAGGGCCGCACCGAAGCCGCCCGGGCCGGTGAGCTGCTGACAGAAGCGGGGCTCGCTCCCGATGTCCTGCACACCTCGCGCCTGAAGCGCGCCATCATCACATCGAACTTGGCACTGGAAACCGCTGATCGATCCTGGATCGATGTCAAGCGCTCCTGGCGCCTGAACGAACGCCACTACGGTGCCCTGCAGGGTAAGAACAAAGCCGAAGTGCGCGACGAATTCGGCGAAGAGCAGTTCATGACGTGGCGTCGTTCGTTCGACACTCCGCCGCCGGAACTCGACGACAGCTCGGAATGGTCGCAGGCAGGCGAAGCTCGCTACGCAAACCTGGGCTCGGCCATTCCTCGCACCGAATGCCTCAAGGACGTCATCAAGCGTCTGCTGCCGTACTGGTACGACTCGATCGTCCCGGACCTTCAGCTGGGACGCACGGTTCTGGTCACCGCACACGGCAATTCGCTGCGTGCGCTCGTCAAGCACCTCGACGGCATCAGCGACGAAGAGATTGTTGGACTCAACATCCCCACCGGCATTCCGCTGCACTACGAACTCGACGAAGACTTCAAGCCGGTGACCCCCGGTGGTCGCTACCTCGACCCGGAAGCCGCAGCAGAAGCCGCTGCCGCGGTCGCAGCCCAGGGCAAGAAGTGAGCTGAGCTTCGGCGCTGAAGTTCAGTGCGCTGAAGTTCAGCATCAACGCAAAGGCCCGGTGTCCGTCAGGACACCGGGCCTTATGCGTTCAGCAGTCTGCTGTTGATCCTATGATGCTCAGGCTTCGTCCCGCTGAGCGCGGATGTCGGCGAGTTCAGCTTCACGGCGGGCCGGTTCGGAGTCGTGAAGGGTTGACAGCGTCGGTTCGAACGAACCGGTCAGCAGGTATTCAACGCGGTGTGCCACGTTGACGGCCTGGTCGCCGAAGCGCTCGAAGTAGCGGGAGATCAGCGTGACATCGGCAATCTGGCTGGGCGAGATTTCGCCTTGGGACAGTTCGCCGATGATGGTGAACACTCGCAGGTGAAGAGTGTCAAGCTCTTCGTCGATGGCGGCGATCATCGGCACGGCTGCAGTGCCGGGTTCGCTCAGCAGCTGAACCAGAGCGTTGCCGATGCGGACCGCGGTCGTGCCCATGTGGGTGAAGACGTCGCGGAACTGCTCCGGCAGAGCCGGTTCGGGGTGGCGGATGCGAACGAGCGAGCCGATGTGGCGGGCGAGGTCGCCCATGCGCTCGATGGCAACCGACATCTTCAGCGCCGCGATGACAGCGCGCAGATCAGCGGCAACGGGGGCCTGGAGGGCCAGCACTTCTGCTGAACGGCGGTCCAGGGACGCCTGCATGCCGTCGATCGAATCGTCTGCGGCGATCACCTGCTGAGCGAGTTCGAGGTTGTTTTCCAAGAGAGCCTGAACTGAGCCCTCCATAGCCACGGTGGCCTTTTCGGCCATTTCGACGAGTCCGTCGGCGATGGATTCGAGTTCATTGCGGAAGGCTTCGCGCACTCGAGGTCCTTTCCTTGAAGTTCTACGTGAGGCACTGTACACCCACACGAATCAAGTTAACGTTTTCAAGCGGGAGTTAAACGAGCCTGTCTCCAATATGAATACCACGGGAAATATCGTCAACTCCGTCGCTTTCAGATAGAACCCGCGTCACCATCCGTTTAGGCTGTCAGTGTGGACGTGTTGATCATTTCGCTCATCACCGGCGGAGTTGGCCTCATTTTGGGCATCGCCGGGATTCTTGCGTTCCGCATGTCCGAAAGCTCGTGGTCGTCCGCATCCCTGCACTCGGACGATGAACTTCCTGACGGCATTGCCGAAGTCCTTGCTGTTCTGCCCAGCGCGGCAATTGTCATTGACGCCGGTGACGATGTCACGAAGGCATCGCCTGCCGCCTACACGTTTGGTCTTGTTCGCGGTCACGTGCTGGCCGCGCCGCAGCTGCGCGAAGCCGTTGCGCGAGTGCGTGTGCGTGGTCTGATCGAAGAGATCGACTTTGAAACTCAGCGCGGGTCGGATGAAAAGAGCCGCCGCTATCTGCACGCTCGCGTTGCTCCGCTGGCAGAGGCCTATGTTCTTGTGCTGTGTGACGACCAGACTGAGTCCCACCGCATCAACGCTGTCCGACGCGACTTCGTGGCGAATGTTTCACACGAACTCAAAACACCCATCGGCGCGATCTCCCTCATGGCAGAAGCCGTTACCGACTTTTCGGACGACCCCGAAGCCGTGCAGCGCTTCGGCGGCAAACTTCAGAAGGAATCTGCTCGCCTGGCGCAGCTTGTCCAGGAGATCATCAACCTTTCCCGCGTACAGGACAACGAACAGCTGGAATCAACTGCCCGGGTCGAGCTCGACGACGTCGTGCAGGAGGCTGTTGATCGGGCGCGGACGAATGCCGAAGCGAAAGGCATCGAACTGTCATTCTCCGGCAGCCCCGGAACCGCTGTGCAGGGTTCGTTTGACCTTCTGGTCAATGCGGTGCGCAATCTGATTGACAATGCGGTCAACTATTCGAACTCCGGCACTTCTGTGGGCATCAGCGTGGAGTTTGCGGACGGCGATGCTTCGATCACCGTCACCGACCACGGGATCGGCATTTCCCCAGAAGAATCCGAACGCATCTTTGAGCGCTTCTATCGGGTTGATCCGGCGCGTTCGCGCAATACGGGCGGCACCGGACTGGGTCTGTCGATCGTCAAGCACATCGTGGCCACCCACGGCGGCCGCATCGACGTGTGGAGTCGTCCCGGTGAAGGGTCTACCTTCACCATCATCCTGCCGGCCGCGCCGGCTGATAATGTTCGGCTTCTGAAGCCGCCGGAAAACAAGACCTCGGACGGAATGTCTGTCGAAGGTCACGAGAGAAAGGCATGAGTTGACCAAGATTCTGCTCGTCGAAGACGAAGAGTCGCTGTCGGACCCGCTGTCCTACCTGCTGGGTCGCGAAGGCTACGACGTTGTTGTGGCTGCTGATGGCAAGAAGGCGGTCGAGGAATTCGAGACCGGCGGGGCAGACCTGGTGCTTTTGGACCTCATGCTGCCCGGTCTGCCGGGTACTGAAGTCTGCCGCACTATTCGCAGCAAGTCGAACGTGCCGATCATCATGCTCACCGCAAAGGACGCCGAAATCGACAAGGTTGTGGGTCTGGAGCTCGGCGCGGATGACTATGTGACGAAGCCGTATTCTTCGCGCGAACTTCTGGCGCGCATTCGCGCTGTTCTGCGCCGTGGTTCAGCGTCTGTTGACGATGAATTCGACGACGTTCTCGAAGCCGGCGGTGTGCGCGTGGATGTTGACCGTCACGTGGTCACGGTGCGCGGTGAGGAAATGCAGCTGCCGCTGAAGGAATTCGAGCTTCTGGAAATGCTGGTTCGCAACGCCGGTCGCGTTATGACGCGCGGTCAGCTGATCGACCGGGTTTGGGGTTCCGACTACGTGGGCGACACCAAGACCCTCGACGTGCACATCAAGCGTCTGCGCGCCAAGATCGAGGTCAACCCCTCCGAACCCAAGCTGCTGACAACACTGCGCGGGCTGGGCTACAAGTTCGAAGACTGAGGCTTTGCAGTCTGAGCGGCTGCGCCCATTAGGACTGAACTAAGACAGTTGGCTGGTTGAACAAAGTGCCAACGGGCTGAGACGAAGCCAACGGCGAGGCCCCCGAGTGGAACTCCACTCGGGGGCCTCTGCTTTAGGCGGTCGCCCACGCTTTAGCAACGGATCCACGCTTTAGCAGTGGCTGTTTTCGCGCAGATTCCGGCTATCGGGTGTTTGCGTGCGGCTAACGGGTGTTTTTGTTGCTTACGGGTGTTTTTGTCGAGGCGGAGGTGGGGAGGGTGCACCTGCACCGCCGAGGTGGGGCTTGTGCTGGGACCCGAATTCCACTTAGGCATTCCCTTGTGCTGCCTCCTGTGGGCGGTCGCCCACGCTTTAGCGACGGATCCACGCTTTAGCAGTGGCTGTTTTCGCGCAGATTCCGGCTATCGGGTGTTTGTGTGCGGCTATCGGGTGTTTTTCTTGCTTAGGGGTGCTTTTGCCGAGGCGGAGGTGGGGAGTGTGCACCCGCGCCGCCGAGGTGGGGCTTGTGCCGGTCTGGTTTGCTCTGGTTGTCGAGGCGGCGCCACATGCAAGAGGTCCCCGAGCGACAATCGCTCGGGGACCTCTGCTGTAAGCCTGTGGTTAAGAACCTGCCTGCTGTGGGAGCAGACTCACCGGTTTCACTGTCCGGTGGTGCTGTCCGTGGTGGTGTCGGCGTTGGCGGACGGTTCGCTGGTGGGCTCCAGGGTCTTGTAGTACCAGTGGCTGCCGTCGAGGATCTGCGTCTGCACGTCTTCGGAGTTGCCGTTGACGGTGACCGTGACGTCGACGAGCGTGCCGGTTTCCTGGTTCAGGCCGGTGACGATGACTTCCTTGTCGCCTTCAGCGTTGGGGTTCTGCGGGTCCTGCGAGAAAGTGTCCCCAGCTTTGACGGTCTGCTTGACGGTCTTGTCGCCGGCCTCAATCGAGACTTCGGCGGTTTCTTCGCTGTTGTTGACCAGCGTGTAGAACAGCTGGGCTTTTTCCTGGTCTTCGTCTGAGATGAGCAGGATGCCGCGAACGTCCACACCGTCAATCGAGGTGGCCGCGCCGTCGCCACCGTTGTAGTGGTACTTGGCGGTCTGCTGAGAAGAGATCAGTGCGGCACAGCCGGTGAGGGGTGCAACCAGGGCTGCTGCGAGCGCGACAGCGCCGAAGCGGGTCAGCCTTTTCACGATTAAAGCTCCTAGAAGAAGAAATGCTAAGCCTCTGACCGCATCGTACCTGTTTTTGTCAACGGTCCGAAACTCGGGTCACAGGATTCAGTATGGAATCTCCCATGGTCCTCTGAAAGTGCCAGTAGAGCGCTATATCACACTGTGGGCCACGGCCGCCCAATTTGCGGAAAGTGTCGTGGTAAGATGGGTCACCGAAAGGGGACTAAAGAGTATGAGTTTTCAGGTTGGAGACACCGTCGTCTACCCGCACCACGGTGCAGCCACTGTCCAAGAAGTGAATACCCGCAAGATCAAGGGTGAAGAAACCGTCTTCCTCAAGCTTGAGGTTTCGCACGGCGATCTGACAATCGAAGTCCCTGCTGAAAACTGCGACCTCGTCGGTGTTCGCGACGTCGTCAACGCAGAGGGTCTGGAAAAGGTCTTTGAAGTTCTGCGCGCTGAAGTTGCAGAAGAGCCCACCAACTGGTCACGCCGCTACAAGGCCAATCTCGAAAAGTTCCAGTCCGGCGACGTCATCAAGGTTGCCGAAGTTGTTCGCGACCTGTGGCGCCGCGAACAGGACCGCGGACTTTCGACTGGTGAAAAGCGCATGCTTGCCAAGGCACGTCAGGTTCTTGTTTCTGAACTGGCTCTGGCCAAGGAAAAGGAAGAAGACGAAGCCGAAGCAATGCTTGACGAGGTTCTCGCTTCCTGATTTCTGTTACACGGCCCGCGCTCAGAATGTTCTGAGCGCGGGCTGTGTGCTTCTGTGCCGGCTGTTTCCCCGGGCTGGCGTCGCCACCGCCAGCAGCCGCCATGTCGCTGCCGCCGGCTACCATTGCTGTCGTGGAGACAGCTCTCATCATTCCCGCCGCCGGGTCCGGTACGCGCTTGGGCGCTGACCGTCCGAAGGCCTTCGTTGAACTGGCAGGCCGCACGCTCTTGGCGTGGTCCCTGCGCTCTGGTCTTCGTGCCGGCTGCGGGCTCACCGTTATTGCCGCACCCGCGGACTTGCTGGAAGAAGCGCGCGCCATCGCAGACGCCGAATGCGACTCGCTCAATGTCTCACGCAGTCTGGTTGCGGTCGTTGAAGGCGGTGCTGAGCGCACAGATTCCGTCGCTGCCGCTCTGGCGCGGCTCGAAACCGCCAGCCCCAGCTTCGTCCTTGTGCACGACGCAGCTCGCGCGCTCACCCCAAACGAGGTCTTCATCCGCGTGATCGATGCTCTGCGCGCCGGCGAGCGCAATGTTGTGCCGACCCTCCCGGTAGCCGACACCATCAGGACAGTGGCGAGCGGCACCTCGTCAGTGGAAGACCTCGCGACTCCCGTTGACCGTTCCCAGCTGAGGCGAGTCCAGACCCCGCAGGGGTTCCGCACGGAAGACCTGCGCGCGGCTCACCGGCACGCTCGCCAGACCGGTCTTTCGGCAACTGACGATGCGGGGCTCCTGGAAGCCATCGGCATTCCCGCCAGGGGAGTGCCGGGGGCAGAAGCGGCACACAAAATCACGTACCCCGAAGATCTGCGCACAGCGCGCGCTCGACTGCAAGGAGAATGACAATGCGGGTGGGAATCGGCTTTGACACCCACGCTTTTTCGGACGACCCACAGCGGCCCCTGTGGTTGGCGGGCTTGCTGTGGGAAGACGCCGGGCCGGGCCTGGAGGGGCACTCGGATTCCGATGCGGTTGCTCACGCATGCTGTGACGCTCTGTTCTCTGCCGCCGGCATCGGCGATCTGGGCGCGCACTTCGGTGTTGACCGCCCGGAACTTGCCGGAGCATCCGGTGCTGAACTGCTGAAAGAAGCCGCCCGCCTGGTGCGCGAAGCCGGATTTTCCATTGGCAACATCGCGGTGCAGGCCGTGTGCACTCGCCCCAAAATAGGCACCCGCCGGGCCGAAGCCCAGCGGATGCTGAGTGTTGCCGCCGGCGCGCCGGTGACGGTGTCCGGCACGACGTCTGACGGTTTGGGCTTCACCGGTCGAGGTGAAGGGGTCGCCGCTGTGGCGACCGCTCTGGTTTACCAGGCGTGAGGTTCGTCCGGTGCGAGTTCATCGCCGCCGGTGACTTCCTCAACTGACTTACCGCGCGTCACGATGACGCCGATCAGCCACACGATGGCGAAGATGCCGAACGTCCACAGCATCTGCGTGCGGGTGTCCGGAGCGAACATGCCCAGCACGATGACGGCCAGCAGAGCGGCCGCGGTCAGCCACGACAGGACCGGGTAGCCCCACATCTTCATGGGCAGCGGGGTGCCGTCGCGTTCGGCGCGGTGGCGCAGGACGATGTGGCTGGCCACGGTCGCGATCCAGGTCACGAGCAGTGTTGAGCCGACCACGTTGAGGCCGATGAACAGCACATTGTCCTGGTTGAAGGCGTTGACCAGCACGGATGCGAAGCCGATGAGAACCGACACCATGATCGCTGGAATCGGCACGCCCCTGTTGTTTGCGCGTCCCGTGGCCGCCGGCGCCATGCCGCGGTGGGCCAGCGAGAACACCATGCGGGAGGCTCCGTACACGTTCGCGTTGAGCGAGCTCAGCAGAGCCACCACGATGATGATGGCCATGATGGCGCCCACTGCCGGCAGTCCGGTGGTCGTCAGGGTCGTGACGAACGGGTTTTCGGCAAGGTCCGGGTTGTCCCAGCGGACAGCGAGGATCATGAGCGTCACCGAACCCATGTAGAACACGAGGATGCGCAGCACGATGCCCGCGATCGCCTTGCGGATAGAGGTTTCCGGATCTGCTGTTTCAGCTGCTGCGACCGCGAGGATCTCAATGCCGCCGAACGCGAAGATCACGATGAGCAGGCCGGTGCCGATGCCGCCGATGCCCGAGGGCGCCAGGTCGATGCCCTGCACATTGCTCAGACCGGGGGATTCACCGGGGGTCAGGCCGAACAGGAAGGCTGTGACCACGATGAGGAACAGGATGACGAAGGCGACCTTGATGAAGCTGAACCAGTATTCGAATTCGCCGAACGAACCAACGCCCATGAGGTTGATGACGGTGAAGATGAGCATGAAGGCCAGCACCCAGATCCACTGGGGAACATCCGGGAAGAACGCCGAGCGCATGATCTGCGCGGCGGCTGTCGCCTCAACCGCGACGACCAGGCACAGCTGCACCCACCACAGCCACCCGACGGCAAAAGCGGCCGCGGGGCCCAGCGCCTTGCCGGCGTAGTAGGAGAACGCTCCCGGGTTGGGGTCGGCGGCAACCATTTCGCCGAGCATCCGCATAACCGAGATGATGATGAGGCCGGCAGCCACATAGGCCAGAAGGATTGCCGGGCCGGCAACGGCGATTCCTTCGCCGACGCCGAGGAAGAGGCCCGCGCCGATTGCCGACCCGAGGCTCATCATGACGAGGTGCCGGGTCTTCAGACGCTTCTGCAGTTGGGTGGTGGCCATGAAAATCCTTTATGAACAAAACAGATGATGGTCGCGGGTGACACTCTGCGCCGGTGTGGCGCAGATCATGTTCACCCATCCGCTGAATAATACCGGGGCCGGGCGCTCGCAAGCGCCCGGCCCCGGATTGTCAGAGCTGTGCGGCTCAGTGTCCGCGGTCAATCCATTCCTGCAGGTGCGGTTTTTCCGCGCCGATGCTGGTGGAATCGCCGTGCCCGGTCAGCACAATCGTGTCTTCAGGCAGGGCGAACAGGCGTTCGCGAATCGACTCGATGATCGTGTCGAAACTCGAATACGACCGTCCTGTTGCTCCCGGGCCCCCGTTGAACAGAGTGTCACCGGACAGCAGGACAGGCACCTCGGCATCCGAGGCTGTGGTTCCCCGAACGTCCTCGGGCAGTCCGGCACCCGTGAGGCCTTCGGCAATGTAGAAGCACGTGGAGCCGGGGGAGTGGCCCGGCGTGTGAAGCGCGCTCAGACGCAGGCCGGCCACCGTGAAGCTGTCGCCGTCGTCGATCCGGCCGGTGGGCTGACGGTCCTCGAAGACCTGGTCCCACAGGACCGAATCGGCGGGGTTGAGCAGAATCGGCGGGTCGCCGAGTTTGGCCTGTGCGTCGAAGACGTACCGAATGTGGTCATCATGGCCGTGTGTCAGCAGGATCGCGCTGACTTCGCGTTCGCCTACCGCTTCTGCAATCGCATCCGGGTTGTGTGCCGGGTCGATGACGACGACGCTGGAATCGTCGCCGACAATCCACACGTTGTTGTCGACGTCAAAGGTTTCGCCGTCGAGTGAAAAGGTTCCCGATGTGATGAGCCGCTCAATGCGGACTGCGCTGTCTGTCATGTGAACTCCACTACCGATCGAAGGACTTCTCCTCGCGCCATCTTGTCAAAGGCATCTTCAACCTGCTCGATGCTGATCCGCTCGGTGACGAACTTCTCCAGCGGCAGGCGGCCCTGCTTGTACAGTTCGGTGAGCATCGGAAAGTCGCGTTCGGGCAGGCAGTCGCCGTACCACGAGGACTTGAGCTTGCCGCCTCGGGCGAACATGTCGATGAAGGGGACTGTCAGCTCCATGTCTGGTGTGGGAACACCCACCAGGACGACCGTTCCGGCGAGATCGCGGGCGTAGAACGCTTGGCGCCAGGTTTCGGGGCGGCCCACGGCGTCGATGACGACATCAGCGCCGAAGCCGCCGGTGAAGCTCCGGACCTTCTCGACGACCTCGTCCTCGCTCATGCCCTTTGACGAAAAGCTGTGGGTTGCGCCGAGGTCTTCTGCCGCGGCGAGCTTCTTGTCGTCGAAGTCGATCGCGATGATGGTGGACGCGCCCGCCAGCTTTGCGCCGGCAATAGCGGCACAGCCCACGCCGCCGCAGCCGATAACGGCCACGGAATCGCCGTGCTTGACTTCGCCGGTGTTCATTGCTGCGCCGATGCCCGCCATGACACCGCAGCCCAGAAGGCCCAGTACGGCCGGGTCGCCCTCGTCGACCTTGGTGCACTGGCGTTCGGCAACGAGGGTCTTTTCAGCAAAGGAGCCGATGCCGAGTGCGGCTTCGAGTTCCGTGCCATCGGTGAGCGTCATCTTCTGCTTGGCGTTGTGGGTGGCGAAGCAGTACTGCTGTTCGTTGCGCTTGCAGGCGCGGCATTCACCACAGGTTGCGCGCCAGTTGAGGATGACGAAATCGCCGACCTCAACGTGGACGACGCCCTCGCCGACCGCGCTGACAACACCGGCGGATTCGTGTCCCAGCAGGAACGGGAAGTCGTCGCTGACTCCGCCCTGACGGTAGTGGTAATCGGTGTGGCAGACACCGCAGGACTTGACGTCGACGACGACTTCGCCCGGACCGGGGTCGGGGATGACGATGTCGACTAGCTGTACGGGTTCTTCCTTTGCGAAGGCGACAATGCCCTTCACGGTCTGGGACATGCTGACTCCTATAAGCAGTCGTTGATGTGTCATGTCCCACGCTACCGAAAACTCGGCACGAATAAAGGCCGGGCTTCGCGGTGTGCGAAGCCCGGCCTCTGTTCAGTCAGCGGGTGGCGACGGATCAGTCGATGTCGCCGGCTGCCTCGTCAGGGTGCGCCTTGAGGTGCAGGATTGCGGCTCCGAGACCGCCCCAGACGGTGATGATGGCGATGAGCATCATGATGACTGCGGATGCGCTCATGGCGTAACTCCGTTCTCGTTGTGCGGTGTGGCTTCTGGCGCGGCCTGCGGTTCAGTGGTCGCATGTGGCGCGGCGGCCGGGGAGCTGAGCTGCTGTTCGAACTCAGCCTGCGCTCGTTCGACCTTTTCGAGGCTCTTGCGCGGCCACGGTGTGATCGACAGGAGAATCGACACCACCAGGATGAGCCCGAGGACGCCCCAGCCGAGCAGGTTCAGCGTGATCTGCGGATAGCCTTCGTAGCCTTCCTTGATGGTTGTGATGATGACCTGAACGAGCATGACGACCAGGACTATCGGGGTGATGACTCCGACGAACGCCATCCAGACCTTGCCGAGCTTGAACGTTGAGACCGCGTTGAGGTGGTCGCGCAGGAACGGCAGGCGGCGCAGAACCCAGGCGACCGTGATGACCGCGATGATGGCAATGCCGACGATTCCGATGTTGTTGACGAAGTAGTCAATCGTGTCCAGTGTGATGAGGCCCGAGGTGGTGGAGAAGCCGACCACCGCGACAAGCGCCATGCCGCCGCCGACGAATCCGGTCGACTTGCGCTGCGAGATGCCGAGCTTGTCCGAAACAGCTGCGATCGGCACCTGCACCAGCGAGATCAGCGAGGACAGACCCGCGAAGATCAGGCTGACGAAGAACAGCACACCGAAGATCTCACCGAAGGGCATTTCGGAGATGATCAGCGGGAACACCACGAATGCCAGGCCGACACCGCCGGCAGCCACTTCGCTCACCTCGGTTCCAGCAGCAGTGGCCATGAAGCCCAGTGCGGCGAACACGCCGAGGCCCGCGAGGATTTCGAACGCGGAGTTCGACAGACCGACGACCAGGCCGGAGCCGGTGAGGTTGGTGCGCTTCTTCAGGTAGGACGCGTAGGTCAGCATGATGCCGAAGGCAACAGACAGCGAGAAGAAGATCTGACCGTAGGCGGCGATCCACACGCTGGGCTTGGCGATCTGACTGAAGTCCGGCTTGAACAGGGCGTCGAGGCCGGTCATGGCTCCGTCCAGCGTGAGGGCTCGGATGACGAGCCCCACGAACAGGACGATGAGCAGCGGAATGAAGACCTTCGAGAAGCGGGCGATACCGCCCTGCACGCCCAGGAAGAGGATGACGAGCGTAATGACCCACACGCCGATGAGCGGGCCGAGAACTGCGGGCACGATATCCGCGGTCGGCAGACCGCCGTCATCCAGCTGCAGGTACGAACCGAAGAGGAAGCCCTCGGGATCGTCGCCCCATGCCTTCGACAGGGAGAACCAGGCGTAGCTGGCCGCCCAGGCGATGATTGCCGAGTAGTAGATGGCGATGACGGTGGCGATGCCGACCTGGATCCAGCCGATGGGTTCAGCCGCCCGGTTCATCGACCGGAAGGCCAGCGGGGCCGAAGACCGGAACCGGTGGCCGATTGCGTAGTCCAGGAACAGCAGTGGGATACCCGCCGTAAGCAGAGCGATGAGGTAGGGGAGGATGAACGCTCCGCCGCCGCTCTCGTAGGCGACATAGGGGAAACGCCAGATGTTGCCCAGGCCGACTGCAGAGCCGACCGCGGCAAAGATGAAAGCGCTGCGGCTGACGAAAACCTGCCGCTTTTCACCCTGAGGGGGTGCTTGAGTAGACATATAAAACACCTTTGTTTTGATGCGATGTTGAGGAAACTGTAGACGAATTCGTGACGAATGTCATAGTTTTCCCAGTGCGCGTCCAGACTGTTGTCAGTTTGTGATTCGCAGGAGCGCGTACGCGATGGCTTCCTGGCGGGGCACTGGCCGCAGAGGGCGGCTAGACTGTCAGCCGTGACAATTCAGCTGTATAACACCAAGTCCCGCACTCTCGAGCCTCTTGTTCCCGTCTGTGACGGAAAGGTGGGGATCTACGTGTGCGGTGCGACCGTTCAGGGCGCGCCCCACATCGGCCACATGCGCTCGGCGGTCGTGTTCGACCAGCTTCGCCGCTGGCTGACCCACAGGGGACTTGATGTTCTGCTGGTGCGCAATGTGACCGACATCGACGACAAAATCCTGCAGAAGTCCGTCGAAGAGGGCCGCCCGTGGTTTGCCCACGCCTATAAGTACGAACAGGTGTTCACTGCCGCCTACGACCGGATCGGCGTGCTGCCCCCGTCCTATGAGCCCCGTGCCACCGGCCACATCACCGAAATGGTCGAATTGATCGGCAGGCTCATCGATGCCGGCCATGCCTACGCGGCAGAAGACGGCAGCGGCGACGTGTACTTCGACGCCCGGTCCTGGCCACAGTACGGTGCGCTGACCCACCAGAGCCTCGACGACATGGCCGAAACCGACGCCAAGGTGCGCGGCAAGCGCGACCCGCGCGACTTCGCCCTGTGGAAGGGACACAAGGACGGCGACCCGCTGACCGCCAGCTGGCCCACCCCGTGGGGTCGCGGCCGGCCGGGCTGGCACATCGAGTGCTCCGCAATGTCGACCAAGTACCTGGGTGCCGAATTCGACATCCACGGCGGTGGCCTGGATCTGCGCTTCCCGCACCACGAAAACGAACTCGCCCAGTCGACCGCGGCCGGTGACGGCTTTGCCCGCATCTGGATGCACTCCGGTCTGCTCAATGTGGGCGGCGACAAGATGTCGAAGTCACTGGGCAACTCGATTTTCGCCCACGACCTTTTCGACGATCACTCCGCACTTCTGGTGCGCTACTTCCTGTCCACGGCGCACTACCGTTCGGTGCTGGAGTTTTCGGAAGAGCTGGTCGAAGGCCAGGCTCCGGCCCTTGAGCGGCTCCGCAACTTCATTTCCCGCGCCCGGCAGGAACTCGGAGATGAGGCTCCGGCAGTGCCGACCTTCCGCGACACCTCGGCCCCGGTGCCAGAGGCGTTCGCACAGGCCATGGATGCCGACCTCGGCATCCCGAAGGCCTTGGCCGTCGTGTTCGACCAGGTGGGCACCGGCTTCCGCCTGCTTGAGGGTGGGGACCGAGGTGAACTCGCCACAGTGTTGACCTCGGTTGAGCTCATGCTCGACATCCTCGGCATCAACCCGAGTTCTGCCACCTGGGTGCAGGGTGGGGAATCCTCGGCGACCGCGCACGCTCTTGACCAGCTGGTCGACGAACTGGTGCGCACGCGCGCTCAGGCGCGCGCCGACAAGGACTGGGCCGTGGCCGATGCGATCCGCGACCAGCTGGCAGCAGCCGGCATCGTCGTCGAAGACACCGCCGATGGCTACCGCTACCACGTAAGGGACTGAACATGGCAAAGGCAAAGGGCCCGCGCAAGGGCACGGGCGGTCACGGGCGGCGTCGGCTGGAGGGCAAGGGCCCCACGCCGAAGGCCGAAGACCGCGTTTACCACAAGGCGCACAAGGAGAAGCTCGAACGGCAGCGCCGCCAGCAGGGCAAGCAGAACTCTCGTCGCTTCAAGGGCGAACAGGGTGTTGACACTGTGGCTGGCCGCAACTCGGTGCTCGAAGCCCTGCGCGAAGGTGTGCCGGCGAAAGCGCTCTACATTGTGCGCGGTGCTGATTCTGACGACCGGGTGCGCGATGCGATCGCAATTGCCGCTGACCGCGGAGTTCCGCTGTTGGAGGCAAGCCGTGACGAACTTGACCGCATGACCGACAGGGCGGTCCACCAGGGACTCGCTCTTGTCCTGCCACCGTACGAGTACGCAACCCCGAAGGACCTGCTGGATGCGGCTGCCGCGGAAGTGCAGAAGCCGCTGCTGGTGGCCCTCGACGGCATCACCGACGCCCGCAACCTCGGGGCCATCATCCGCTCTGCCGCAGCTTTCGGCGGTCACGGTGTGATCATCCCCGAACGCCGTTCCGCCGCCATGAACGCCGGCGCCTGGAAGACCTCGGCCGGTGCAGCCGCCCGCATCCGGGTGGCCCAGGTGGTCAACCTGGCCCGCGAACTCACCGAGCTTAAGAAGCAGGGCGTGTTCGTGCTTGGCCTCGACATGGACGGCGATGTGGATCTGCCGGAACTCTCTTTGGGCACCGAACCGGTGTGTCTGGTTGTCGGTTCGGAAGGCAAGGGTCTGTCGCGGCTTATTCGCGAAACCTGCGACCAGATCGTGTCGATCCCCATGGCGGGAGCAACCGAATCGCTCAACGCGGGTGTTGCAGCCGCGGTGTCGCTGTATGAAATTGCGCGCACGCGCGGTCTGCGCAGCGCTCCCGCCGAACCCGGCGCCTGAGCCTCAGTCCGCTCCCGTGAGGGAGCGGTACGCCTCCACCAAACGGGAGTCGAGTTTGCGCACGGAGGCGAGATCCGCCTCGTCAGTGGAGTGAGCGGTGTTGAACAGCTCGCCCGCCATGTTGAGGCGCGCCAGTTCAAGATCGTGCGTTTTCTGGCCCTCGGACAGGCTGGGGTGAAGCTCGCCGGTTTCAGCATCGACCAGCCACGCGGTGTACCCGTCGCTGCTGGGTGAGAACAGCGTGTTGGACAGTGCAGCATCGCCCCAGAAGAACCCGGCCCGGTGAAGGTGGGCCAGAAGTTCGGCAAAAGCCTCGACCACGCTGTGTGCGGCGGGGGAGCGGGGCCCGTCCCGCAGGATTTCGTCGTAGCGAGCGGCGGGTGTCAGCCGTCGGGTGATGAGCGCCCCTGAAGCTGCCGTGGTTCGGCCGGTGACGACCCCCAGTGGGCAAACCGCCGGTAATCGTGCATCCCGCAGTGCGTGCAGCAGGCGGTATTCGTCACCGGCGCCATCTTCGTCCATTTCCTTGATGACCACCGCAGCAGGTTGTGTGCCTTCTACCGCAGCAGGCTGCGCGCAGTCTACGGTTCGGACGGTGTTGCGCGACAACCCAAGCGGGCCGAGCTGCACACCACCCCATTCGGCCAGGGGTCTGTCCCACGGCAGGGACGTTAGGTGCTCGAGCAAATCAGCGTCAACAGCGGTGATCTGTGCAGCCGGCACGCCCGCCGGGCCTGGCTCAGGCGCTGAGCGCGCCTGCCGCACGCCCGCTGCCGCGTCCCACCCGCTCGTCACAGGGAGTCGCGCAGCTCGTCGGGCGTACCGAGCCGGGTGATTCTGCCCCTTTCGAGCACGGCGATTCTGTCGGCGATGCCGAGCGCCAAAGGAACGTCGCGAGTGGCAACGATCGACGTGATGCCGATGGTGCGCTGCAGGTCAGCCAATGCCGCGGTGGTCTCTTCGCGGGTGTCTTCGGGCAGGCGGTTCAGCGGTTCATCCAGGAGGAACACTGCCGGCCTGCGCACGGCTGCGCGTGCCATCGAGACAGTGTGGCGCTGGGTGCCGGTCAGTTCGTCCGGGGTGGCATCCAGCAGGTTTTCCAGACCCATGCGCTTGGCGACGGCGTGCACGCGCTCCCTGGCGCCTTCCTGCGTTTCGCCGTACAGCAGCAGTGCGAAGGCCATGTTCTCGGCGACTGTCATGTGCGGGTAGAGGGCGTAGTTCTCAAAGGCCATGACCACGTGGCGCTGGTGTGCCGGCAGCTTTGTGACGTCTTCGCCATCGAAGGTGATCGTGCCGGCCGTCGGCGTTTCCATTCCGTTGATCAGCCGCAGAAGCGTGGTTTTGCCCGATCCGGTACCGCCGAGCACCACGAGCAGTTCGCCGTCCGGCACGTCAAGGCTGAGATTGTCGATTGTTGTTGTCACAGTCGACGGATACCGGTGTGTGAGGCCTGTGAGGACGACCCGTGCCATTGATGCCTTTCGTCATTGAACAGCGTGGCGAAAAACCGTTGGGGAGCGGTGAACGGAGACAACATTACCGCACATGAGGGCGTCTGTGAGCCTGCCATGGAGTTCTCAGCCTGCCGTAGACTTCGCCGTATGGGTGTTCGCCTGAAAGACGTTGCTGAGCGTGCGGGAGTTTCGGTTTCGACGGTCTCGCGCGTGCTCGGCGGTCGTGACGCCGTCGCGGAGGCAACGCGGGCGAAGGTGATGAGCGCGGTCGAGGCCGTCGGCTATCAGCGCTCCACACTGCTCGGTGCGGCCGCGGGCCAGTTTGCCGCGGTGAGTCTGCCGGAGAATCCCGAACACTGGCAGACGGATGTTGCCCGTGCTGCGATCGCCCACCTGCAGCGTGCGGGGCATGCTGTCATGACCCCGTATCTCGATGCTGAGGGGCGGGAACTGCGCGCCTGCCTGGATGCCGGTGCGGCTGTCATCATCACCCCAACCTTCACGGAACTCGATGTCGATGTGCCGGTCGTGCGGTTTTCTGAGTCCGGCAGGCGAAGCACTGCTGTCCGCACGGACGGCATGATGGTCGGGCGCGACGATATCGCCGCCGAAATCGACTTGCGCGCGGGTATGAAGCTGGCGTTCGACCACCTGTATGACCTTGGGCATCGCCGTATCGGCCTGGTGTGCAAGGACGTTGGGGAGCTCGCAGAGATCCTGAAGGAGAACTTCGGTGCGCTCCACCCGGCGGCAGCCATCGCGCCAAACCTCGATGATTGGATTGCGGCCGTCCCGAAGACCTTCGCCGGCGGTGTTGAAGCCGCATCAATCCTGCGTGATGCTGCCTGCACCGCGGTCATAACGCAGAGCGCCCTGCAAATGTACGGCGTGTTTGAATCCATGCGCCGTCGTCGCCTGAGCGTGCCGCGGGACCTTTCGGTCATCGGGATCGGCGATTCGTCGACCATGCGGTTCACCAATCCGCCTGCAACTGTCCTTTCCTATGACACCGAGAGCCTGGCTGAAGCGCTCGCCACAGCCGCCCTGCACATTCTGGACGGCAACCCGCCGGTGGCGGTTCCGCCCAACTTCCGTCCCCGGCTGCTGGCCCGCGCCTCGACAGCGGCGGTCAGGAGGTGAGCGTGTCCCAGTACGAACTGTCCGGTGTTTCCCTGCAGCAGATCGCCACGGCTGCCGGCATTTCCCAGGCCACGGCATCACGCGCCCTGCGCGGGTCTTCTGCGGTGGCGCCGAAGACCCGGCGTGCGGTGGACATCGCGCTGCGCACCCTCGGTGTGAAAGTGCCGGCTGCCCCTGACGTCAAGCGGATAGCAGTCGTGACAGCAGCCCCGATCGGGCCGGACATCGAACCGTTCACCACACTGATAGAAGAGCTGACCAAGCGCATTTTCGCGGTCGGCCACGTTGCCGTGCAGGCGGTCACGGACCCGGGCCTTCCGCCGACCTACGAACTCCTTTCCGCCGTCGGCGTGGACGGTGTGATCGTCGTCGGCGGCGGACCCGCTTCGAGCGAAGCCCAGAAGCTGGCGGGTACGGAACTTCCCATGCTGCGCATCTCGCACGCCCGGCACACGGGCTTTGCACAGATCATCATGGATTCTTCTGTCGGCATTGAGACCGCGGTGCGCCACTTGGTGCAGCTGGGGCACACGAGGATCGGCCTGGCGGTGCCGGAGGACTCCGCGAAGAACTCCCGCGTGAGTGCTTTTCGGACCACGATGGCGGACTTGCTGTTCATCACCGGCACCCGCGATCAAGCACCCGTCGTCGTGTCCGACCCCGGCGTGCTGGCTGGAGCGCAGGCGGCCCAACAGCTGCTCGACACCAGCTGCACCGCTGTCATCAGCGCATCCCCGGACCTCACGGTGGGCTTCCTGCAGGCCGCCCAGCGTCTGCGCCTGCGGGTGCCGGACGATCTTTCGTTCCTGGCTGTCGGCGATGTTCCGGACGCCGATGTTTTCAGCCCGCCCATTTCGCAGGTCACGTTCGACTGGGAGCAGCTGGCCAGCACGGGCGTACGCGAAATCGAGCGGCTCATGGCAGGGCCAGTGGATCCGCTGCCGGCCTACTGGGTCGAACCAGAGCTCGTGCTGCGCAGTTCGGATGCACCCCTGGCCCGCCGCTGACTGTGCTGGCCTCCGCAGGCCACGCTCCTCACTGCTCCCGAGGTGCCGTCAGGCTTCCCGGGACACCTCGCGCTCTCGGGCGCTCGCCAAGTGGGCGAGCGCGCGGGACACTTCGCGCGGGTCTTCCGCACGGAACCGGGCTTCTGTCCGGCCGGGTCCCACTTTGACGGTCAGCCCGCCGGGGTAGCGGTTGAGGTGCCGGAAGGCGTCTTCGTCTGTTGTGTCGTCGCCCATGTAGATGGCGGCGTCGGCGCGTGTGGTCTGCATCAGCTGGTCGATGGCGTCGCCCTTGGTTGTGCTGCGCACGCTGAATTCGACGATGTCGTGACCGTGGACAATCCGCACGTCGTCGAGTTCAGCGGAAAGTTCGTCGAGTGCCCTGCGGACGATTTCGGCGCCTTCGGGTTTGACTTCGCGGGTGTGGAACGCCCGGCCCAGCGGTTTGCGCTCAAGCCACATGCCGGAGATTCCCGTGTGATTGAGGTGCGTATCGAGTTCTTCGTGTGCCGTGTCGATGACGTCGAGCACCCGCAGTTCGCGCGTCGAAAGATCGTCCCCGCTTCCCGGCACGGCAGCATCGGGAACGTCGGCGGCATCGGGGACAGAAACCTCGGCCCCGTGTGCCCCGTACAGCAGAGTGCTGCGCGGGGGAGTGACAACGGAGCGCAGGTTGTCGAGGTTGCGGCCTGTGATGAACGCCGTCCACGTGCGCGGCAGCCGGTCCAGAAAGTCGACTGCGCTGAGGGATTCCGGCAGGGCGCGCGATTCATAGGGGTTGTCCACCAGCGGTGCCATGACGCCGTCAAAGTCGAGTGCAACCAGCAGCAGCTTCGCTTGGGCCGCCTGCGACAGGGCGTCGCGCAGTTCGCTCATGGTGCGGTTCCGCCGCTGTTCTGTCCCGGCACCTCGCCAGGCACCTGTCCCGGCGCCTCTGACGAGTCTGCCGCCTGACCCTGGCTCGCCACCTCGCCCGGCACCTCGGTCCCGTCCAGGCCGGCGCGTACCGCGTCGAGGCTGATGGCCGCGGTTTCCAGCGGAACGGGTTCGGCTCCTGCGATCCAGGCGAGGTCGGACAGGAAACTGCGGGCCCACGTGTGCACGGTTTCGTCTTTCAGGCGTCTGCGCATGGGCCGCATGCGGCGACGCTGTTCACGCACCTCCATGCCGACGGCGCGCATGATGCCGTTCTTCAGTTCGGTGATGTCGTGGGGGTTGATGAGCACGGCCTGGGTCAGCTGGTCGGCAGCACCTGCGAACTCTGAGAGCACAAGCGCGCCGGAATCATCGGTGCGGCAGGCCGTGTACTCCTTCGCCACGAGGTTCATGCCGTCGCGCAGCGGGGTGACGAGCATGACATCTGCCGCCAGGTAGAAGGCCGTCATTTCGTCCCGTGGGAACGAGTAGTGGAAGTAGTGGATGACCTGGTTGTGCAGGCCTGAGAACTCGCCATTGGTGTGGCCGACGGCCAGTTCGACCTCCGTGCGGATCTGCTTGTAGTGGTCCAGTCTTTCGCGGCTGGGGGTGGCGATCTGCACGAACGTGACCTTGTCCTTGTCCAGCCGGCCTTCGCGCAGAAGTTCGTGAACCGCTTTCAGACGGTGGCGCAGACCCTTGGTGTAGTCCATGCGGTCGGTGCCGAGGATCACGATGTCCGGGTTGCCCAGTTCGCGGCGGATTTCCTGCGCCCGGGCCTGAATCGCGGGGGTGTTCGCCAGTTCGATGAGTGCATCGGTGTCGACGGAAATGGGGTAGTGGGCGGCCCGCGTGATGTGCTCTTCGGTGCCCAAGTCGGGGTCGGCCGTGACGGTGATGTCGTCGCCCTTGGTGATGAAGCCTGAGTGCTTGCGCACGCAGCGGCGGAAGTTCGCGGCATCGGTGGGCCGTTGGAAGCCGATGAGGTCTGCACCCTGGACTCCGCGCAGAATCTCGGAGCGCCACGGCAGCTGGCTGTAGAGCTCCACCGGCGGGAACGGGATGTGCAGGAAGAACCCGATGCTGACGTCCGGACGCATGGAGCGCAGCAGCTGGGGGACCAGGAACAGCTGGTAGTCGTGCACCCACACGGTTGCGTTCTTACCAGCGGTTTCTGCCGTGCGGATGGCAAAGCGGGTGTTGACTTCGAGGTATTTGTCCCACCACGTGCGGTGGAATGCCGGTGGGGCGATGACGTCGTGGAACAGCGGCCACAGGGTGCCGTTGGAAAAGCCCTCGTAGTACATCTGGAAGTCTTCGGAGCTCAAGCGCACCGGCACCAGGTGCATGCCGTCGTGTTCGAAGGGGTCGACGTCGGTGTCGGTGATTCCCGGCCAGCCGATCCAGGCTCCGCTTGCTCTCCGCACAACCGGTGCGAGTCCCGTTACGAGGCCGCCGGGCGCGGTTTTCCACCCGGGTTCGTCGCCGGAATCGTCGCGGTCGATGGGCAGTCGGTTGGCCACAACAAGGAATTCTGGGCCTTCCGCGGGCGGATCGATGGTGGGCAGTTGATCGGCGGCGTACAGGCGTTTCACTGTGCTCCTTACTCGACCACAGACAGTGGCGGTGCACCGGCGGGATGACCCTGGGTGCCCGGTGCGTGTTCTGTGCGGAGATCCGGGACTTAAAGCCCATCCTACTGAATTCGTCTACCCTGTTGGTGATGAATCTGCAGACAGTCGGCGGCTACCGCCTGGGCGAAAAACTCGGCTCGGGCGGCATGGGCGTCGTGTATAAGGGCTATGACGACCACGACCGTCCCGTTGCGGTGAAAGTCCTCAACCCCAGCATTGCGGACGACGAACCTTCCCGCATGCGCCTGGCCCGCGAAGTCCGCACTCTGCAGCGCATTTCCCACCCGCGCATCGCGGCTGTCATTGACGCCGACCTCGAAGCTGATCACCCGTACATTGTCACGGAGTTTGTATCCGGCACGACCCTGCTTGAGGACGTCCGCTCCGGCGGTCCCTTTTCGGAATCTGAGCTCGTGCACTTCGGACACGCGCTGATTGACGCGCTGGAAGCCGTGCACGCGGCAGGTGTTGTCCACCGCGATCTCAAACCCGCCAATGTCATGATCTCCGACGGCGAACCGGTGGTGATCGACTTCGGCATTGCGCAGGCCGCTGACGAGGTGACTGTCACCGTGACCGGTCTGGTCATGGGAACCCCCGGCTACCTGTCTCCCGAGGTGGTCGAAGGGGGAGATTCGGCACCCTCGACTGACTGGTGGGGTTGGGGTGCGACGATGGCGTTTGCCGCCACGGGACGCAATCCCTTCGGCGGTGGCGGTATTGACGCGGTCATCGCCCGCGTGGCGACCGGACGCGCTGATCTGGAGGGCTGCCCCGAGCGCATTGTTCCCATCATTCGGGCCGCTCTGCAGCCGAAACCGGCGAACCGTCCCGCGGCTGATGAACTCCTGGGAGCTCTCATCGACGTCGAAGAGGGGCGGATGCCCGCCATTGGGCGGGGCTCGGAAAATCCTACGGCGGTACAGCCGCCGGCGGTGGGTCCCACGAACGTCTATCCGCACCCGCAGTCGCCGGCACCCCAGTGGGCACCGCCGCAGCACGGATCACTGGGGCCCGCTCAGCGGCCCTACCCACCCCGGCAGCCGGCTCCGCCTCGCCCGCCCGCTCTTCACCAGTCCCCAGCGCTCGGGTACCAGCCGCACTCACCGGCGCCCATGGTGCAGCACCACGCCGCCAGTCCCGTGGCCCAGCAGGCGGTGCAGTACCCGGCGCATCGTCCTCCCTATCCGAACGCGGCTTCTGCCCAGCCGGGCGTGCAGAAGTCCCTCAAGGGACGCCTCCCGACGTTTGGGGCTGTCATGCTCGGCATGGCGGCAGCGGTTTTCGCACCGCTGATCATGGTGATCGTCTCCTACGTGTGGCAGGTGCTGGCGCGCACCTTCGGCAAAGTGCACGTGATTGTGCGCAGGCGGCGCTTCTACGAAGGACCCGACAGTGCAAAGTGGGGGTTCCTGTCCCACGGGCCAGGGGCGTTCTTCAGTTCGCTGTTCCTCAGCATCTTTGCGACGATCCTGCCCGTCATGGCGGGCGTTGCGACGTTCATACTGGCTCACCTGAATTTTGTGCAGTTCGGCGGCGCCCCGCTGCCGGTCACGGTGGAGCTGCTGATCGCCTCGTTCGTGTACACGCTCGTTCTGTGGCTGGGGCCGGGTGCAGAGATGCTGCGCTTGGGCACACGGCTGACCTTTGACCGGTGCACGGGATCATCGCGGGCAGCGGGGATCATCATCGGTGTTGTTCTGCTGGTGGCCGCGGCTTTCCTCCTGTCGGCCGTGCTCGCCTCAGACAGCTTCGACCTGTGGCCGCTGCCGCCGGAGATCCTGGACTCCATACCGCAGCTGACATAGTCTGCGGCGGGCGTTCTATCCGAACCGCATGTGAGCCCGCGGACCGGGGCGCAAGTAGGATTGTCGATGAAATCTTCAACCGGAGGAACAGCGGAGAAACATGGCGAAGAAACCGTCGAACACTGACCGCCGTGCGGCAGCGCGCGAAAAGGCGCGCCAGATTGCCGAAGCGCAGGCGCGCAAGCAGAAGACAGCCAAGCGCGTGCTCTACATCGGAGTCGCTCTCGTAGCGGCACTGGTTCTGGTTGTGGTGGGCGTTCTCATCTACCAGTCCACAAAGCCAGCCGCCCAGCCGCAGGGCTACACCGAAGGTTCGGTGACGTTCGTCAAGGACGGCGATGGGGTGGCGCTGACGGAAGATCCGGCTGGCGACAGCAAGGATGCCAAGGACAACGCGCCCAACGTCAAGGTGTTCCTCGACTACCAGTGCCCGGCCTGTGCTCAGTTCGAAGGTCTCAACGGCAAGGGGCTTGGAAAGCTCGCCGATGACGGCGATATTTCGCTGACCTTCCAGCCGGTGGCGCTGCTGGACAACCGGTCCGGCGGCACAAAGTACTCGACCCGGTCGGCCAACCTCATGATGTGTGTTGTCGACTCCGGCCAGGCCGATAAGTTCCAGGAACTGTCGCTCGGCCTGTTCTCCCAGCAGCCCGAAGAGGGCGCAACGGGCCTGGACGACGACAAAATGATCGAAATCGCCAAGGGGGTCGGTGTTGATGTCGACAAGAAGATCAACACCGCTGAGGATGATGTGACCGTCACGGACTGCGTGAACAACATCCAGTTTGAGGACTATGTCACCCAGTCGACAAAGGAAGCCCTCAACAACGGGCTCAAGGGCACTCCGACGGTGCAGGTCAACGGCGAAAACGTCGGTGACTGGAGCGACCAGCAGTCGTTCTTCGCTGAAATCCTCCAAGCTCAGAAGAAGTGAGTGAGGGCGGTCTGCGGTTGTTCTCGACGAGGTTTGCCGCAGACCGCACGCACACTGATTTGGGCTGTGTGAGCTGGTGGACTAAACTGCTCACGATCGGAGGGAGTCCCTCCGTGCGCCTCCTTAGCTCAGTTGGTAGAGCACCGCTCTTGTAAAGCGAAGGTCGTCAGTTCGAGTCTGACAGGGGGCTCAGCTTCTTCGGGAAGCACCTCATTGTGAGGTGCTTCCCGTTTCTGTTTTGAGTCTCACCTAGACTTCCCGTGTGACGAACGCAGCAGACAGCAGACTCAGCGGCCTTGACCGCTTCTTCAAAATCACCGAGCGCGGCTCCACTGTGGGCACCGAAATCAGGGGTGGTCTGACGACCTTCCTGGCAATGGCCTACATCATCGTGCTCAACCCGATCCTCATCGGTGCGGCCGCTGATTCGACGGGTGCGTTCCTCGGCGGGGGAGACACTCCCAACCTGGCCGCCGTGGCTGCTGCGACATCGCTCATTTCGGGTCTTCTCACCCTGCTTATGGGCTTGGTGGGCAATTTCCCCATGGCGGTGTCCTCAGCTTTGGGCATGAGCGCGTTCATGGCGTTCGGGGTTGTTGTCATTCCAGGTATGACGTGGGCCGATGCGATGGGCCTGGTGGTCATTGAAGGCATTATTCTTCTTCTGCTGGTGGTCACCGGTTTCCGCACCGCGATCTTCAACGCGGTGCCCGGCCAGCTGAAATCCGCAATCGGTGTGGGCATCGGCTTCTTCATTGCGCTCATCGGGATGATCAACGCCGGCTTCATCAGCAACTCCGGCGGCACAGCGCTTGAACTGGGCCAGGGCGGGTCGATTGCCAGCTGGCCGGTGCTGCTGTTCACGGTCGCGCTTCTGCTGCTGTTCGTCCTCTACGCATGGGGCGTGCGCGCCGCGATCCTCTACACGATCCTCATTGCAACAGCCATCGCGTTCGCACTCGAAGCGGTGTTCAACCTGGGGCCGAAGACGGGTGCTGACGGCGAGGTCGCCAACCCGGGCGGGTGGGGTCTGACGGTGCCGAAGATCGAAGGCGGCTGGTTCCATTCGCCAGACCTGTCGATCCTCGGTTCGTTCAACCTGCTGGGCTCATTCCAGTCGGTTGGCATCATCACCGCTGTTCTCGTGGTGTTCACGCTGCTGCTGACGAACTTCTTCGACCTGCTGGGCACCATGATGGCCGTCGGCACCCAGGCGAAGCTCGTTGACGAGTCCGGTCAGGTAGAAGGCGCCAAGCGGATCATGGTGGCCGATGCTCTCGGTGCCATCGTCGGCGGTCTGGGCGGAACCTCGTCGAATTCCGGTTTCGTCGAATCGACCGTGGGTGTTGGCTCTGGTGCTCGCACCGGTCTGGCGAATGTTGTGACCGGTGCGCTGTTCCTGCTGACGGTGTTCCTCGCTCCTCTGGCCGCTCTCATCCCCTCCGAGGCGGCAGCGCCGACGCTCGTATTCGTCGGCTTCCTCATGATGCAGCAGGTTGTGCGCATCAACTGGACGGACATTGAAATTGCGGTTCCCGCGTTCCTCACGATCGTGCTCATGCCGTTTTCGTACTCGATCACCAACGGCATCGGTGCGGGCTTCGTGTCCTACGTCGTGCTCAAGGCCGCACGCGGCAAGTTCCGTGAAGTGCACCCGCTCATGTACCTCACGGCCGCACTGTTCATCGTGTACTTCGCATCCGGGCCGATCCAAGCGCTCGTGGCCGGCTGACAGGTCACCGGCCCCAGCCGCCGTTGCCACCGGCCCCCAGCCGCCGTTTCCCACAGTGCCGGTTCGGCACTTCGGCGGCTGACACCTGGGTCGAACTCGCAGTTCTTTTCGGTGTGAGGCGGCTCCTATAGAGTGTTGCCGTCATTGGAAAACACCATGAGGACGCAGATATGGAACCCCTGTACATTCTGATTCCGCTCATCCCCGTCATCATCATCGTGGTGCTGCTGTTCCTGCTGTTCGGCGGGCTGCGCACATCGATCTTCTTCACCGTCAAAACGCAGGAGCGCGTCATTGTCGAGCGCTTCGGCAAGTACCGCAAAGTCTGCGAACCGGGCCTGAACATGAAGGCGCCGTTCGTCGACACGACCACCAAGCCGATTTCGCTGCGCGTGCACCAGCTTGAGGTCAACATCGAAACCAAAACCCAGGACAACGTGTTCGTCATGGTGCCGGTTGCGGTGCAGTACGTGATCGGCGAAAACCAGGTTGTTGACGCCTACTACCGCCTGTCGAACCCGGAAGAGCAGATCCGCTCCTACGTCTTCGACACCGTCCGCTCGGCCCTGTCGACTCTGACCCTGGACTCGGCCTTCGAATCGAAGGACGACATCGCCACCTCGGTCGAACAGCGACTGTCGACGTCGATGGCCGCTTACGGCTTCCGGATCGTCAACACCCTCGTGACTGACATCAGCCCGGACTCGCGTGTGCGCGACTCGATGAACTCGATCAACGCCGCCCAGCGCGACCGCGTTGCCGCGCAGGCCCTGGCTGAAGCTGACAAGGTCAAGCGCGTCACGCAGGCCGAAGCGGAAGCTGAATCGCGTCGCCTTCAGGGTGAGGGTGTCGCCGCCCAGCGCAAGGCAATCGCCAACGGTATCGCCGAACAGTACGAAGCGCTGCGCCGCGTGGGCATCGAGCAGACCGCTGAACAGCTGCTGCTCATGACCCAGTACTTCGACACCATGCAGGACGTTGCCCGCAACGGAAAGTCGAACGTCATGTTCATGCCGAACACCCCCGGTGCCGTGGGTGACCTCGCGGCCGAAATCCGCAACACGATGCTGGCGACCAACCAGATCCAGGAGGACAGCCTCGGGTCCCGCCACGGTCGGTGACGGAGCCGGCTGAAGCGGAGCTCCACCTCGGTCCCGGCTGACCGGGTCACAAGCGAAACGGCTGCTGAGCACATGCTCAGCAGCCGTTTCGCTGTTTCAGGTCCTGTCGGAAGGGCCCGAGGTGCCGGGCGGCTCCGGTGCGTCCGGAACTTCTGCGGTGCCGGGGGCTTCCGAAGCGGCCGCATCGTCGGCCGTGGCCTGGTGGGCGGCAGGCGAGACGTTCCTGCCGCTTTGGCTGCGGGCGTCGAGGGGAAGCTCGGCCGCGCGGACCCATTCGGCGTATTTCGGGTCGAGGAATGCACCGGATGACGTTCCGCGGAGTCTGCGGCCCACCCACGGGGCCAGGTGGTCTTTGAGCCATTCGGCTTCGTTTTCCATGCGGTCGCGCAGGGGCTTCGAGGTTTTCTGCAACCGGAATCCGCGGAAGTCGACGCGGCTTCCTTCGAGCACTGTCTGCGCGGACTGGGCGACCATGCGGTGGCCCTTGGTGCTCAGGTGAATGCGGTCGGGCGCCCAGTATTCCGGCGCGTAGAGCGGGCGCATTCCCCACAGGTCGAGCATGTAGCAGCCGTGGCGGCCGGCCAGGGTCCACATGTGTGCGTTGTACACGGCCACGCGGGGGCGCAGTGCGCGCAGCATCGGGCTGAACGCGGCTGTGTCGAAGCCGTTGCCCAAAAGCACTTCAATGCCTTCGGCGCGCATGGCCGAGATTGCCCGTTCCAGCTGTTCGGCCAGGCCGTCAACATCGGCTGATGGGCGCAGCACGTCGTTGCCGCCGGCCACAAACGACACGAGGTCGGGTTTGAGGTCGAGCGCGACGGGAACCTGTTCGTCGATGATGGCGGTCAGCTGCCTGCCGCGGATGGCGTGGTTGGCGTACAGCAGGTCCGGGCTGCCGACGGGCGACTGCGTCAGAGAGTGCGCAAGCCGGTCGGTCCAGCCGATGAAGCGGCCGTCCTCGAGGGCGGATTCGTCCATGAGGCCTTCCGAGAATGAGTCCCCGATGGCCAGGTAGGTGCGGATCCGGTTGTCTTCGTGTTCTGTCACAGGGCCTCCTTGTCGAGGTGGTCGAAGGCTTCGCGCAGTCCGCTGGCCCGGTCTTCCGGGCTGGCGGGAATCGTGGTGTCGCCGGTCATGACGCGGCGGCACCACTGCATGACGAGGCTGTTCTTGGGTGCCTGGATGCCGTGCAGGTGTGCCAGACGGACGATCTCGCCGCCCAGGTAGTCGGCTTCGATGTTGCCGGTCCCGCGTGCCATGGACTGCCAGGTGGACGACAGGTTCTGCACCCCGTCGATGGGTGCTTCGGGAATGCGATCGGCAAAGCCGAGCTCTTCGGGCGGGTTGGGGCAGTGCACAATGCCGGCTGCCCGGTAGACGCCGCGAGCTTCGTCCTGCAGCTGCTCCAGCAGGTCGCTGTAGTCGACGGATCCCACGAGGGCGTCGATGCCGTTTGCCAAGTTCGCCAGCAGCTTCCCGTAGGTGTAGGGCGAAGGCACAGGCACGATCACCGACGCGAAGTTCCCGGCGGTGAAGTCGCGGTCTGCCTGCTGAAGGTAGTGCGGAAGGGCCGCGTTGTCAGCGGCTCTGGTGTCGCCGGCCTGCGGTCGGGGCGCATCCGGACCACACACAGGACCGGTGATCAGCCCGGCCCAGCGGTCTTCCATGAACACAGCCAGCTGTCCCGGTTCCGTGTAGACGGCGGGTGTGTAGATGACGGTCGTCGACACGGTCCGGAACCAACGAGGTGCCTGCTCCTGTGCATCAGTTCCGTTGAGGAAAAGCATGAGCGGCAGGCGTTCGCCCGCGGTGCCCAGCTGTGTGCCGTGTTCGTCCTCAACCGGACGGTCAGCCCATTCGCTCAGCGCGGTGGACACCTGCTGAGTTTTCACTGCCAGGATGATGACATCGTCAGGGCGGAGATTCACCTGTGCGGCAGAGCGCACTACTGTTGGATGTGCAGTCAGAGTTTCATGCGGAGTGCGGACTGTCAGTCCGGCCTTTTCGACAGCATCGGCTTGGCTTCCCCGCGCAACCAGCACGTGGTCCACCTCGGCGCGCCAGAATCCCGCGCTGAGCATTCCGCCAATGGCTCCGGCTCCCACAATGATGTATCTGCTCATAGCTCAACACTACTAGGAAGGCGTGGCGAAACTGGATCCTCAGGACGTTCGCGGCCCCGCTTCCGGCCGTGGCGCAGACGGCGCCGACGGCACCGGAAGCGACGGCGCTGCCGCACCGCATTCAGAGGCATGGACGACAGAGCGGGACCCGCAGTCTGAAACTGCGGCCGCGTGGACGTCGAGCGAAAACGCCTCCGAACCTCCCACGCGGTCGGCCCGAGCCCAGGATCTCCTGTCAGATCTCGAAAAAGCCGGTGCTTTCGACAAACCAACGCAGGAAGTCGAGTACGTTGACGGCGACGTGCCGGAAGGTGCCGGCGGCGGAGCTGACACAACCGGTAAGCCCGTTTCGCGTGATGCCGATGCTGATTCTGCACAGACCGCATCCATCAGCGTTGATCAGGTGCGCGAGGGTGTCGCCAGGCAGAGGGCGGCAGACACGGCCGCCACCGTACGCCCCGCCGCCGCTCCTCCCTCGCGCCCCGCGAAACCCGAACCCGCAGATGGTGCCGGGCAGGCACCTCGTCCTTCTCAGGGACCCGGGGTGCGTTCCGGGGCAGGTGCTGTCACCTCGAAAGCTGGAAGCCCCAAGAAAGGTGCAGCGGCCCAGAGCCAGCGCACCTCACGTTCCAAGCGGCGTGCCGCACAGCGAATCGCACAGCGCACGGTAGCGCGCTTTGCCTCTGATCCGGCGCCGACCACCCAGCCGGTCCCGATCGTCAAAGTGCTTGAGGGCACCCCGTACCAGGCCCCCGTGCAGGCGAAGGCGAAAAGCGAATCCGAAGCGCGGATGATCCTGGACCTGGCCGTCGACATCGGGGCCATGGTCCTGCGTGCCGGAGCCGGCAGTTCTGACGTTGAGGTCAGTGTCATTGCCGCATGCACCTCGATGGGGCTGCCGAACGCGGAAGTCGACCTCACCGCCACCGCACTCACGGTCCACTACGCCGACCCCGAGGGCAAGCAGATGACGGTCGTGCGGGTTGTGCGTGAGGTTTCCCCGCACTTCGCCAAAGTGTCATCCCTGCACCGGCTGGTGTCCGACATGGTCGCCGGCAAAGTTGACTACACGCAGGCGCGCAGCCGACTGGATGCCATTCGCGCCCAGCGCAGGCCCTTCCCGCAGTGGCTTGTGACCCTTGCGTGGGGTGTGCTCGTGGCGTGCTTCGTCACACTGATCGGCGGGCGCCTGCCGTCTGCTGTTCTGGGCTTCGGCCTGGCCATCTTCATTGACTGGGTGGGCCGGGTGATCGGCAAGACCGGTCTGCCGGCGTTCTTCCTCGTGATGGCCCAATCGGCGATTGCGACGCTGACTGCAATGTTTGCCCATCACGTCGGGTTCATTTCATCGCCCCAGTATTCGGTTGCCGCGGGCATCGTTCTGCTGCTGCCCACCCTGGGGCTGGTGTCAGCCGTACAGGATGCGCTGTCGAACTTCCCGCTGACCGCTGCCGGGCGCATAGTCGAAACGGGGATGGGCTTCGGCGGCATCGTCTCCGGTATTGCGTGCGCTGTTGTCATCGGCAACACCCTTGAACTCAAACCGATGGAGATCACGGTGCAGAGCAGCGGGCTCAGCGTGCTCACCACGATCATCGCTGTTATTGCCGCGTTCCTTGTCGGTGCTTGCGGCGCCATTGGGTTCTACTGTGCGCGCAGGCTCGTGATCCCGGCCGCGCTCATCGGCCTTGTGGGCTTCCTCGTCTATGTGGGTGCTTCGCTTGTGGGCATTGAGAACATTCTGGCTCTGCTCATTGCGTCGACGATTGTCGGTTTGTTCTGCCGCCCGGTGGCCTCCCGCTTGGGTTCACCGGCGATTGTGCTCATCGTTCCGGCGATCTTCCCGCTGCTGCAGGGGCTGTCGATCTTCGCGTCTGTTTACCGGATGATCCCCGTGCCCGGGGAGGATGTTCCTCTGTCGGTTGGCCTGGGTGCCCTGTTTGCGGCGATCACCGCGAACTCGGCAATTGCCGCCGGTGCTGTGCTCGGTGACTTCCTGTCCCGGCCCATGTCGCGCTACGCGAAATCCCGTCGGACTGCGAAGGCTCGAGCGAAAGCGGAAGAAAAGCTCGAGGCTATGCGCAAGGATGCGGGCATCAAGCCGAGTACGGCCTGATCAGCGCAGTCGTTTCAGTCCACTCGCCAGTCGATGGGGGCTGAGCCCTGTTCCTCCAGCAGCGCGTTGCAGCGGCTGAACGGCTTTGACCCGAAGAAACCGCGGCGGGCTGACAGCGGCGACGGATGGGGTGAGGCGATGATCGGAATGTTCCCCAACAGGGGAGTGAGCGTCTGTGCGGGCCGGCCCCACAGAATGGCGACCAGTGGTCCGCCGCGGCCGGCGAGTGCGCGCACGGCCTGTTCGGTGACGGCCTCCCAGCCCATTCCGCGGTGTGACCCGGCATCACCCGCACGCACCGTGAGCACTCTGTTGAGCAGCATGACGCCTTGCCGCTGCCAGGCCGACAGGTCGGCATGTTCGGCTGGTGCAATCCCGAGGTCGTCCTCGAGTTCGCGATAGATGTTGCCCAGTGAGCGTGGCAGGGGGCGCACGTGGCGCTCCGCCGCAAACGACAGTCCGATGGGATGGCCGGGTGTGGGGTAGGGGTCCTGGCCCACAATGAGCACTCGCACGTCGGCAAGCGGTTCGAAGAACGCGCGCATGACCTGTTCGGGCCGGGGAAGCACGAGGTGGTGCTGGGCATCCCGCTGGACCGTCCGCTGGAGTTCGCGCACCTTGGGCACGGCGGGGCCCAGTGCTTCCAGCCAGTCGGGGCTGACGTTTTCTAACAGGTCAATCGTCATGACTACGACCCTAGCGCGCACGCACACGGGCTGTGCGCAATCGGGCAGACGGGGGCCTACAAGCCCTGGGGATGCGCGGCTATGCTGAGTCCAAGAGTGTCCCCGCCCACACTTCTGCGGTTGAGGCAGCGCGGGACACAGCGCAAACGCTTCGATGCCGAAAGGACAAAGACGACTATGGCACAGGTACGGGACTTCCCCGAGGTCAAAGACTGGAAGATGCTCATCGGCGGCGAATGGGTTGAAGCCGCTGACGGTTCGTGGGCTGATGTCATCACGCCGATCGACCGCAATCGTGTGATTGCCCGTGTTCCGGAAGGCAAAGAAGAAGATGCCGATTGCGCTGTCAAGGCTGCTCGCGCGGCTTTCCCCGCGTGGTCTGCTCTGCACTTCAAGGAGCGTCAGAAGGTCCTCGGACAGTGCGCCGACGCCCTGGAAGAGCAGGCTGAAGAGCTCGCTCAGCTGACCGCGATCGACACCGGCAACGCGCTGCGCACGCAGGCTCGCCCTGAAACGCAGACGCTTGTTGACCTGTTCCGCTACATGGCCGGTGTGGCAGGCGAAGTGAAGGGCAACACCCTTCCGGCCGGCGAAGCGCAGCTGCAGTTCACGCGCCGCGTTCCGCTGGGCGTTGTGGCAGGCATCCTGCCGTGGAACTCGCCGCTGATGATTGCGGCGTTCAAGACTCCTGCAGCGCTGGCTGCGGGCAACACGATTGTCCTCAAGTGCGCCGAAGACGCACCGCTGACCATCCTCAAGATGGCTGAAATCATCCAGGAGTTCCTGCCCGCGGGTGTTCTCAACGTTGTGACCGGCAAGGGCTCGGTCATCGGTGAGGCTCTCACCCAGCACAACGACGTCGACAAGGTTTCCTTCACCGGCTCGACCGGCGTGGGCCGTCACGTGGCCGAGGTTGCCGGCGCTCGCTTGGCTCACTCCTCGATGGAGCTGGGCGGCAAGAGCCCCAACATCGTGTTCCCGGATGCGAACAACGACTACACGCTCGAACAGGTTCTCCTGTCGACCCGCTTTGCCCGTCAGGGCCAGTCGTGCACCATGGGCTCGCGCCTGTTCCTGCACGAGGACATCTACGACGACTTCCTGGCTAAGCTCGTTGACGGTGTTGCCAAGATGAAGGTCGGCGACCCGCGTGATGAAGACAGCGACATCGGCTGCGTCATCAACAAGAAGCAGTACGACCAGATCGCGAACTACATTGAAATGGGCAAGGCCAACGAGGGTGTGGAAATCGCCTACGACGGCGCTGACAAGCTCGAAGTCGGCGAACCCGGCTTCTACCACGCGCCGATCATCTTCGCCAACGCCAAGAACGAATGGCAGACTTCGCGCGAAGAGATCTTCGGCCCCGTGCTGACCGTCATCAAATTCAAGACGGAAGAGGAAGTCGTCGCCATGGCGAATGACTCCGACTACGGTTTGGCCGCCTATGTCTTCACGAAGGACGTCGACCGTGCGCTGCGCGTTGCCGACAAGATCGAGTCCGGCTGGGTGCAGGTCAACCAGGGCGGCGGCCAGGTGGCCGGCCAGTCCTACGGCGGTATGAAGACCTCCGGCTTCGGCCGTGAAGCATCGCTTGAGGGCATGCTCGAAGGCTTCACCCAGATCAAGCAGATCAACGTCAAGATCAACTGATCTGACCCGCTGAACAGAAAGTGCCCCGGTTACCTCACACGAGGTGCCGGGGCACTTTCTGTGCCGTGTCTCGGCTGCTGTTTAGTTCGGCTGCCGCTTATGTGCTTTTGTCTTTCGGGCTGCTGTGGTTGCTGTACAGGCCCGATCGGGGCTTGTCAGTGTGCCCGCGGTGTGGCCGTGTTCCGACCTTGCGAGCCTCCGTCTCGTGAAGAAAAGAAGTTGACGAGGGCCCACACCGCGGAGGCCAGGATCAGCGGAATCGTCATTGCCCATGAAACAAACGCGATGACGGCCTTTGCGACCCAGCCCTCGTCCCCGGCCTGCGACCACACGGTTGCGCCGATGCTGATGAGCAGAAATGCTCCTGCCGCGCAGAGGAGGATCGTGAAGACGGTGCGTGCGCCCTGTGTCTTCGGCATCATGATGGGTCTCCTTTACCTTTGTAATGGGATTTGCCAAACGCGCGTACTGAGTAGTAGTAAATATGGGCTGCCGAGTTGCATGATTTCCTGTCCTGGCGTGGTGCGCAGATCTTCAGCATCGCGTTGCGGAATCGGATGTCGCAAGTCTTTCGGGCTGTTTTTGATCCTGGCGAGTAGCATCGGTCGTGGCGATCACACGCTGGTTTAAAGATTCTATCCCATTTTTTGGTGAGCTTCTTGGCTACTTTGGGAGTGGAGCAGCCGTTGGCTGCCATCGGGGAAATTTGGTCTGAGCTGCGTTCGTACTCGGCCCTCAAAGCGTCTTCCGACAGGTCGCCTTGGTAGCCGTGATCTTTAAGGGCTTCTTGGAGTAAAGAGATAGCTTCCTCTTCTGAAACAGCAACAGTATCAGCATTTGAAGCAGTTGCTGGAGTTGCTGTGGTGATCGCCAGTGCAAAGGCAGACAGCACTGCGGTGGAAATAACTATCAGCCGACCTAGATGCGACGAATGCGTAGACATTTTGTCCTCCATTATTTAAATGCGTTGCGTCTTTGCGAGCGCTGTCTTGATTGTAAACTCAAGTTGGCTGATTGCGAGTAGATTTTTTCGATTGAAATTTGAAATGGTGTGTTATCTTATTTGACCTGCGTCCAGGCCTTCGGGGCTGACGGGGGGAGGAGTTGCGAAGGTTGTAGGCATCGGCGCGTCAGCGGGGATAGTGCCAACGGGCAGTGTACTTCTGTCTTTATTTATTCACCGGCACCTTGTCACACAACAGGTGCAATAGTGGTGACCCGCCGTGCTTCGATACCGCGCTGCGTCGCACGCCCGTAAACGTCGGGGAAAGTGAACTGCCTGGTCCCATAGTCTCGGACGAGGCCTGGCGGGAAGCTGGGCCGCCGGTATTATTGCGGGTGCAGAGGAGGACGAATGTCGCAGCAGCTTTCGGAACTCGAAGCGGAGATTCTTCGCTTTGAAGGTCAGTGGCCCACCTACGGGGGAGCTAAGGACCGCGCGATCCGAGAGCAGTTCGACCTGTCTGCCGTCCAGTATTTCCAGGTGCTGGGCAGACTACTCGACAACCCCGCGGCCTATGTCGAAGATCCCGTTCTCATCAAACGGCTTCGCAGAATCCGCGACTCCCGACAGGACACCAGAGCACAGGCGAGGATCCCACGCTGATGGCAGAAGAACCCCAGTACAAAACCCGCGCGGAGCGTCGCGCAGCAGACGCGGCCAACCGCCGAGGCGGAGCTCACCGAGCCGGTGCAGCGGCAGGCGGCCACAAGGCGGCAACCGCTGTTGTCATTGTCCTCGCCCTGGTCGCGGTTCTCCTGATCGTCGGTGCGGTCAATATCATCCGCTCTGCCGGTTCTGATCCGGAAGCCAAGGTCGAAGAACAGCAGCAGGTCGAGCCCGGTGCAGACGATTCCGCAGATGAATCGTCGAAGTCGGCTGAACCGAGCGAAAGCGAATCGGGCGAAGCCTCGGAAGGTCCTTCTGATGAAGCCTCAGAGAGCACCCCGAGTGACGGCGAGTCCACCGGCAGCAGTGACGTTAAGACCGTCGCGGGCGAAAGCGGTGACCCGAACCTGTCGATCCTCAACGCGTCCGGCGTCAACGGCGCTGCCCGCAAGTACGCCGACCAGTACGAGTCCCAGGGCTGGACTCTTGGCCGTGTGGGCAACGCCGGCACCAACGTGTCGTCGACCACCGTGTACTACTCGTCTTCGGAATACCGTGACGCGGCTGAACGTGTTGCCGAGGGCCTCGGCGGTGTCAGCGTTGAGCAGTCCAGCCGCTACCAGGTGGGCGTGACGATCATCATGGGCCCCGATGTGGCAAACAGCGATCCTGCTGAAGGCTGAGCCTGAAGCTGTTTCGGGTGGGCGGCTAAGCCCCGCCGGAACGGTAGACTGAAGTTTCGTTCCACATTTGGGAGATGACATGACACAGGGAACCGTCAAATGGTTCAACGCGGAAAAGGGCTACGGCTTCATCGCCGTGGACGATTCCTCCGACGAAATCTTCGTCCACCACTCGGCCATCCAGATGGAGGGCTACCGCTCGCTGGCTGAAGGCGGCCGCGTGCAGTTCGAGATCGCGCAGGGCGAAAAGGGCGCTCAGGCTGAGAACGTCGAACCGCTCGGCTGATAGCCAGCCCAGCTGAACTTCTCACGAGGGGGAGGGACAGGATTCTGTCCCTCCCCCCCCCCGTCATTTTCCTAAGGAGGGGCGGCGAGGTGCCGGCGACAGGGGGAGCGGCGCCTCGTCCCAGAACACTTGCCCACCCTTTAGCAACAGAAACTCCTGTTAGCAGTGGTTGCTAAGGCGCAGATCCCGGCTACCGGGAGTTTGTGTGCGGCTAAGGCGTGGATTCCGGCTGACGGGTGTGTCGGAAGAAGCAACGTCCAGCATTTGCACTCTCATGTCGAGAGTGCTAAATCTAGTGGTGGTGAAATGCACTGCCCAGGCAGAGGTAGCCGGGCCTGAAGAAGGGATTCAGGTTCAGCTTCCTGCCGTCGCGGGCACCTGGCGGTGCTAGTCAACTGCCACCCCTTACAGGGAGGAAGCCAGCCACTATGGCAAAGCTCATTGCATTCGACGAAGAAGCTCGTCGCGGCCTGGAGACCGGCCTGAACACCCTGGCTGATGCAGTCAAGGTGACGCTTGGTCCCCGCGGACGCAATGTTGTTCTCGAAAAGAAGTGGGGCGCACCCACCATCACTAACGACGGTGTGTCCATCGCCAAGGAAATCGAGCTCGAAGACGCCTACGAAAAGATCGGCGCCGAACTCGTCAAGGAAGTCGCCAAGAAGACTGACGACGTCGCAGGTGACGGTACGACCACCGCTACCGTTCTGGCTCAGGCTCTCGTGTCCGAAGGTCTGCGCAACGTCGCAGCCGGTGCGGACCCGCTCAGCCTCAAGCGCGGCATTGAAAAGGCCGTCGACTCGCTGACCGAAGTTCTGCTCGACTCCGCTAAGGAAATCGAAACCAAGGAACAGATCGCTGCCACCGCCGGCATTTCCGCTGGCGACCCTGCAATCGGCGAACTCATTGCGCAGGCCATCGACAAGGTCGGCAAGGAAGGCGTCGTCACCGTCGAAGAGTCCAACACCTTCGGCCTCGAACTCGAACTGACCGAGGGTATGCGCTTCGACAAGGGCTACATCTCCGGTTACTTCGTGTCTGACGCAGAGCGCCAGGAAACGGTGCTCGAGGACCCCTACATCCTCATCGTCAACTCCAAGATCTCGAACGTGAAGGACCTCCTGCCGGTTCTCGAGAAGATCCAGCAGTCGGGCAAGCCGCTGCTGATCATCGCAGAAGACGTCGAAGGCGAAGCCCTCGCCGTCCTCGTGGTCAACAAGATCCGCGGCACCTTCAAGTCGGTCGCCGTCAAGGCTCCCGGCTTCGGTGACCGCCGCAAGGCTCAGCTCGCTGACATTGCGATCCTCACCGGCGGTCAGGTCATCGCCGAAGAGGTCGGCCTCAAGCTGGAGAATGCATCGCTCGACCTGCTGGGCACCGCCCGCAAGGTTGTTGTCACCAAGGACGAAACCACCATCGTCGAAGGTGCTGGCGACGCCGACGAAATCGCCGGTCGCGTGCAGCAGATCCGCACCGAGATCGAAAACTCGGATTCGGACTACGACCGCGAGAAGCTGCAGGAGCGCCTGGCCAAGCTGGCCGGCGGTGTTGCAGTCATCAAGGCCGGTGCCGCAACCGAAGTCGAACTGAAGGAAACCAAGCACCGCATCGAAGATGCTGTCCGCAACGCCAAGGCTGCTGTGGAAGAGGGCATCGTCGCCGGCGGTGGCGTGGCCCTCATCCAGGCAAGCGCCAAGGCCTTCGAAAACCTCAACCTTGAAGGTGACGAAGCCACCGGTGCAGCCATCGTCAAGGTGGCCATCGAAGCTCCGCTCAAGCAGATCGCCATCAACGCCGGCCTCGAGCCCGGTGTTGTTGCCGAAAAGGTGCGCGGACTCGAAACCGGGCACGGTCTCAACGCTGCAACCGGCGAATACGAAGACCTCCTGGCTGCCGGTGTCAACGACCCGGTCAAGGTGACCCGCTCGGCACTGCAGAACGCCGCCTCGATCGCAGGCCTGTTCCTCACGACGGAAGCCGTCGTTGCCGACAAGCCGGAGCCCGCACCCGCAGGTGACCCCACCGGCGGAATGGGCGACATGGGCGGCATGGGCTTCTGACCCAGCCGGCCGAGAACACGGTCCACTAGGCTAAGCCGCGGGCGCAGACACACTGTCTGCGTCCGCGGCTTTTCTGCGCGCGTACACGGTTTCCGCTGACCTGCAATTCAGTGTCTTCGCAGGATGGACGACCATAATGAAGCCGTACATTTCATGCGGAGAAGGGACTTTTATGGGCTTCGCTTTCCTCGTCATTCTGGTTGCCGGCGGCGCTGCCGCGTTCGCCATTGCTCGCAGCAACAAGAAGCACGAAGAAGCCGCGCGGCAAAGCGAACTCGAAATAGTTGCCAAAGCGTCAGAAGAAGACGTCACCCAGTTCGGGGAGGAAGTACGAGCCCTTGACCTTGAGACCGCAGGTGTTGATCTGGGCGACGGCGGCCGTCAGGACTACCAGAAGGCCATCAGCAGCTATGACCTTGCCAAGGACCTCCTGAGCAAGGTCACTCGTCCCGAAGACATCCGCCACGTGACAGAAGCCCTGGAAGACGGCCGCTACGCCGCCAGCTGCGTGCGTGCCCGCGTGGAGGGCAAACCGCTGCCCACCCGCCGTCCGCCGTGCTTCTTCAACCCCCAGCACGGCCCCAGCGTTGAAGACATCGACTGGGCACCCGCCGGCGGTCAGCCCCGCCCCATTCCCGTGTGCGCCGCAGATGCTGAACGCGTTGCCGTCGGCGCTGAGCCCTCGGTGCGCAAGGTGATGCTTGCCGATGGCATGTCGCGCAGGGCCTACTGGGAGGCAGGCCCGGCCTATGCCGAATACAACCGCGGCTACTACTCGAACTACGCCGGATCCGGCATGTTGCCGGGCGTTCTCATGGGTGCCATGCTCATGGGCCCGATGATGGGAGGCATGGGAGCCTGGGACGGTTCCTACGCTGACGGCTACCAGGACGGCCTGGCCGCTGATGGCGGCGTGGGTGATGCCGGTGACATGGGCGGTGACATGGGCGACTTCGGCGGAGGCTTCGGCGATTTCGACTTCGGCTTCTGATTGACTGGTACTCGGAATCAGAAGGAGAACCGTGGAAGAAGTCTGGATTCGCGACGACAGCATTCGCCTAGGACAGGTGCTCAAACTCTCTGGCTTCGTGGAAGACGGAGTCATGGCCAAAGAGCTCATTCAGGACGGCCAGGTGTTCGTCAACGGAGAGCTCAATTCGCGGCGCAGCTCAAACGTCAATGTGGGCGATGTGATTGCTGTTCCCACCCTTGACGTCGAATTCACCATCACACGCGGCTGAGCCGTTCGACAGCCGCACACGCGGGCGCGTCTATGTGCACTGGGCATCGGCTGAGCCCTCAGCCGATGTCAGCTGACTTCAGTCGAGCATGCCCGGTGCGTCCCACAGGGGCGACCACTTTGACGTGTCTTCTTCAAAGCGAAGATCAGCGCCGATTGCTGCTTTGATGTTGAACTCTTCGGCGTTGTCCCTGCGGTGGGGTCCCGTCTGCACAAACGGGTAGAACGTGCCGCGCTTGTACAGGTAGACGAGTGCCGCGCGTGTGCCTGAGGGTGTGCTGAAGTACAGCGACGAACACAGCAGCATGGGGCCGAAGCCGGCGTTCTCAATTGAGCTGTTGACTGCGTGCAGGTTTGTGACCAGGCCGGGGATGTCGCGTGCCTGGTTGCTCAGCACGTGCCACGAATAGCCGTAGCTGTCGTCTTCTGTGCGCACCTGAAGGTCGGCATCCTTGGCGATCAGCGCCGAGGCTTCGCGCACAGCATCCGCCGATGCGCCGCCTTCGACCGCGCGGTAGGCCACTGAGGCAACGCCGGTGGGCGCATAGTCTGTTGCTGCTTCCAGGGTCAGAGCTGCTGGAGGCAGACCGAAGAGAGCATCAAGGTTCGGTTTGACTGGCTTGGAGCGGCCCAGAAGAGCGTCGAAGAAACCCATTCCTACCTCTGTGACAGGTTGCGGGCGATGTCCTGCAGTTGGGCCAGGCGCTTCTCCAAGCTGGGGTGCGTAGAGAACAGCTGTGTTACGGACTTTCCGTTGACGGCGGGGATGAGCGCGAGGTGGTTGGCGGCACCGGCTGCCCGCAGGTCCTGGTCGGGGACTTTTGTCATCTGCCCGGAGATCTTCATGAGAGCGCTGGCCAGAGTGGATGGCTGACCCGTCAGGTAGGCAGCGGCACGGTCAGCGGCGAGTTCGCGATAGCGGCTGAGGGTGCGGATGAGCACGAAGCTGATCGCGTAGACGATGGCACCCACGAGCATCATAGCGACCATGACTGCCGCGGCGTTGTTGTTGCGCCCGCCGTAGCGGGCGTACATGCCGGAGCGGACCATGAGGCCTGCGACAACGCCCGTAACACCGGCAACAGTCATGACGGTGACATCGCGGTGGGCAACGTGAGCAAGTTCGTGGGCGAGCACCACTTCGACCTCTGCGGGTTCGAGCGTTTCCAGCAGGCCGCGGGTAACGCACACAACCGAGTGGTCAGGTGAGCGTCCCGTGGCAAAGGCGTTGGGTACGCGGGTGTCAGCGAAGGCAACCCGCGGTTTGGGGGAGTCGGCCAGCTGAGTCAGACGGTCGACGATCGCGTGCAGCTCCGGTGCCTGTTCGGGGGAGACCTCGTAGGCTCCCATGGCGCGCATTGCGAGCTTGTCGGAGGAATACCACTGGAAGAAGAAAGCGCCGAAGCTGATGAGCAGTGCGATCACGACACCGCCGAGCGACTGTCCGAGGATCCACCAGATGGCCAGAATCAGGATGACGTAGATCAGCCCGTTGAGGAAGATAGCCCACCCCATGCGGAGGGACAGTCCGCGGTCTTTGACGAACCTGTTTCTGGCCACTGTGCTCCTTGCGTGAACACGGCGGGCCGGTGCGTCCGGCCCGCCGTGCTGGTGATCAGCCCTGCTGGGCGTCGTTCTCTTCTGCCGTGACTTCGGCTTCTTCTGCGTCTTGGACGTCTTCGAGCTGCCCCTGCGGCTTGGACGCCGGGAGGGAATCGCGCATGCGCTGCAGCTCCATTTCGACGTCGTTGTCAGAGCTCATCGCGGCCAGCTGACGGTCGATGTCGTCCCCACCCGTGCCGCTGAAGTCTTCCAGGGCACCGGTTTCGAGCAGTTCGTTCATTGCGCCGGCGCGCGCCTGAAGTTCGTTGGTTTTGTCTTCAGCACGCTGAATCGCCAGACCGACATCGCCGAATTCGTCAGAAATGCCGCTGAAAGCTTCGCCGACCTTGGTCTGTGCTTCGGCAGCGTTGTAGTTCGCCTTGAGGGTTTCCTTGCGGGTGCGGAAGGATTCGACCTTCGTCTGCAGGCGCTGGGAGGCCTGCGTGAGCTTCTGTTCTTCCGCCTGCAGGTTCTGGTGCTGCCCCTGGAGGTCTTGGATCTGCTGGGCCAGTCCGGACTTGCGGGTCAGAGCTTCGCGGGCCAGGTCTTCGCGGCCCATTTCGAGTGCCTTCTGTGCCTGCCCCTGCAGTTTGTCCGACTGCGATTCAAGCTGGTTGATCTGCAGTTCGAGACGTTTGCGGCTGGTGGCGACATCAGCAACACCGCGGCGCACCTTCTGCAGCAGATCGAGCTGCTTCTGGTACGAGTAGTCGAGGGTTTCATTGGGGTTTTCAGCGCGGTCGAGAGCCTTGTTGGCCTTGGCGCCGAAGATCATCTTGATCCGCTGGAAAATGCTCATGAGCGCAGATTACTCCTTGCAGTGACTGCTTGGCACGTATTCTGTCCCAGCCTAACCGTCTCGGCTGAGAAAACCTGAGGTTTCTCAGCCGAGACCGGGATTTCCTGCACTAAGCACCCGCGGTCTCCGGTTGACCAGCCTCCTTCGCTGTGTCTGGCTGACCCGACTGTGAACAGGTCAGCCGCGGAAGAGTTTGGTGTTGGCGCTTTCGACATCCGCGTACTGCTGACCGGCCAGAGCGAGCGCCTTCTGAATCTGCGTGAGCGATTCATGGACTTTGGCCTGCACCTGCTGCCAGTCGGCGACAACCGTTTGGAAGCCGGCGGATGCGGTTCCCGTCCAGCATTCCTGCAGGGCGCGCAGCTGGTGCATGAGCCTGTCGACTTCGCTGTGCAGAGTGGCCGCGCTGTGCGAAGCGGTCGAAGCTGCTTGGGTGATGCGTTCGGCGTCGATGTTGATGGTGGACATAAGACTCCTTCGTTGTCGTTGAACACCGGACGGTGTCATAACGACAATGAGCCGAATCGCGCGGGCGTGAAAGACAAAAAGAAAGGCTGTGGAAACACGCGAGTGCTTCCACAGCCCTTCGAACACAAGAGGCGTGCCGAACCGCGTGCCGGACCGAATCACCCCGGCAGGCACATCGTCGGCGGTGCGGCAGCCGGCAGAATCTGCGGGATCAGCGGGCCTTGAGTGAGACCGTGATGTCCTGTGTCTTGCCGCCGCGCACAATGGTCAGCGGCAGATCTTGTCCGTCCTCCTGTGCCCGGACGAGAGCCTGCAGAGAAATAGCGGAGTTCACGGTGGTGCCGCCGGCCTTGATGATGGCGTCGCCCTCGCGCAGACCAGCCGCAGCCGCGGGGGAACCGCTTTCGACCTTGGAGACGACGGCAGCTCCCGTCGTGATCCCTTCGTTTTCCACAGAACCGGACGTAATAGTCACCCCGAGGTAGGCGTGCTTGGCCTTGCCCGAGCTGATGAGCTGGTCGGCAATGTAGGTCGCCTGGGTGGCGGGAATCGCGAAGCCGATGCCGATGGAGCCGGCCTGCTGGTCGCCGGCAGTCGGCATCGTGGCAATGGAAGAGTTCACGCCGATGAATTTGCCAGCCGCGTTGATGAGCGGCCCACCGGAATTACCAGGATTGACCGCGGCATCAACCTGAATGGCATTGGTGATCGTCGAAATGTCGGCTTCTCCGCCTGAGCCCTTCTGCTGGGTTGCCACGGGACGGTTGAGAGCGGACACGATGCCGGTGGTCACCGTGTCGGCAAGGCCCAGCGGGTTGCCCAGCGCCATGACGGGCTCACCGACCTTGAGGCCGTTGCTGTCGCCGATCGGCAGCGGGGTCAAACCTTCCGGTTTGGTGGACAGTTTGAGCACCGCGATGTCGGTAATGGGGTCGCGTCCGACGATCTTCGCTGCAACCGAAGCGCCGTCGTGGAACACGACGTTGATCTCAGACTGGGCTGAATCACCGGGGGCGACAACGTGATTGTTGGTCACGATGTAGTCGTCTTTGTACACAAAACCCGAACCGAGGGCTTCGCCTTCGGCGCCGCGGGCCTGGATTGAGACGACTGACTTCGCCGCGTCCGCCGCGACTGCCGTCCAGTCGGGGCTGTCAACGGTTTTGACCTTCTGATCGGACGTCGAGGTTTCGATTTCGGACTGCTTTCCGCTGCCGCTGATTGCGCTGGTTGCCGCGGTGAACCCAACTGCGGTGCCGCCGCCGATGAGCGTTGCAATGACACCCGTGGCGATGAGCGCGCCCCAGCCTGGCCCGCGGCGGGCAGATTTGGCCGGGCGCGGTCGGACGGAGGGCTGGCCGTGCGGGCCGGCGGGCGGGAAGCCGCTGGGCTGCGGGGTGTGGTTCCGCTGCTGTTGGGTTCCATAGCCGCCGAGGTGCCCGCTGGCCGGCCCCGGAACACCTGCTGGGTGGCCGGGCTCAGTTGGGTGGCCTGGGTTCGCCTGCCCCTGCTGCTCGGCCAACGGCGGCTGTGCGGGGCCGCCGTACGGTGGACGTTCGCTGTTTCCGTACCCGCCGTCATAGGGGTTGTTGGGGTGGCGCGGTTCGGTCATGAGCGGTCCTTTCTGGTGGTTTCCGGCAGTACGCCCTCTGGCGGGATGGGCAGGTCGACGCGGAAGGTGGCGCCGCCGCCGGGAGTTTCGTGGACGGAGATTTCGCCCTTGTGGGAGTCGATGATGGCCTTGACGATCGACAGTCCCAGGCCGGACCCGCCGGTTGAGCGGTCGCGAGATGAATCCAGACGGTAGAACCGTTCGAAGACTCGCGGTGCGATTTCGGGGTCGATGCCTTCTCCGTGGTCGCGCACTTCGATGCGGACGCGTCCGGCGGGGAAGCCTTCGAGGACATCGGGGACGATGATGCCTCCCGCACCGGGCGGTGCCAGGGGCTGTTCGACGGAATCTGTCCGCTTGTCCGCGGACGGCCTGCTGTCGGCGGCTGCGCTCGCAGCTGCCCCCTGCGAGGTGGTGGGAACCTGAGCCTTGCCCTGGCCCTTGTTTTGGGGCTTGGCATCAGCGCGGCTGCCGTCGCGTTTGAATATGCGGACGGGGCCGGTGACGAAATCGAGAGCGCCGCGTGACTGCTTGGCCTCTTCTGCTGTGTCGCCTTCGGTTTCGAACGCTTCGGGGACATCCACGACCCCGACCGCGAAGTCGATTGCGACATCGTCGGCAGTGTGGCGCAGGGCGTTGCCGGCCAGATTGCTGATCACCTGGCGCAGCTTGGAATCCGCCCCTTCGATGAGCGGAAGTCCCGGAGCGTCCTCGCCGTCGAGCCCAATGAAGGAGATATCCCGGTGCGGTGCCTGCGCCGCTGTGTCCGCCGCCGTATCGCGGACTGCGGCAGCCATGTCGACGGGGCCGATTTCTGCGCGGCGCTCGCTGTCGAGCCTGGCCAACACCACAAGGTCTTCGACGAGGTCGCCCATGCGGATGGATTCTGCTTCGATTCGGCCCATGATCTGGGCGACGTCTTCGGGTTTCTGCACGGCACCCTGCCGGTAGAGCTCCGCGTAGCCGCGGATGGTGACAAGCGGGGTACGCAGTTCGTGGGATGCGTCAGACACGAACTGCCGGATGCGCTTCTCAGAGGCCTTGCGCCCGTCGAAGGAGTCCTCAATGTGTCCGAGCATGGTGTTCAGCGCACTGGACAGACGACCGAGTTCGGTGGAGGCGGGGTATTCAGTGACGCGCTGCGATAGATCGCCGGCGGCAATGCGGGAGGCGGTTTTTTCGATGTCGCGCAGCGGTCGGAAGGTGTTGGTGATGGCGAAGTAGCCGACACCGCCGACGATCGCCAGGGCGAGCACCCCGATGCCGATCATGGTGCTGCGGGCGTAGTCGCTGATTTCGTCGATGTCTTTGTCGAATGGCAGTGCGATCGCCACGAGCATGTCGGAGTTCTTCAGCGGCAGCGTGCGCACGCGCCACTGCGAGGTGCTGCCGGGCACCGTGAACGGCTGGCTGCGGTTCTCAGCAACTGTCTGTGCGTTGACTTCCGGCAGGTAGGGGACGTTGGTTTCCGACGGGGCGACGGGGTCGTAGGCTTTGCGGCCGTCTGCCGTGTAGAACTGCACGTAGTAGGTACCCGGCAGCATCGAGCTGATGATCTGGTCCTGCGATGTGGTCTGCAGGGGTGTGTGCGTCATGACTTCGTCGGCGGCTCTGATCGCCAGGGCCTGCGATGTCGAGACCAGCCGCTGGTCGGTGCGTTCGATGAGGGACGCGCGCAGGTTCTCCAGTACCCATGCGCTGGTGCCGGTTAGCACGAGCAGCATGAGGGTCATCATGATCGCCAGCAGTTTGCCGGTGAGCGACCAGTCTTGCCACAGGACGTGGGATGAGCGGCGCTGAGCTTGGGTGGTCAAGGTGAGTGTGCTTTCCAATGCAAAGGGGCGAGCCTGCCGGTCCCGCCCCTTGGTGATGCATGCTTATTTGGCGTCTGCGGTTCGCAGCATGTATCCGACCCCGCGCTTGGTCTGGATCATCGGAGTCCATTCGACGTCGATGGGGTTGCCGGCTTCGTCCGTCGTGGGGGCCACGTCGATCTTGCGGCGCAGGTACGAAATATAGGATTCCACGATTCCGGTGTCTCCGCCGAAGTCGTATTCCCACACGTGGTCGAGGATCTGAGATTTCGACAGCACCCGGTTGGCGTTGAGCATGAGGTAGCGCAGCAGTTTGAATTCGGTGGGGGACAGGTCGATGAGGATGCCCCCGCGGCGAACTTCATGGGTGTCGTCGTCAAGTTCGAGTTCGCCGACTTCGATGACCGCGGTCTCTTCTTCTTCCGCCGCGTGGGTGCGGCGCAGGACTGCGCGGATGCGGGCGACGACCTCTTCGAGGCTGAACGGCTTGGTCACGTAGTCATCGCCGCCGACGGTCAGACCCGTGATCTTGTCCGAGGTGTCGTCGCGAGCGGTGAGGAATACCACCGGGATGTGGAAGCCGGCCTGGCGCAGGCGGCGGGTGACGGTGAAGCCGTCCATGTCGGGCAGCATGACGTCGAGCACCAGCAGGTCCGGCACCTGCTGTTCGGCAAGGCGCAGAGCTTCGGCGCCGTTGGCTGCTGAAATCACTTCGAAGCCTGCAAAGCGGAGGCTGGTGGACAGCAGTTCGCGGATATTGGGTTCATCGTCGACAACGAGCAGGGTCGCTTCGATTTCCTGCGCGTCGTGGCTAGGGGTCATGGGAGTCGTCATAGGATCAGTCTCCTCTTCGAGTCTGGAGGTTTGCTGGAAGATTCCTGAATGCCATTGTTGCACGAATCACACGGTGAATGTGCGGTTTTCTGCGGGAGTGCGCGCACTCGGCCCAGGTCTCGGACAGGCAGTAAGCGGCGTTCACAGAAAAGGGCCCGGAGTCTAAGAGGATTCTCAAACTCCGAGCCCTGGAAGCCCTTTGCTGATCAGCGGAAGCCGGCCGAAACAGGCGGGCCGAACCGGTGCGGGTCGGCGTGGTTCCAGTCTTCAGCCCAGCTGCGGCGAGGAGTGCCCAGCAGCTCACCCGGTTCAAGCCAGTCGTACGCTTCGGCGTAAGACTCAACGCGCGACTGCGATACCCGGCGGAAGATGTGCGACGGGCGCAGCTGGTCGGGGCTGTCGAGGCCGATCGTGGCGATCATCTGCGCCGTTTCGGCAACCGTTGACTTGTGGTAGTGGTACACCTGCTCGGCCTTGTCGTCCACGTCGAGCCCGCGGTACAGGCGAGGGTTCTGCGTAGCAACACCGGTGGGGCACTTGTTCGTGTGGCAGCGCTGAGCCTGAATGCAGCCGGTGGCCATCATCATGGCGCGTGCTGCCAGGCAGTAGTCAGCACCCTGGGCGATGCGTCGGATGATGTCGGTGCCGGCCACGATCTTGCCGGCTGCGCCGATCTTGATGTGCTGACGGATGCCCGCACCCACGAGCGCGTTGTGCATGAGGATGAGGCCCTCGGTCAGCGGGGTGCCCACGTGGTCCTCGTATTCCAGTGGAGCGGCACCCGTGCCGCCCTCCGAACCGTCTACCACGATGAAGTCCGGCAGGATGCCGGTTTCGAGCATTGCCTTGACGATGGCCAGGACGTCGGTGCGCAGGCCGACGCACAGTTTGAATCCGATCGGCTTGCCGCCGGACAGTTCCCGCAGCTGACCCACGAACTGCATCAGCTCGGTGGGGGTTGTGAACGCCGTGTGCGATGGCGGCGAAATGCAGTCCTTGCCGGGCTCGACACCGCGGGCTTCAACGATTTCAGGGGTGATCTTTTCGGCCGGCAGAACACCGCCGAGGCCGGGCTTTGCTCCCTGCGAGAGCTTGATGAGAACGCCCTTGATGTTGGGGTGGACGACCCTCTGCGAGAACATTTCGGGGTTGAAGTTGCCTTCCGGTGTGCGGCATCCGAAGTAGCCGGAACCGAACTCCCACACGATGTCTGCGCCGGATTCCAGGTGGTAGCGGGTGACGCCGCCTTCGCCGGACTCCTGGAAGAAGCCGCCCTTGTAGGCGCCGCGGTTCATGGCGCGCACGGCGTTGACGGACAGAGCGCCGTAGGACATTGAGGCGATGTTCAGCAGCGATACGTCAAACGGCTGGGAACACTGCGGACCGCCGATGACCACGCGGTGTTCGCCTTCGGGACGCTTGCCGGGGACAACGGAGTGCAGCAGGTATTCGTAGCCGGAGTCGCGAACTTCGAGTTCCGTGCCGAACGACTTTTCGGCGTGGACTCCCTGTGCGCGTTCGTAGATGAGGGCGCGGGCATCGGCGTCATAGGGGCGGCCGTCCCAGTTCCTTTCCACGAAGTACTGCTGGATCATGGGGCGGATCTCTTCCATGAGGTACCGCATGTGACCCAGCAGGGGGTAGATGCGCAGGACGGCCAGGCGGGGCTGGATGACGTCGTAGATGGCCAGTGCGAGCAGAGCGGCGAAGACGACGACGGCTATGAGCCACCACAGAGAGTGGAGAACTGCCAGTGCGATGCTGCCGAGGAACAGCAGTGCGACAGCTGTGATCGTGAGAATGGCAAACATGGGTACAACGTTACCGCCCGCTGGTGACTTTGAGGCTGTCGAGGTGGCCGCAATTTCGCCCGTGTCTCACCGCGCTCTTTGAAGGGCGTGCTTCGGCTTGCTGTCGGGGGGGGGAGTCTTGCCTTGTGGGCCCGTGTTGACTTAGATCAGGGCCAGCCCCGACGATGATCCGGTGAATCGGAACTTTGTTTTGGGTCTGCTCATCACGTTGGTGTCGTGCTTTCTTTTCGCGATCTGCGCACCTTTGGGCAAGCTCATGTACGCGGGTGATTGGACGCCGGGGCCGGTGACGTTTGTGCGTCTGGCCGGCAGCTGCCTCCTGCTTGCGATTCCGATGTTCATTCAGATGCGCGGCCGCTGGCGCGAAGTGTGGCAGGTTCGCTGGTATGTGCTGACCTACGGTGTTGTGTGCATGGCCGGTGTGCAGCTGTTGTTCTTCTTGGCGGTTGAGCGCATGAGCCCGCCGATTGCGCTGCTTCTGGAGATGACGGCGCCGCTCATGATTGTGCTGTGGGTGTGGGCCAGCACCCGCTTCCGCCCGTCCACCCTGACATTCATCGGTATTGTCGCCGCCGCGGTTGGTCTGCTCATCATTCTTGATCCGCGCGGATCGTCAGTTGATCTGCTCGGTGTTTTCTACGCGCTGTCGGCAGCCGTGTGCTTGGCGGCGTTCTTCGTCATGTCCGCCAAGGCTGACCTCAGCTTCCCGTCGGTGACTCTCATCTGCATTACGATGGGGATTGGCGCGGTTGTGGTTGCCCTCATCACGGCTGTGGGCATCATTCCGGCCGGCATGACAACGCAGGACCTCGATGCGGGCGGCGTTCTTCTTCCTTGGTGGGTGGTTGCGCTGGCTCTGGTGCTGTGCACCGGCGGGGCATACACGACGGCGGTTGTGGGTGTGCGCTACGTCGGGTCGACCATTTCGAGCTTCTTGAACCTGGTTGAGGTTCCGATGTCGGTGGTTATGGCCTGGATTCTGCTGGGGGATCTGCCGGTGGCGGTGCAGGCGATCGGCGGTGTGTTTGTGCTCCTCGGCGTGGTCTTCGTCAAGCTCGGTGAGAATCGGCAGGAGCGCCGACGGGTCATTGCCCGCACGAACGTCCACCCGGAGACTGCCGAAATGCACTTGGTTGTCGAAGAGGAGGCACCGGAGGACTGACCGGTTCTGTCCCGGTTCTGCCCGGGTCGGTCCCCAAATGCCGAGGTGCCGCTGGCGCGGGCCTGCTCTGTTGCGGTTCTGTTCTGGTCAGGCGCTGCTGATGGTGTAGCTGTAGCCCTGCTCGGTGAGGAACCGGCGGCGGTGGGCGGCGAACTGTTCGTCGACTGTTTCAGCTGCGACAACCGTGTAGAAAGATGCCGCTTGGCGGTTTTCTTTTGGTCTGAGGATTCGGCCGAGGCGCTGGGCTTCCTCTTGGCGTGAACCGAAGGAGCCGGACACCTGGATGGCGACGGAGGCTTCGGGCAGGTCAACGGAGAAGTTGGCGACTTTCGACACGACGAGCACTTTGATTTCGCCGGTGCGGAATGCTTCGTAGAGCCTTTCGCGTTCAGCTTCGCCGGTTTTGCCGGTCAGCACCGGTGCTCCCAGTTCTTCGCCGAGCTCTTCCAGCTGGTCGAGGTACTGGCCGATGACGAGCACCTGCTGGTCGCGGTGGTTTTCCACCAGGCGGCGCACCACGGGGAGTTTGACGTCGCTGGTGGCGGCCAGCCGGTAGCGGTCTTCGCCTTCTGCGCTCGCATAGGCCACCCTGGTTGAGCGGTCCAGGCGCACGCGCACTTCTTCGCAGTGGGCGGTGGCGATGTAGCCGGCGGCTTCGATTTCCTTCCACGGAACTTCGAACTGTTTGGGGCCGATGAGGCTGAACACTTCGTCTTCGCGGCCGTCTTCGCGTACGAGCGTAGCTGTCAGGCCCAGGCGGCGGCGCGCCTGCAGACCAGCGGTCAGCCGGAAGACGGGTGCGGGCAGCAGGTGGACTTCGTCGTAGATGACCAGGCCCCAGTCGCGCGCATCGAGCAGCTCTAGGTGCAGGTAGGAGCCTTTGCGGCGGGTGGTGAGCACTTGGGAGGTGGCGATGGTGACCGGTCGGATCTCTTTGACCGCACCGGAGTATTCGCCGATTTCGTCTTCCGTCAGGCTGGTGCGGCGCAGCAGTTCGGCCTTCCACTGTTTGGCGGACACCGAATTGGTCACCAGGATGAGCGTCGTTGTGCTCACCTGTGCCATGGTCGCGGCACCCACAATGGTTTTTCCGGCACCGCAGGGCAGGACGACTACACCGGATTCACCGCGCATAAAGGTCTGCACGGCTTCGTCCTGGTATGGCCGCAGGTGCCACTCTTCGGCCCCCGCGCCTTCGCGCTCGCCCTCATCGGTGCCGCTGGAGCCGCCCGCCCCCTCGCCGGAGCCGGGAGAACCAGCGGAGCCCGGCTCCGCCTCGTGATAGTTGAGGTCGATCGCGTGTGCTTCACCGTCGACGTAGCCGGCGTGGTCGGCCACCGGGTGGCCCAGTTTGAGCAGGCGGAACTTCAGTTCGCCGCGTTCGGAGGGGTACACCTCGACGGTGCCGGGGTCGATCCGGGTGCCGAAGATTCCCTGCATTTCGGGCTGTTCGGCCAGGTTGTCCAGCAGTGCGGTGTCGGAGGATTCGAGAACCAGGCCGTGCACGGGCGAACTGGTCAGCACCAGCACCCCGAACCGGTCCATGAGGTCGACGATTTCCAGCAGGAGTTCGTGCGGGACGGGGTATTTGGCGTATTCGAGCAGGGTGTCGATGACGGATTCGGCGTCGTGGCCGGAGGCGCGCGCGTTCCACAGTCCCAGCGGGGTGATGGTGTAGGTGTGAATGTATTCGGGTGTGCGCGCAAGCTGGGCGAAAGGCGCGATGGCTGCTGCAGCTTCGGCCGCGTCGGGGTGGCCGGATTCCAGAAGGATTGTGCTGTCGGACTGGACGACGAGGGGACCTGTCACTGAGTGCCTTCCTCGGCGGGGGTGACGCTGATGATCCGCGACAGTGAGGCGGCGATTTCGCTGCCGTTGCGGATTCCGCGCACTCGTCCGCCGGTGATTGCGGTCGGGGTGAGCGTGAGGGTGGTGCTGCTGCCGTCGGCGCGGGCCAGCGTGACGGCAACACTCTGCTGCCGGTCGATGGCGCTGCGCAGAATGCCCGAGGTGGATGCCGGGTCGCCGTCATCTGCTTCAGCGCTGCTGCGCACCCCGGCAATGTAGCGGTCGAGGTCTGCATCGGCAATGCGGGCTGTCCGCCGGGTGACGGCGGGCGCGGTTTGCTTGGGCGCGCGCTGCGGCTGTGCCGTGGGCGCTTCCGTCAGGGTCGATGTGCCAGCGCCCTCCAGCAGGACGCGCAGGCGGTCGGAGCTGATGCCGGCCAGTGCGACGGTGGGGGCCACGCGGGTCAGCTGGGCTGGGATGAGCAGCGGGTCGGCCAGGAGGGCGTCGAGTTCGTCGGGGTCGTCGACGATGACTGCGCCGCGGGCGCTGGCGACCTGCACGCGGTTGAGTCTGGAGGCAACTCCGTCGATGAGGAACTCCAGTGGCTGCGGCACTCCGGTCGAGGAACATTCGCGCAGTGTGTCAACGATGTCGGTGCGGCTGAGCCCTGTGTGCAGGGCTCGTTCGATGCTCTTTTCGGTGAAGCGGTAGACAGTGCCCTGTCCGCGGGTTTCGATGTCGGCGAGCGAATCGAGTTTCTGCGCCAGGTCGGGGTGGACGGGCCCGGTGGCGACCGCGGTGAGGTCGGATTGGATGACGACGGTTTCGGCGTAGTCGGGCAGGAGTTCGCCGATTGTTGCGGCGAAGTCGGCTGGCACTGTGGCGGCTGAGCCCGCGTAGTCGAGTGGCTGTGCGGCCGCCGGCAGGGATGTGTTCAGGTGCTCGGCAAGCGTGCGGCCCAGAGGGGTCAGCCCGTAGGAGTCGGGTGCGGTCAGGGGAGTGGCGACGAGCCCCAGGAATTCCGCCTCGCCCAGCATCTGGGCCAGTGTTTCGCGGTTGAACGCCGGTGCCAGCGGGTAGCGCCACTGGAGGACCGCCGTGAGGTCGGTCAGCCGGATGCTCGGGGTCTCTGCGGTTTTCTGGTCTGCCGAGGTGCCTGAATCTGCCGAGGTGCCGGTCGAGGTTCCGGAGCCCGGTTGGGGGAGCGGCACCTCGGGAGACAGGAGGGTGCGCAGCAGTCGGAAGCGAGCCGAGCGGACCGGCGGCAGAGCCGAGGGATGGCCGCCATAGGGGTTGGCGGTAGTGGGTTTGACGACGGAGTTCAGCGGGTGCACGCGGTCGCCGCGGGGCGTGTGGCCGGCGGCGATGTGGGTGATGTCTTCGCCCATGTGCAGCCAGGCGCGCACGAGTGCAGCGTGCAGGCTGCCGCGGTCGGTGCGCTTGAGAATGTCGTATTCGCTGGTGGGCAGCCACACCGGGTCGATGCTGGAACTGTCGACGCCCACCAGGTTGAGTGCGCCGCACAGTTCGAGCACGAAGATCGTCTGTGCGTATTCGAGTTCGAGGGCGGAAGCCAGCCGCTGGACGTCGCGTTTGCCGACACCGCCGGACATCAGCTGGCTGGGCGGATCGGCTTCGATCGCCCGGACGGCAGCGGCAACTGTGCCGCCCGCAGCACCTGCGGCCGCAGCTTGGGCGTTGCGGGCAACGGATTCGGGGATTGGGGTGAGGGCTGGTTCGTCTGGCCGTGAGTATTCCGTCCACTCCGGCGGGCGGGTGGATTCGGCTGCCGAGGTGGGCAGCAGGGCGATGGCTTCGGATTGGAAGCCGAAGAACTCGGCATCACCGGGGGTGCCTGCGGCCGTGTCTTGTGTGCTGGTCTGTGCGGGCCACAGCAGGCCCAGAAGAATCAGACGGTCCAGGACATCTGAGCTTGCTTCCAAAGCAGAGCAGGGAACAACAGGATCAACGCGGGCAGCCTTCGCCGCGCGCAGAGCGGTCTGCAGCGCTTCGGCATTGAGCGCCTCAAGGGCAACCGCGACCCCTTTGCGGGTGGAAGCCGAACCGGCCAGGCGGGCAAGTGACGCTGTGTCGGTGCGCACCAGATCGCGCCGGGTGCGGACAAAATCCGCAAACCAGTCGGCCGGCGCGGTGGACAGCCACGCGGTGAAAGTCTGAAAGCCCTTCATCCCTACGAGTCTAGACGGAGCACAGAAAGCCGGCGGTTAGAATGGGTAGTCAACCCCGTCGGCAGAGCCACAACACCGAAAGGCCCACAGTGACAACAAGCACGAACGAACAGCGCACATCGTGGACGCTGATCACCGCGCTTGCGCTCATGCTGCTGGGCGCAATCGCCCTTGTCGTGGTGATTGTGCAGGGCCTGACCGTCGGCCACCCATCGAAGATTCTGACCTGGGTGGGAATGATTGCCCCAAGCGCATCGTTCATCCTGTTCCTGGCGTGGCTGATCACCGCGATCTTCCGCCGCCGCACCTAGAGCGCACACTCACTCCGGCGCTCCGGCCAGACCGGCCAGAACAGACCGGCCGAACCCGGTGCGGACAGAGCAGACAAGAACACCCGCGGGCACCTCGCCCGCCCAGCCTCCCAGGCACACCCCAACAGACAAGCGGAGCTGACCGGCACCTCGTGAGGTTCGGCCCGCAGCAGACCAACAGACGCGCACGCGAGTGCGCACAGAAAAGGACAGACAATGCCCACTGGACGCGTGAAGTGGTTTGACTCAGACAAAGGCTTCGGCTTTGTTACAGGAGACGATGGCGAAGAGTTCTTCATGCACTCGTCGTCACTGCCCGACGGCGTGACCGTGCACAAGGGATCCCGCCTGGACTTCGACATCGTGGATTCCCGCCGCGGCCGTCAGGTGCTGCGCGCACGCCTGCTGGACGCTCCGCCGCGCGTGCGCCCCAACCCCGAAAAGACGGCAGATATGATTCAAGATGTCATCTCGATGCTCGATGACACGCTGGCTGGACTGCGACAGGGCCGCTACCCGGACGCGGAATTCTCCGCGAAAGTCGCTGAGGTCCTGCGCCACGTAGCCGACGATCTGGAGGGCTGATGACCAGCTGCTACGCCGAATGGAGGGCCTCGCTGGGGGAGATCAACCCCACGTTGGCTCAGGCGGTCGACACTGCGCGCGCAGCGATCGCCGAAATGACGGACGAAACGTCTATCGGCGAGCACCTGGGTGTTGTTGCCGAAGGCGCCTACGCCGCATCCCACATCTTCGAATGCCGTACACCCGGCTACCCGGGCTGGTACTGGACGGCGATTCTGGCGCTGGTGCCCGGGTCTGAGACCGTCACGGTCTCTGAAACAGCGCTGCTGCCCGGCGAAGATGCGCTTGTCGCACCGGAATGGGTGCCGTGGAAGGACAGGCTGCGCCCGTCGGACATCGGCGCTCGCGATGTCCTGCCGAAGGTCGAAAACGATCCGAACCTTGAACTGGGACTTGAGCAGGTCAAGGTCGAACTTGAAGACAACATCGACCAGATCCCCAACTTTGAATTCGGTCTGGGGCGCAAGCGCGTGCTGTCACGCGACGGCATTGCAGCTGCTGCTGCCCGCTGGGCCGAATCCGATTCCGGGCCGGACTCCGAATACGCTTCCGAGGCGTCTGCCAAGTGCCGCACATGCGGTTTCCTTATGCCCATTGCTGGTTCGGTGCGCACCCAGTTCGGTCTGTGCGCCAACGCGGCATCGCCATTTGACGGGCGTGTGGTGTCACTGAGCAACGGCTGCGGCGCACACTCTGAAACTGACGTCCGCCGACACGACGACGACACCGCCGAACCCGTCATCGACGACCGCAGCGAAGACTTCGAAATGGTCGCTGCGGGTGCTGGTGAGGACGGTGCTGGTGAGGCTCGTGGTGATGAGTCCGGCCGTGAGGTGAGTGGCGCCTCGGGTGGTGACGGCGCCTCGGGTGGTGACGCCTTGAAGGAAGGCGATGATGCTGAGCGCTGACGCCCAGGTGTGGGCGACCGTCATTGCGTTTGTCGGTCTGGTGATCGGGTGTGCCGGCATCATCGTGCCTGTTCTTCCGGGGTCGCTGCTGAACCTGGCTGTGCTGATCGGCTGGGGTGTTGCGGTGAACTCGACCATGGGCTGGGCGTGTGCTGCGGCCGGGATCGTCATGACGGTCATAGGCATAACGGCCTCGTGGGTGCTGACCGGCAATCGGCTGAAGAAGCTTCAGGTGCCGAACCGGGTCATTGCAATAGCCGCGCTCAGTGCTGTTGTCGGCATGTTTGTTCTGCCCGGGCCGGGGTTGCTCATCGGCTTTGTGGTTGGCCTGTTCATTGCTGAATGGGTGCGGCATTCGACTGCCAGTGAAGCGCTGCAGACCACAAAGGGCACCCTCGTTGCCGTTGGCATTGGGCTGGGCATTGAGCTTCTGTGTGCCGGTGCGGCTTTTGTGTCGCTGACAGTCGGCACGTTCTTGCACTTCACCACTGTGTGAGCCGGAGGCGGGTGCGGCGTGTGGCCCAACCCGGCCGGTGGTGCGTGCCCAACTCTCTTGGAGCCTCGTACCGTGAGCCCTCTCAATCCTTCCGGCACCTCGTCCCTTCGACCCTGCAGGGTCCGTCCTAACCCTTCCGGCGCCTCGTACTTTTCAGGGGGACACCGGTTAGCAACAGATCCACGCTTTAGCAGTGGTTGCTAAGCCGCAGATTCCGGCTAAGGGGTGTCTGCTTGCGGCTAACGGGTGTTTTTGTTGCTAACGGGTGTGTGGGCAGGCCGGTAGTTCGTCCGGTGAGTGCCGGTGGCGGGTGGGGCCCAACCCACCCGGTGGTGCGTGCCCAACTTTCCCGGCACCTCGTCCGGTGAGTGAGCCCTCCTGACCCTCCCGACCCTCCCGGCGCCTCGTATTTTTCAGGGGGACACCGGTTAGCAACAGAT